>NZ_JBGTYN010000004.1:0-359273 GCF_041730275.1 Comamonas sp. SY3 | reverse complement strand
GCAGGATGTGTTCACGGGTCTGGGGCATGGGGCCGTCAGCGGCCGAGCAAACCAGGATAGCGCCGTCCATCTGGGCAGCGCCGGTGATCATGTTCTTCACATAGTCGGCGTGGCCAGGGCAGTCCACGTGAGCGTAGTGGCGGTTAGCCGTTTCGTACTCAACGTGTGCGGTATTGATGGTGATGCCGCGTGCCTTTTCTTCAGGAGCAGCGTCGATTTCGTCGTACTTCTTGGCTTCGCCGCCGAACTTGGCAGACAGCACGGTTGCGATAGCAGCCGTCAGCGTGGTCTTGCCGTGGTCCACGTGACCAATGGTGCCCACGTTCACGTGCGGCTTGGTCCGTTCGAATTTACCTTTTGCCATGAGAATTCTCCAAATAAAGAGCAAAACCTGTGTTGGGTTTAACGTCTACACCGAATTGCTGGGTCGCTTCGCACAGGAAACAAAGCGGCACCCGGTCGTAGACAAAAAGCAGCCCGCACCTGGCAAGCCAGGCGCGGGCGCATATTTTAGGCCTTTGCGCGGGAAGCGACAATAGCCTCGGCCACGTTGCGTGGGGCTTCAGCGTAGTGCTTGAACTCCATCGTGTACGTAGCACGGCCTTGCGTTTGCGAACGCAGCGACGTGGCGTAGCCGAACATTTCGGACAGTGGCACTTCTGCCTTGATGGCCTTGCCGCCACCCACCATGTCGTCCATGCCCTGCACCATACCGCGGCGGGAAGACAAGTCACCCATCACGGTACCGGCGTAGTCTTCAGGCGTTTCCACTTCCACGGCCATCATTGGCTCGAGGATCACGGGGCTGGCCTTGCGGGCAGCTTCCTTGAAACCGAAGATAGCGGCCATCTTGAACGCCATTTCGTTCGAGTCCACATCGTGGTACGAACCGAAGGTCAGCGTCACTTTGACGTCCACCACAGGGTAGCCAGCCAGCACGCCGGAGGTCAGCGCTTCGATCACGCCCTTTTCCACCGCAGGGATGTATTCGCGAGGAACCACACCGCCCTTGATGGCGTCGACGAACTCGAAGCCCTTGCCTGGCTCTTGCGGCTCAACCGTGAACACCACGTGACCGTACTGGCCCTTACCGCCGGACTGGCGAACGAACTTGCCGTCCACGTCCACGACCTTTTGGCGAATCGTTTCGCGGTAGGCCACTTGGGGCTTGCCCACGTTGGCTTCCACGTTGAATTCACGCTTCATGCGGTCAACGATAATTTCCAGGTGCAGCTCGCCCATACCGGCGATGATGGTCTGACCCGATTCTTCGTCGGAGCGCACGCGGAACGATGGATCTTCTGCAGCCAGACGCGACAGAGCGATACCCATCTTTTCCTGGTCGGCCTTCGACTTGGGTTCCACAGCCTGTGCAATCACGGGCTCTGGGAACACCATGCGTTCCAGCACGATGGGCGAAGCCACGTCGCACAGGGTTTCACCGGTGGTCACGTCCTTCAGGCCCACGCAAGCGGCGATGTCACCGGCGCGGATTTCGTCCACTTCGATACGGTCGTTCGCCATCATCTGCACGATACGGCCGATACGCTCTTTCTTGCCCTTGACCGAGTTGTACACGGTGTCGCCCTTGGACAGAACGCCGGAGTACACACGCACGAAGGTCAACTGACCCACGAACGGGTCGGTCATCAGCTTGAACGCCAGAGCGGAGAACTTCTCGCCGTCGTCTGCCTTGCGGGTCAGCTTCTTTTCTTCGTCTTCTGGGTCGGTACCGGCAACGTCAGGGATGTCCACTGGCGAAGGCAGGTAGTCGATCACGGCGTCCAGCATGCGCTGCACACCCTTGTTCTTGAACGCGGTGCCGCACAGCATAGGCTGGATTTCGGTCGACAACGTGCGGGCGCGGATACCGGCCTTCACGTCTTCTTCGGACAAGGTACCTTCTTCCAGGTACTTGTTCATCAGGTCTTCCGAAGCTTCGGCTGCCGATTCCACGAGGTTTTCACGCCACTTGTTGGCGGTTTCCACCAGGTCTGCAGGGATGTCTTCGTATTCGAACTTCATGCCCTGGGATGCTTCGTCCCAGATGATGGCCTTCATCTTGACCAGATCGACCACGCCCTTGAAGTTGTCTTCAGCGCCGATTGGAATTACCACGGGCACAGGGTTGGCTTTCAGGCGCAGCTTCATCTGGTCGTAGACCTTGTAGAAGTTGGCACCGGTACGGTCCATCTTGTTCACAAAGGCCAGACGTGGCACCTTGTACTTGTTGGCTTGACGCCACACGGTTTCGGACTGGGGCTGCACGCCACCCACAGCGCAGTACACCATGCAAGCACCGTCGAGCACGCGCATGGAACGTTCCACTTCAATCGTGAAGTCCACGTGGCCGGGGGTGTCGATGATGTTGAAGCGGTGTTCTGGGTAGGACATGTCCATACCCTTCCAGAAGCAGGTCACTGCAGCGGAAGTGATGGTGATGCCACGCTCTTGCTCTTGCTCCATCCAGTCGGTGGTAGCAGCGCCGTCGTGCACTTCGCCCAGCTTGTGGGTCACGCCGGTGTAAAACAGGATACGTTCGGTCGTGGTGGTTTTACCTGCGTCGATGTGCGCAGAAATACCGATATTGCGGTAGCGCTCGATGGGGGTCTTGCGAGCCATGGTTGATCCTTTGTTGATCAGTAAGTGTGGGGCGATGCGGACTGGCGGATTGCGCAGGCATCAGCCTTCGATGTGAGGGCAGTCTCAATCCGAGCAAGGCCGCAGGCAAAAATTGTTGCATGCGGCCTTTGCAATATCGAGACAGATCTCGCGCAGCTTAGAAGCGGAAGTGGCTGAATGCCTTGTTGGCTTCGGCCATACGGTGCACTTCGTCACGGCGCTTCATCGCGCCGCCACGGCCTTCCGTAGCTTCCAGCAGTTCGTTGGCCAGGCGTTGGGCCATGGACTTTTCACCGCGCTTGCGAGCAGCTTCCTTGATCCAGCGCATGGACAGAGCCAGACGACGGACAGGACGCACTTCAACTGGCACCTGGTAGTTGGCACCGCCAACACGGCGGGACTTCACTTCGACCATGGGCTTGACGTTGTTGATGGCAACAACGAAAGCTTCCAGCGGGTCTTTGTCAGGGTGCTTCTTCTCGATCAGTTCCAGAGCGCCGTAAATGATGCGCTCAGCAACTGCCTTCTTGCCGCCTTCCATGATCACGTTCATGAATTTGGACAGCTCTACATTGCCGAACTTTGGATCCGGCAGAATTTCACGTTTGGGGACTTCGCGACGACGTGGCATTTCTTTACCTCTATCTTTGCTTCAGTTGGCATCTTTTCAGACACCGCGAGAGCCAATCAAGGACTCCCACTTACTCGACCCACACAAAACACTTGCGCTTGGGGTCACTACGCTGGATCTCGCGCCACGCGGGACACAGCACCTTTGTATTCGTTCAAAAAACCAGTGCTTACTTGGCCTTAGGCTTCTTGGCACCGTACTTCGAACGGGACTGCTTACGGTCCTTGACGCCTTGCAGGTCAAGCGAACCGCGCACGATGTGGTAACGCACACCTGGCAAGTCCTTCACACGGCCACCGCGCACCAGCACAACGCTGTGCTCTTGCAGGTTGTGGCCTTCACCGCCGATGTACGAAATAACTTCGAAACCATTGGTCAGACGAACCTTGGCCACCTTACGCAAAGCCGAGTTAGGCTTCTTAGGCGTCGTGGTGTACACACGGGTGCACACGCCGCGGCGCTGGGGGCAGTTTTCCATAGCAGGGCTCTTGGATTTAACAACTTCTACCGTGCGGCCCTGACGCACGAGTTGGTTAATGGTTGGCATTAATAAACGTCCCTAAACGTGAAATTACCGTGAACTTATCGTGATTCGCTGCCAGCCCCTTGCCCCAAAGGCAAAGACGGCAGCCCCTTCGGAAATTCCGAAAAGCCCTCTAATGTACCACCTGACTCCAAATTGAGCAAATGGTTTACGCGCAAGCCCGCCGCACAGCGGCCTGCATCTCGCTACTTTCTGGCAAAAAAGGCCGGCCCATCTGCCCGAGCCGCTCTCATTTTTGCAAGCCTGGAAACCACAAAGCGTGCCAGGGGCACGCTTTGCAGGGGGAGGAATGGACCTCTGCCAGGCGTTAAAGCCTCGGCATCAGCACCGCTTTACTTGATCCACAGACGGATGGCGTCCCAGGCGCGGCCAAAGATGCCGGCTTCTGCCACATCATCGAGCGCCACCAGCGGCACCTCGGCCACTTGCTGGCCGCCAGCCATCACCTTCAGGGTACCCAGCTTCTGGCCCTTGGTGAAAGGGGCAATCAGCGGCTCCTGGCTCACCACCTGGGTGTCGAGCTTGCCGCCCGTGCCCGCTGGCACATTCACGACGATGGGAGTGACGCTACCGATCTTGACGGTGTCCTGCGCGCCCTTCCAGGCCTTGGGGGTGGCCACGGCCTGGCCGCCGTCAAACAGCTTGACGGTATCGAAAGCGGTATAGCCCCAGTTCAACAGCTTCTGGCTTTCGTTGGCACGGTCCTTGTCGCTGGCGGCACCGAGCAGGATGGAGATCAGGCGGCGCTCGCCGGCATTGGGCACCTGGCGCTTGGCCGTGGACACCAGGCAGTAGCCGGCAGCATTGGTGTGGCCGGTCTTCAGGCCGTCCACCGTCGGGTCACGGAACAACAAAGTATTACGATTGGTGCCGTTGGACTTGGGTGTGCCGGGGTAGTACCACTGCTTGGTCGCGTAGTAGTGCATGTACTCGGGGAAGTCCTTGATCAGGCGGCTGGCCAGAATGCTCAGGTCCTTGGCCGTCGTCGTGTGGCCGGGCTCGGTCAGCCCTTCGGGGTTCTTGTAGGCCGTGTTGGTCATGCCCAGCGCCTTGGCCTGCTCGTTCATCAGGCGCACAAAATTCTCGGCGGTGCCACCCACCGCTTCGGCCAGGGCCATCGTCGCGTCGTTGCCGGACTGCACGATCATGCCGTGCAGCAGGTCGTCCACCTTCACCTGCATCTTGGGATCGATGAACATGCGCGAGCCGGGCATCTTCCAGGCGCGCTCGCTCACCGGCATGGTCTGCTCCAGGCTGATCTTCTTGTTGCGCAGCGCATCGAACACCACGTAACCCGTCATCAGCTTGGTCAGCGACGCCTGCTCGACCGGCGCATCCACATCCTTGGAAGCCAGGATCTGGCCGGTGGTCACGTCGAACAACAGGTAGTTGCGCGCCGCGATCTCGGGCGGCTGGGGCGCAGCCAGTTGTGCAAAGGCCAGGGTGGGCGCCAGCAGCGCTGCTGCAGCCCAGTTACGCAGGGTGGGCATCAAGCTCGATTTCATGTCGTACAACTCTTAGAAACAGGTGCCTGCAGCGCAGCATGGCAGGCTGCAGACTATCAAAAACAATAGCAATACTACACCACCGTCACAGTGCGGGGGCGAGCAGGTGGCGCGTGACCAGGCCTTTGAGAAGCGGCAATTGTCCGTGGAAAAAATGCCCGCCTCCGGGCACAACCGTAACCGGTAGTATCTGAGGCCGGGCCCAGTCCATCACCGCCGACAGCGGTACCGTGTCATCGGCTTCGCCATGCACCACCAAGGTGCGCTCATGCGCCTCAGGCGGCAAGGTCGCCACGGTAAAGCGGGATGCCGCCGTGCCGACGAACACCGCCTTGTCGATCTGGCGCCTGGACCAAAGTTCCGTCAGCGCATGGCTCATCACAAAAGAGCCGAACGAGAAGCCCGCCAGTGCCAGCGCTCCTTGGGGCGCCAATTGCTCGACCACGGCCAGAAAATCATCGCGCTCGCCCCGTCCCTCGTCATAGCTGCCCGCCGACTGGCCGACACCACGAAAGTTGAAGCGCAGCGCCGTCCAGCCGCTGGCGACAAAGGCGCGCGCCAAGGTCTGCACGACCTTGTTGTCCATCGTGCCGGCGAACAGCGGATGGGGGTGGGCAATGATGGCCGTGCCGCGCTGCACGCCGTCAGCGCCGGCCGCGAGGTCGCGGGCCACTTCCAGAATGCCGGCAGGCCCGGTGATGGTGAAACGTTCGGTTTGCGCGTTCATGCTGCGGTCAACTCCATGGCAGGCCGCACACCGGCGGCAGCGGCAGCGGCGCCCTGTATCTAGGCGGGAAATTCGGTGGTGGTGAAGGCGAAGGAGAACAGGCAGGCGCTCAGCGGCCCACGTCGGGCGGCGTCAGCAGGCGTTCGACCACCTTGCCATTCTTCAGATGCGACTCGACGATTTCGTCGATATCGTCATTGTCGATATAGGTGTACCAGACGCCTTCGGGATAGACCGCCATGATGGGGCCGCCGGCACAGCGGTCGAGACAGCCTGCCTTGTTGACCCGCACCTTGCCCGGTCCGCTCAAGCCCTCCGCTTTGACGCGGGCCTTGCAGTGGTCAAACATCTCCTTGGCGCCATGGTGGGCACAGCTGTCTTCGCCATTGACGCGGTCATTCAGGCAGAAGAACACGTGGTGCTGGTAGTACGGGGCGTCGTTGCCAGGTTTTTGCTCGCTCATGCCAAGCTCTCTTCGAATGCGATCCCCCATTGTGGCAGCTTGGCGCCCGCGCGGCGCCCACGGGCCGCAATACCGCCACGGGCTACTGCGTTTAGCGCTGCTCGGGCGGGCTGGCCGTCACCCGCTGGCGCCGGCGGGCCGCCACCACCGCAGGCAGCCGGCCCAGGCGCAGCAGCACATAGGCGATCACCGCAAACGGCCACAGCCAGCTGAGCCACTGGCCCAGGCCAAAAAAGCGGATGAAGCGCCCCTGCTCCCAGGACTGCAGGGCATCGGCATAGTAGGGGTTGGGCGGAGACTGGTTGAGCAGGTTGACATCGATCATCAGCCCCATCAGCAGCAGCAGCACGCAATAGCGGCGGGGCAATCCCACTTGCAGCAGCGCCAGCGACACCGCCAGTGCTATGCCCAGGCGCGTGGTCTGGTCCAGCCAGTCCCAGGCATAGGCCGGCCCATAGCTCAGCGACGACGACAGCGCCGAAAAGCCTATCCCGGCCAACACCACCAGCGCCACCATGATCATGCGACGCGTCACGCTGCCCATCACGCTGAAGGCCAGCCAACAGGGAATCAGCAGGCCCAGCAGCACGGCCATCAGCTGCCCGATGGGCGACAGCGGCTCGGTGGCCTGCATGAAGTTGGGCATCCAGTGCTCGAAGGCCGAGTTCTCGAGCATGTCGACCAGCCACATCTCCAGCCGGTCAAACACCTGCCCGAGGCCAAAGGGCTGCGCAGCCGGGAACAGCAGCGCCAGAGGCCACAGCATCAGCAGCACGATCGCGCCACGCGCATCAGCGTCGAACCAGCGTGCCCGCACATCGCGCCAGCGCCGCAGAATGCCCATCCAGGCCAGCAAGGGCACCATCAGGGCCCCGAGCAAGGTGCCGATGCTGTTGAGCAGCCAGTCCATGTTGCTGGAGACCCGCAGCGGCAGAAAAATCTGCAAGAACTCCATCGACAGCGACAGCAGGCTGCCCACGCACAGGGCCCAGAACCAGCCTGTCCTGAACCAGCCATGGCGCCACCAGCCCAGGCTCAGCAACAGGCCCAGCGGCGCATAGCCCGCCACATTGATCCAGACATCGAACCAGGTCCAGTACGGCGGCGGAATGCGGGCCAGCAAAAATTCTGCCGGCGAGATGCCCTGGGTGCGCCAGCCTGTAAACGGGAAAAGGCTGGCAAAGACGATCAGCGCCACATACACCGGCACCAGCGGCCAGGCAATGGTGCGGTGTTCGCCGGACGCGGCAGGCGCCGGCGGGTGGGAGGGGACGGGACTGCTATCAGGCATGGTGCGTGGGCCCGGGTGCGCCGATCGTA
Source organism: Comamonas sp. SY3 (assembly GCF_041730275.1). Lineage (NCBI taxonomy): Bacteria > Pseudomonadati > Pseudomonadota > Betaproteobacteria > Burkholderiales > Comamonadaceae > Comamonas > Comamonas sp. SY3. Next base: position 351,461 of record NZ_JBGTYN010000004.1, on the reverse strand, counting down.
GTGCGGGGTGGGGTACCGAAGTGTGCGCGGATTAAAAGGGTTTGACCACCACCAGCACCACGATGATGACCATGGCCACGACCGGCACCTCGTTGAACCAGCGGTACCAGACATGCGAATGCCGGTCCGTGCCATTGGCGATCTTGCGCAGCAGCACCGCACAGGCATGGTGGTAGCCGACGACCAGCAGCACAAAGAACAGCTTGGCATGCAGCCAGCCCCCGGCCCCGCGCCACCAGCCCAGCCACAGCCACAGGCCCAGGCCCAGCGCCAGCACGGCAATCATCGTCATGAAGCGCAACAGCTTGCGCGCCATCAGCAGCAGGCGCTCGCGCTCGGCCTGCGAGTCGGCCGGCACCATGGCCAGGTTCACGAAGATCCGGGGCAGGTAAAACAGGCCCGCAAACCAGCTGGCCACAAATACGATATGAAAGGCTTTGATCCACAGCATGAGCATGCGCCACAGTGTAGTGGCTCGGCCGATGGCCCTGCACAGGACCCCGGCTAAAAAACGGGGGCCACCGGGCGCACCGGCGCGGCCTTGATCTGGCGCAAGCAGTGGCCCGCCGGGTAGCAAACCTCCATGCCCGGCGCAGTCTCTCGGGGCTGCCCTGTGCAGCCTGCCCTCGATCTGGCGCACAATCGCTGCATGCATCTGTCCAGCCCCACCCCCTTTCCCCACAACCGTCCGCGCCGTCTGCGCCGCGACGCCTTTACCCGCAACCTGGTCCGCGAGAACGTGCTCACCCCGCACGACTTCATCTACCCGGTCTTTGTGCATGAAGGCCAAGGCAAGCGCGAGCCGGTGCTGTCGATGCCCGGCGTGGACCGCCTGAGCCTGGACCTGTTGCTGCCGGTGGCCGAGCAGTGCGTGGCGCTGGGCATTCCGGTGATGGCTCTCTTCCCCCAGATCGACACGGCGCTGAAGACGCCCGACGGCAAGGAGGCGCTCAACCCCGATGGTCTGATCCCCCGCGTGGTGCGCGCGCTGAAGAAAGAATTTCCCCAGCTGGGCGTGATGACCGATGTGGCGCTCGATCCCTACACCAGCCACGGCCAGGATGGCCTGCTCGACGAGACCGGCTACATCCTCAATGATGAAACCGTCGAGATCCTCGTGGGCCAGGCGCTCAACCATGCCGAAGCCGGTGTCGACATCGTCGCCCCCAGCGACATGATGGATGGCCGCATCGGCGCCATCCGCGATGCCTTTGAATCCCAGGGCCACATCTACACCCGCATCATGGCCTACAGCGCCAAGTACGCCAGCGCCTTCTACGGCCCCTTCCGCGATGCGGTGGGCACGCGCGGCGCGCTCGGCAAGGCCGACAAGAATGTCTACCAGATGGACCCGGCCAACACCGACGAGGCGCTGCGCGAAGTGGCGCAAGACCTGGCCGAAGGCGCCGACATGGTGATGGTCAAGCCCGGCATGCCGTACCTGGATGTGGTGCGCCGCGTCAAGGACGAGTTCAAGGTGCCCACCTTTGCCTACCAGGTCAGCGGCGAATACGCGATGCTCAAGGCCGCCGCACAAAACGGCTGGCTGGACCATGACCAGGTGATGATGGAATCGCTGCTAGCCTTCAAGCGCGCCGGGGCCGATGGCATCCTGACCTATTTCTCGCTGGACGCTGCGCGCTGGCTCAAAGAGAAAAACTGATAGCAAAAATACCAGAGCGGGCTTGCACAGGCCCGTTTTTTTTGCCATGCTGCGCCTGAAGCGACCGAGGAATCCCGGTGAGTACACCCAGCAGCATCCGCATCTTTCACATCATCGGCAACGAGACCAGCGAGCTGGCCTCGGTGCCTTTCGAGCTCCCTGCCAAAGGCTTCCTGTGGCTGGCCTGCACCCGCAGCTATTTCAGCGAGCAGCTGGGCAGCCTGCAGCTGGCACTGCAAAAGCTCAGTGGCGCGCCGCTGGTCGACCTGCATGTCTCCGACCTGCTCAACGCCCAGCTCCCTTCCCACTATGACTACACCTCGCAATACGACCTGCTGGTGATACGCCGTCTGGCCAGCACGCCATCCCAGGTGGGCACCGCTGCGCTGGCAGCGGCGCGGCGCACCGCCGCGGCCAAACCCCTCAATGAGGCACCGCGCATCAGCACCACGCCGGTGGGCTTTGCCGCGTGGGAGCGGGTGCTGCTGTCGGTACACCCCGAGGACTGCACGGTGCGTGATGGCTATGCACGGCGCCTGCTGCAATTTGCCAAGACCGGAACGCCGCCGCTGGCTGCCGAGGCGCCCGATCTGGGCCAGATATCGGATGCCACGCAAGAGCGCCTGGCACGCGAGGACAAGGCCTTCCGCAACCCCGGCAGCAGCCCCACGCCGGGCGGCCTCCAGCCCATCCGCCTGCCGTTGTCCCCGGCTGACCTGATGATGCGCGTGGTCAACATCATCGTGGACAACTACCTGGACCTGCGCCGTGAGCTCTCGCGCCACCTGGACCAGTGGCAAAGCGCGCTGCTGTCGCCCCGCAAGCGCATTGCCAACTGGCAGGCGCTGCTGGAGGCGCGGCTGACCCTGCACCAGCTCGACGAAATCTGCGAAGACCAGCGCGCTGCCGTGCAGGACTGGGTGGACGCGCTGGAGACCTGGCCTCAGCCGGAGGCCCCCGGTGCCCAGCGCGAGCTCGAAGCGCTCAAGGTGCGCAGCCGCGATGTGCTCGAACACATCGAGCGCGTGGTGCACCATGTGCGCCGGCTCGAACAAAGCACCGAGACGGCCGTGCAGATGCATTTTTCGGTACAGAGCAACCGCGCCAACGACATCATGCGCACGCTCACCACCATCACCGCCATCTTCCTGCCACTCAACCTGATTGCCGCGATCTTCGGTATGAACTTCGAGTTCATCCCCCTTATCCACAAGGAAGACGGCTTCTGGTGGGCCATGGGCGTGATGGCCTTCATCACCGTGGCGCTGATCGGCTTTTTCTCGTACAAGCGCTACCTGACCCGCACCGGCAGATAGCGCTTACCCGGCCTCCAGCCAGCGGCGCATGGCGCGCCGCTGCTGGACGGCTTAGCGGCCCAGATCAATGCGGTAGACCGCGCGCTGCGTGCCCGTCCCATCATCCGCCTTGTCCAGCGAGACATGGGCCAGGCCCGCTGCCTGCGCCACCGGCAGCGCATTGGCCGCCGACGTGAACAACACCTTGCCGGCCGTCGGCGTCTTGGCAAAGCGCCAGCTGTGGGCAGCACCATTGGCCGAACGGGTGACCTGCGGATGGTCCTTGATGTACGCGATCACCACATCGCGGTTCGCATCGGGCGAGGCATAGATGGTGGCGCGGCCGTCAAGCTCGGGCAGGAAGCTCTTGCCACTGGTGGCACGGTAGTTGTTGGTGGCGATCACAAAGTCCTGCGCCGGGTCGATTGGCGCGCCCTTGTACTCCAGGTCCACGATGCGGCTGCCGACGGGCTGGGTCACATCGATCTGGTACTGCATGTCGGCGCTGGTGAACATGTCGAAGTTGTAGCCGGGAAAGCTGCTGATCAGCCACTGGTCTGCAGTCGCAGCCGGGTCGATGCGGTTGAAGCGCTGGGCAGCGGCCTCCAGCCAGCGCTTGATCTGCGCGCCGTTCACCTTCACCGCGTAGACGGTGTTGGGGTAGAGGTAGAGGTCGGCCGCGTTGTAGATCGCCAGCGGACCGGCGGCCACATCGGTGTAGTCCGCACCGCCCTGGAAGCCCGACTTGAAAGGCGCGCTCACCGACAGCACCGGTAGCTGCGCATACTGCGGCAGATTCGCCTGCACATAGCGCTGCACATAGTCCTGCTGCGCCTGGTTGACCAGCTGGATCGCGCCGGGGTCGCCCACATCGGCAAACTGCGTGCCCATGCGGAAGTCGGTCTGGCCCACGGGCGTCTTCACATAGCTGATGGCCGCCTGGTGCTGGCGCTCCACCACCGGTGCAATGCTGCTGTCAACGGCCACATAGGTGGTCTTGCCTGCGGCATCCTTGCCGGTCGCCGTGCTGCGCAGCGCCGACTTGCTCTGGGTCCTGTCCACACTCCAGGCCTTGCCATCCCACTTCAGCGACAGCGCCACCACGCCCAGCGCCTTGCCCCAGCTGCTGGCCATCACCGCCGGCACGCCGTTGACCGTGCCAGCCTGGTGGTCGACCCCGGCCATGCTGAAGGCCGGTTGCGCGGCCGTGTCGGGGAAGACGCCGTGCTGGTGGCCCATCACCATCGCGTCGATGCCCGCCACCTTGCTCAGGTACAGGCCCGGGTTCTCCATGTCGGCACGGTATTCCGAGGCGTCGAGCCCGCCATGCAGCAGCGCCACGACGACGTCAGCGCCCTTGCTGCGCAGCTCAGGCACATACTTTTGTGCGGCCTCGACCGCACCCGTCACCTGTACCTTGCCTTCCAGATGGCGCTTGTCCCAGCCCATGATGCCGGGCGTGGTAAAGCCGATCACCCCGATCTTGATCGGCAGCTTGACGGCCTTGCCTTCGCTGTCGGTGCCGCTGATCTCGCGCTCGAGCACCAGATAGGGCGGCACCAGCGGCGCATTGGTTTTGCTGCTGATCACATTGGCCAATGCCATCGGGTAGCCCGGGCCTGCGCACTTCTTGCTGGCATCGACGCCATCGACCTGCAGGCCGCCGCCCAGCACCTGGTTGAGAAAGGGCAGGCCGTAGTTGAACTCATGGTTGCCCAGGGTGCCGGCATCGAACTTGAACACGCCCATGGCCTTGTACATGGACAGCTGCTGGTCGCAGGCGATCGGCGCCACCTGCGCCTCGTAGTCGGCCAGCGCCGTGCCCTGGATGGTGTCGCCGTTGTCCACCAGCAAGGTGTTGGCAAAGTCGCTGCGCGCCTGGCGGATCAACGTGGCTGTGCGCTCAAAGCCATACGAGGGATCATCGGCCAGCTTGAAGTAGTCGTAGCTGCGGATGTTGAAGTGCAGGTCGGTGGTCTCGAGCACCGCCAAGGTGGCGGTCGCCGATGGGGGGCTGCTGGAGCCGCCACCGCCGCAGGCCGTCAGCAGGGCCGCAGCAGCCAGCGTGGTCAGCGTGAGCGCTGCGGTCCGGAAGTCGCAGGCAGGGGGAAAAGGGGTGCGCATCGTGGTTATCGTTGAAAGTGAGCGATGCGCGCATCATCAGCAGGCGGTATGACGACGGTGTTACGAACAGTCCCCGAAAATGCAACAAAGCCTTGCAGGCTGAGAACAGGGTTCTCAAAGCCTGCAAGGCTTCGTGCAGCGCTGGGCGGGAGTGACCGCTCAGCCTACATGTTTGGCAAAAAAGGCCATGCTGCGGGCCCGTGCGGCGGCCGATGCTGCTGCGTCATACGAGCCGCGCTGGTCGCAGTTGAAGCCGTGGTCGGCCGCGTAGACATAGACCTCGGCCTCGGGGTGGGCGGTGCGGAAGGCGTCCACCGACGCCAGCGAGATCCAGTGGTCCTTGTCGCCAAAATGGGCCATCACCGGGCACCGGGGCTGGCGCGCGATCTCGTCGCCAGTGGTCATGCCGCCGCCGTAGTACGGCACCGATGCCGACAGGCCCTGGAGCTCGCAGGCTGCGCGCCAGGCCAGCAGGCCACCCCAGCAAAAGCCGGTGATGCCGACCTTGCCGCCGCTGCGCCGTGCGCCTTCGTCAATCGCGGCCTGCAGGTCCAGCATCACGCCAGGGGCCACGGCGGGCGCTTCGGCAGCGGCCTTCAACGCTACGCCGGCTTGCATGTCGGCATCGCTGTAGCCCAGGCCCACGCCGGGCTTGACGCGGGCGAACGTGGCCGGCGCAATCGCCACATAGCCGCTTTGCGCAATGCGGTCCGCCACCGAGCGGATGTGCGAGTTGACGCCAAAGATCTCCTGCACCACGACGATGGCGCCACGCGCCTGGCCTTCTGGCTCGGCGATGTAGGCCGGAAACACCTGGCCGTCGGCCGACTTCAGATCTACAAAATTTCCCATCGCGATCACTCCTTGCTCAACAGATTCAAGATTCGGGCCTCGCTGATTATGGCGTGGCGCAGGCCGCTGCCGGTGCCGGACGCGCCAGCATCGTCAGCCAGGCTGCCACCAGCAGCAAGGCCAGCCCGCCATACACCGCCGCCAGGCCCAACGCCGTCTGCGGGTTCACCAGGTGGATGCCCAAGGACGCGAGCAGCGAGGTCAGCAAAAAGGCCAGGCCGCCGGCAATGCCGCCCGACAAGGCAGCGTGTTTGGGGAACATCGACAGCACATGGGCGAAGTGGATATTGAACACCAGTCCCGCCGCCACATGGATGCAAAAGGCGACGGCCGCCATCACCTCCAGCGATGGCCAGGACGCGGGCAGCCAGGTCGTCAGCGCCAGCAGCCCGATAAAGCCGGCCATGGCCAGCAAGGCACCTTGGTGCTTGGCCGCCAGCGAGCGCGCCATCGCTGCGCGGGCGATCAGGCCGCCCCCCATCCAGGCCAGGCCCATCAGCAGCGCCAGCGATCCCGTGGTGGTCGGTGGGCGGTGGTACACCGTCTCGACGATGAAGGGCGAGGCCATGCTCCAGCCCATCACCATCGCATACGCAGCGCTGACGCAGAGCACGCCCCGCGCAAAGGCGCGGTTGCGCATGATCTCCCAGGCCCGGCTGGCCACTTCACGCGGCCGGATGGGCTGGGGCTGGGCCAAGGTCTCGCCGCCGCCCAGCAGCTCCAGCACCAGCGCAACCACCGAGAATGCGGCCAGCACCACAAAGTTGGCACGCCAGCCCCAGTGGGTCTGCACAAAGCCGCCGATGAAGGGCGCGCAGATGGGCCCCAGCGACCAGACCACGGTCATCCAGGTCAGGTAGCGCTGCAGCGCCGGGCCCCGGAACACATCGACAAAAAAGGTGCGCTTGCCGACCACGGCCACCGCGCCCAGCAGGCCTTGCAGCAGGCGCAGCGCGCAGATGACCACAATGTCGTCGCTGACGGCAATGGCCGCGCTCGACAGTGCAAACAAGGCCAGCGCCACCATAGTGGGGCGCCAGCGGCCAAAGCGGTCCAGCAGCACGCCCACCACCAGCTGGCCCAGGCCATAGCCGGCGATGAACAAGGTCAAGGTCAGCTGGATCTGGGACGCGGTGCCGCCCAGGCTCTGCGCCATGGCGGGCATCGAGGGCAGGTAGATATCGGTGCCAATGCCCGACAGCGGGATCAGCAGGAAGGCCAGAAAAACGCCGAAGGTGGCGTTGTCAGCAGTGATTCTTCGCATGGGAGTCTGCGCCTGAAAATAAAACAGGGCGCCAGTGTGTTATGTTTTTTAGACTGGTACAAGATCTTACGTAGCCTAGGCTTGGAAGGCCTATACTGCACTGCACCATTGCCGCTACCCTAACCGCCCAAGACCATGCTTGCAGCCACCCCCACCCATGCCCCGCCTGCCGTTGCGGCCTCTGTCCCTGCGCAGGAGCTGGGCCACTTTCTGCGCGCCCGGCGCGAGAGCCTGTCGGCCGCCGCCATGGGCCTGGCGCGCCATGGCCGCGTGCGCACGCCCGGCTTGCGGCGCGAGGAGGTCGCCCAGCTCGCCGGTATTGGCGTGACCTGGTACACCAAGCTTGAGCAAGGCCGTGAGGTACAGCCGTCGCGCCAGGCGGTGGAGGCCATTGCCCGGGCGCTGCAATGCAATGACGACGAGCTGCGTCACTTGCTCGTGCTGGCGGGCATCAAGCTCGACCAGCCCGCGGTTGCATTGCAGGAAGCACCGGGCTGCCTGCACCGGCAATTGCTGGACAAGATGCTGCCCTACCCCGCCCAGATGCAAAGCGCCGCGTTTGACCTGCTCGACGCCAATGCCGCCTATGAGCGGCTGATGGGTGTATCGCTGCAGCGGTTGCCTGCGCTGGAGCGCAACTGCCTGCACATGAACCTGTTCAATCCGCAGTGGCAGCGCGTGGTGCGCCATGAGCCGCAGAGCATCGAGCGCATGGTGGCGATGTTCCGCGCCGCCTACACCCAGCAAAGCGGCGACCCGGCGATTGCCCGGCGGCTGGACTATTTTCTGGCGCACTCGCCCGTCTTCCGCAATGCCTGGGAGCGCTACCAGGTGCGCAGCCCGGAGAACAACGAAAAGACCTTTGACCACCCGGTGGTCGGCATCCTCCATCTGCGCCAGACCTACTGGTGGTCGGCGCCGCGCAGCGGCATGCGCATGGTGGTCTACCTGCCCGTCAGCGACCAGGACGCCGAGGCGCTCGACCGGCTGGCCGCGCTGCCTGCGCCTTGAATGCGGCATGGGCATGCGGCGCAAGCTCGCCTAAGATAGTGCATCTTTTGTGAGCCCCAACGCCATGACCTCTATCGTCCTCATCACCGGTGCCAGCCGTGGCATCGGTGCCGCCACCGCCCTGCTCGCCGCTCACCATGGCTGGGATGTGGCCGTGAACTACAGCAGCAACGCAGCTGCCGCCCAGACCGTGGTAGAGGCAGTGCAGGCCCTGGGCCGCCGCGCGCTGGCCGTGCAGGCCGATGTGGCCGACGAGGCCCAGGTGCTGGCGATGTTCGCCCGCATCGACAACGAACTGGGCCGTCTGGGCGCCCTGGTCAACAACGCGGGTGTGGTGGACCGCGCCCAGCGCCTGCAGGACATGGACATGGCCCGCTGGCGCCGCATGTTCGACATCAATGTCCTGGGCAGCTTTCTGTGCGCCCGCGAAGCGGTGCGCCGCATGAGCACGGCCGAAGGGGGCGCCGGCGGCAGCATCGTCAATGTGTCCAGCCGGGCCGCCTGCCTGGGCTCGGCCAACCAGTATGTGGACTATGCAGCCTCCAAGGCGGCCATCGACACGATGACTCTGGGCCTGGCCCATGAAGTGGCCGCGCAAGGCATCCGCGTCAACGGCGTGCGCCCGGGTCTGATCGAGACCGACATCCACGCCAGTGGCGGCCAGCCCGACCGCGTGCAGCGGCTGTCGGCCGGTGTGCCGCTGGGGCGCGGCGGCACCGCAGACGAAATCGCGCAGGCCATCTACTGGCTGATGTCCGAGCACAGCAGCTACTGCACCGGCTCCTTCATCGATGCCGGTGGCGGGCGCTAGGCCGCCGTTCAGACCCAAGCCAACATGCTCTCTACCCCCCATGTTCTGCTGCTGGAAGACGACCCAGCCATTGCCCGCACCGTCTGCTATGCGCTGGAGCGCGATGGCATCCGCTGCACCCACAGCCTCTTGATGGCCGATGCCCGCGCGCAGTGGGCCAGCGGCCGCTTTGATGCGCTGCTGCTCGATGTGGGCCTGCCCGATGGCAATGGCCTGGACTGGTGCCGCCAGCTGCGCACCGCCGGCTCGCCCGCGCCCATCCTGGTGCTCAGCGCCCGGGGCGAAGAGGTCGACCGCGTGCTGGGCCTGGAGCTGGGCGCCGATGACTACCTGAGCAAGCCCTTCAGCCCGCGCGAGCTGGTGGCGCGCACCCGCGCGCTGCTGCGCCGTGCCCAGCAGTTTTCACCGCCGCCAGCCACTGCCAGCCATGCCCCGCCCCACGCCGCCCGCAACGCGTTCCAGGTGGACGAGGCCGGCCAGTGCGTGCGCCTGCAAGGCGTGCTGCTGGATCTGACGCGGCGCGAATTCCAGCTGCTCAGCAGCCTGCTGGCCGCGCAGGGCCGCATCCTCAGCCGCCACCATTTGCTCGATGCCGTCTGGGGCTTGCACAGCGACAGCACCGACCGCACGGTGGACACCCACATCAAGACCCTGCGCGCCAAGCTGCGCGCCGTCGTCGCTGACCAGGACTTCATCACCACGCACCGGGGCATGGGTTACAGCCTGCGCGACGGCAGCTGAGGACCAGCCATGCGTCTGGGGATCCGCCTGCTGTTTGCCTTCTTCCTGATCAACGGGCTGGCCGCCTTCTTTGTGCTGCGCGTGTTCATGGCCGAGATCAAGCCCAGCGTGCGCAAGGTGACCGAAGACACCTTGGTCGAGACCGCCTACCTGCTGGCGGCCCAGGCCAGCGATGACCTGGCCGATGACAAGCTGGGCAGCGGTAGCGGTAGCGGCAGCAGCAACAGCCGCTTTGCCCAGCATGTGCAGGCCGCCTTCGAGCAGCCGCTGCGGGTGTGGATCTGGGACACGCGCAAGGCAGCGCTGGACCTGCGCGTGACGGTCACCAACGACCAGGGCCGCGTGCTGTTCGATTCCGCCGGCCAGGATGTGGGGGCCGACTACGCGCGGTGGCGCAATGTGGCCCTCACCCTGCGCGGCGAGTACGGCGCCCGCACCTCACGCGAAGTGGCCACCGACGAGGCCACCAGCGTCATGTATGTCTCCGCGCCCATCATGCGGGATGGCGCCATCCTCGGCGTGCTCACCGTCTCCAAGCCGGCCAATGCGGTGCAGAGCATCATCGACAGCAGCGAGCGCAAGATGCTGCGCGGCGGCGTGCTGTTTTTGCTGCTGTCGGCCGCCGTCGGCTTTGCCATCACCTGGTGGCTGGTGGTGCAGGTGCGCAAGCTGCGCAGCTATGCCCAGCATGTGCAGGGCCCCACCCTGCAGGAGGCGCAAGGCAAGCTGCTGCCGCACAAGACGCCCGAGGTGCCCGATGTTCCTGGCGAGCTGGGCGACCTGGCCCAGGCCATGGATTCGATGCGCCGCCGGCTGGAAGGGCGCGACTACATCGAAGGCTATGTGCGCGCCCTCACGCATGAGCTCAAGAGCCCGGTCGCCGCCATCCGGGGCGCAGGCGAGCTGCTGCAGGACGATCTGCCCGCCGCCGACCGCGCCATGTTTGCCCAGCAGGTGGTGGACCAGAGCCTGCGCCTGCAAAACCTGATCGACCAGCTGATGCAGCTGAGCCAGCTGGAGCAGCGCAACGGGCTGGCCCAGGCTGGCACCCCCACGAGCCTGCGCGCCTGTGCTGCGCAGGCCATCGCGCAGCTGCAGGCCACCGCCGCACAAAAAGGCATACAGCTGCTGCTGCAGGGCGGCGACAGCCAGGGCGCCTGGGATGCTGCGCTGGTCACCTTGGCCATCAGCAACCTGCTGGCCAATGCCCTGGATTTCTCACCGGCGCACAGCCAGATCGTGCTGACCTTGGAGCCCCAGCGCCTGAGCGTGCAGGACAGCGGCCCGGGCGTGCCCGACAGCCTGTTGCACCGCCTGGGCGAGCGCTTCTTCACCACGCCGCGCCCCAATGGCGAGCGCAGCGGCACCGGGCTGGGCCTGTCCATCGTGCAGCGCATCATGCTGCTGCATGGTGGCCGGCTGCAGTTTGCCAACACCCATCCCGGCCTGCGCGCCAGCCTCGATTTCTCGGCCCAGGGCTGAGCATTTCATCGCCCATCGCCGCCACTTCACGCTGCCTTCACAGACTTCATGCTCGGCTCACCGGGGCCGCCGACACTCGCCGCACCGATACACAGAGCAACGAGGAATGCATGAAAAACAGACTGGTGCAAAAGGCCCTGAGCCTGGCCATCACCATGGCGCTTTTGATGGTGGCGCTGATGATGATCAGCGATGTGGTGCGCGACCGCATCTACAACCGAGACCGCGCAGTACAAAGCGTGGTCAACAGCACCGCCGGTCCGCAGACCTTGTTCGGCCCGGTGCTGGCCCAGCGCTGCACCCGTGAGGTGAGCGGCAAGGACAGTGAAGGGCGCGTGGAAACGCGGCTGGTCAGCTTTCAGCGCTACGCGTTGCCCGACGAGCTCAGCCACCAGACACGTGCCGAGATGCAGCCCCGCGCCCGTGGCCTCTACCAGGTCAACACCTTCCTGATGCATGACAAGCTGGTGGCGCGCTTTGCGCCGGGCAACCAGTTGCAAGGCAAGCCTGAGGGCAGCGCCGTGCGCCACTGCGATGCGCCGCGTCTGGTCCTGCCACTGAGCGATCCGCGCGGCATCCGCAGCGCGACCCTGCAGGTCGATGGCAAGCCACTGCCCCTTGAGCCGGGCACCGGCCACAGCGTCTACCCCCGGGGCCTGCAGTCCAAGACCCTGGCTGCCGGCGCCAGCGGCGGCGACAGCAACGCCACGATGGAGGTGGTCGTGCTGCTGCAGCTGATGGGCACCGAGCGCGTGGCCTTTGTGCCGCTGGGCGGCACCAACCAGGTCAGCATGCAGGCCGACTGGCCCCATCCCTCGTTTGGTGGCAACTTCCTGCCGCTGGGCCGCGAGGTCAGCGAACAGGGCTTCACCGCCAGTTGGAGCATTCCTGCGCTGGCCTCGTCGGCACGCCAGGCTTTTGTCCAGGAGCGCTCGCTGTGCAGCCTGGGCATCGCCGATACCAGCTACGCCTATGCGGCCGAAGAAAGCCAGTGCCTGGAGCAGTTCGGCACCAGCTTCATCGACCCGGTCAACCCTTACAGCCTGAGCGACCGCGCCACCAAGTACGGGGTGCTGTTCGTTGTGCTGACCTTCGTGGCCGTGGCCATGTTCGAGGTGCTCAAGAAGCTGCGCGTGCACCCGGTGCAGTACCTGCTGGTGGGCTCGGCGCTGTGCATTTTCTTCCTGCTGTTGATCAGCCTGTCCGAGCATCTGGGCTTCACACAGGCCTATGCGATTGGCGCCGGCGCCTGCGTGCTGCTGCTGGGCTACTACGCCAGCCACATCCTGGGCAGCCTGCGGCGCGGCCTGCCGTTTGCGGCGCTGATTGCGGTGATGTATGGCCTCTTGTTCGTGCTGCTGCAGCTCGAGCAGACGGCGCTGGCCGTCGGCTCGCTCGCACTGTTTGCCGTGCTGGCGATCGTGATGGTGGCCACGCGCAAGGTCGACTGGTATGCGTTTGGCAAAGGCGACAACCCCGAGCCCGCCCCGAAGACCTGGGCCCAAGGCCTGCAGGAGCGCGCATGAACACCGACCACCGCATGGAAAAGCAGCGCCAGCAATGGCGCCTGGCCCAGCGCCAGATGAGCCGCAGCCAGTTGCGTGCGCTGCGTGACCAGTGGCTGGAGCGTGGCAGCCAGCTGCCACTGCAGGCCAATGCCCGGCGCCTGATGTGGCTGCGGCTGCGCTGCTCGCTGCTGCTGGCCCAGCAGCGGTTCTGAGCGCCGCTACCACCCCATGCAACCAGGCAGCCCTCGGGCTGCCTGGTTGCGTTTCAAAGGTGGTGCCTATTTGGCAGGCGGCGCGCCACTGCCCCGGCTCAGCGCGCGCAACCGTGCCTCCGGAGACAGGCCGCGCACGCACTGCACATTGGCGTCGCCCAGCAAGCTGTCGCACTTGCGGATGGCGGTGTCCAGGTCGGCTTCGCGCTGGCGTTCGGCCTGGCTCTTGGGTGGCGTGAAGATGGAGACCTCGCTGGCCGCCTGCTGGTGCGCATCCTGGATGCCGGCCGCGCGCTTTTGCTTGGCCTCGCGCAGGCATGCCTGCTGCGCGCTCTTGCTGTCCTTGTCGTTGCCGACATGGCGGCTCTTGCAGTCCTCGGCGGCCAGCGCATGGCGCCGTTCCACCTGGGCCGCAAGCGCCTTGAAATGGTTGTTACCGCTGGGGTGGCGCCGCGCCTGCAGCGCAGCGGCATCGACCTGGTGCTGGGTCTCTGCCTCCAGCAGGCAGCGGCGCTGGGCATTGGGGCCGCCAGCCAGCTGCTTGCAATGCGCCAGCGCCCGGTCCGCCTGCGCATCGAGCTGCGCCACCGCCTCCCGGTAGGCATCGTCGCCCATCTCTGCGGCCAACAGCGGCACCACCGCCATGGCACCCAGCATCCAGGCGGCCGACGCGCGCCACAGCGGGCGCCTCCATGCTGCGCGCATCAGCGGTTCTGTTGACGCAGCCAGGTATCGAGCTGCTGGGCCACCTGGTCGGTGGCGGCCGCCAGCGATGCTGCAGCGCCCGCAGCATCTGCGCTGGTGGCCGGTTGGCGGGCATCGAACACCTGCTGGGCCAGCCAGCGCTCACCCTTGGGCGTGATCTCGCTCAAGGTGGCGCGCATGCGCAGCACGCCGTGGCTGGACTGGGCCGAGTCAAATACCTGGCTGAAATCGACCACCTCCAGGCGCAGCATCGCGGGGTACGCGGTATTGCGCAGCAGCGGCGTGGCGCCATCGTCATCGAGCACGACGGCCCGCTGGCCGCTGAGCACATCGCGCATGCGCTGCTGGATCAGCTGCATCGCCGGCAGCACCCAGCTGGCCTGGGTGTAGGGCCGCAGTTCGCGCGCATCCGCATAGGCCAGCCGGTAGTAGATGGAAGCGCTGGCATCGGGTACCCCGGCCGCGCGCACATCGGCCAGAACGAGGGGCTCGGTCGTCGCGGCGGGCGTGGCCGGTGCCGCCAGGGCCTGCGCCGGTCCGAAGTCATAGCGTGCCACCGGTTGGGGCTTTTGCGGCAGTGCCGAACAAGCGGCCAGCACCGCCACGGCCGTCACCACCAGGGCGGCACGGCCAGCGCCGTGCAGGCGGCGACGCAGGGAAGTAGAAATCATGGCATCCATCCTATCGGCCGCTGCCCACGGCGGGCGGGGCTACAAAACCTGGCTCGCCAGGGCCTGGCAGCGCATTGGAGCTGCCATAGATCAGAGACTGCGGGTTGTTCTTGAACGCATCGGCCGTATCGCCCATGCGGCGCGCGGCGGCGCCCACATCGTGCATCGTGCGGCCCATGGCGGGCAAGGTGCTGCGGTTGAAGTTGTCGGCCGCGTCGCTGACCTTCTCGACCGCCTGGCCCATCTGGTCAACAACCCCACCCTTGGCCGCCAGGCTGCCGACTGCAGCGCTGACGTCGTTCGAGGTTTTCTGGATACCGGCCAGCGTCTTGCGCGCATCCTGGGCCACGGCAGGCAGGCTGTCGAGCGCCGGATCGAGCTTGGTATCGACGGTGACGACCAGGCGCTTGCTCAGCTGGTCCAGGCTCTGGGCCGCCTGGCCCAGGCTCTTCATGCTGTCCACCAGCACCTGCTGGTTGCCCGGGCTGAGCAGGTCGTTGACCTTGCGGGTCGCATCTTCCACCTGCTGCAGGATGATCGGTCCCTGCTCGGCAATCTGGCCAAAGGGCGAAGGCTTGACGCGCAGGCGCGGAATGCCATCGGGGCCGGGCGGCAATGGCGTGGTTTCGGTGTTGTCGTCATCGAGCTGGATATGGGCCAGGCCCGTGACACCCTGGTAGCCCAGCATCGCGTAGGTGGTTTTGGTGATGGGCGCTTCCGAGTTGACCGCGATGATGATCAGCACCGTGCCGTCCTTGGCCGGGTCGAACTCGATCTTGGTCACGCGGCCTACGGCCACGCCCTTGTAGCGCACCGCGGCCTGCGGCTGCAGGCCGCTGACGGTCTCACGGGTGGACAGTTCATAGCGCGTGTAGTTCGTGTTGTCACGGCCCATCCACAGGCTCAGGAAGATGACCAGCGCCGTGAGCAAGACCACAAACAATCCAGCCGCCAGTGCGTGTGATTTGTTTTCCATAGCTATCCCTTCACCCCACCAAGCGCCACCGGAGCCATTGCACGGCGTCCACGCTCACCCAGGAAGAAATGTTCAATAAACGGATGCTTGAACTGCACCACTTCGGCCGGTGTGCCCGAGACAATCACTCTTTTTTCGGCCAGCACTGCCACGCGGGTGGACAGCGCAAACAAGGTATCGAGGTCATGGGTGACCATGACCACGGTCAGCCCCAGCTCGGCATGCAGGTCCTTGAGCAGATCGCAGAACTCGTCCGAGCTGTTGGGGTCGAGCCCGGCGGTGGGCTCGTCGAGCAGCAGCAGCGGCGGGTCCATGATCAGCGAGCGCGCCAGTGCCACGCGCTTGATCATGCCGCCCGACAGGTCGGACGGCATCCGCGTTGCATGCTCGGGCTTGAGGCCCACCATCTGCAGCTTGACCATGGCTGCATCACGCACCACATCCTTGGGCAAGGTTCCCTGCTCGCTGAGCGGAAACGCGATGTTCTCCAGCACATTGAAAGCCGAGAACAGCGCCCCTTGCTGGAATAGCATGCCGATGCGCGAGGCCGCGCCCCGCAGGCTCAGCTCCCGGACCGGCTGGCCCATGATCAGCACCTCGCCCTTGGCGGGCTGCAGCAGCCCCAGCATCTGGCGCAACAGCACCGATTTGCCGGTGCCCGAGCCGCCGACCAGGGTCAGGATCTCGCCCCGGTAGACGGCCATGTCCAGATCCTGGTGGATCGCAAAGGCCCGCTCGCCCTGGCCGAACACGGTCCACAGCTTGCGGATATCAACGACCTTCTCATCGCTGGCCGCTGCGTTGGGTGGGGAGGATACCGCCTTGTCCATCACTAGAACCCCACCTTGCGGAATGCAATCGCAAAGATCGCATCGAGCACGATCACTGCGGTGATCGAGATCACCACCGACGAAGTCGTGCCCCGGCCCAGGCTCTGGGTGTTGGGCTCGACCTCCAGGCCCCAATGGCAGGCAATCAGCGCAATGGCTACGCCAAAGGTGACCGACTTGGCCAGTGCCAGGTAGAGGTTCGCAATATCGACCGCGCCGGGCATCGCCTGCAGGAAATAGGCGGGCGATACGCCCATTGCGGCATCAGCCGCCATCATGCCGCCGACCAGCGCGCAGACCGTGGTCCACATCGACACCAGCGGCATCGCCAGCGCCAGCGCCAGTGCGCGCGGCATCACCAGGCGGTAGCCTTGCGCAATGCCCATCACCTGCATTGCATCGAGCTCTTCGTTGACCCGCATCACGCCGATCTGCGCAGTGATGGCCGAGCCGGTGCGGCCGGCGACCAGGATCGCACCCAGCAGCGGTCCCAGCTCGCGCACCAGCGAGATTCCCAGAATATTGACGATGAAGGCATCGGCACCGAACTGGCGCAGCTGCAGCGACATCAGATAGGCCAGCACCACACCGATCAGAAAGCCCACCAGGGCCGTGATCGGCAGCGCTGTGGCGCCCATCGCATACAAATGGCCCGACACATCGCGCCAGGGGCCGCGCAGCGGGTTCTTGATGAGGCGCAGCACATCCAGCAGCAGCTGCCCGACCATCTCGACCATGCTGCGCACATGGGCCATGAAGCCCAGCAGCACCAGGCCCAGCTGGATCAGCCAGCCCCACCAGTTGACCTTGGTCTCCGGCGGGCAGCCCATCGTCAACGAGGCCACCCGCTCCAGCATCTGGCGCTGCAGATCGGTGGTGCGCAATTGCGCAGGCCACTGCTGGCCCCAGTGGTCCCACAAGAGCTGCGCGCCCACATGGTCCAGCCACTGCACCTCGGACAGGTCCCAGCCCTGTTCTTTGCCCGGTGCCGCGCCATCGAGCTGGCGGCGCAGATCGCGCCACAGCGAGCGCTGGCCCAGCTCAGCCGCGCCCCAGCGTCCGCGCAGCTGCGCCCAGCGCTGCGTGCCGTCCTGGTGTTGCTGTAGATGAGGGGCTGTATCGTCCATGGGTCTAAAAACAAAGCGTGTCGCCCTGCGCGCACGCCATTCGCACTATAGCCGGTCTGTTACCCGGTCGCACCCTGCGCGCTGGCGATCACAGCGCGTGCCTCTGTAGGAAGGTATCGCCGAGCCGCAGCACTGCGGCATCTACACCACGCTTGGCGGCCAGGGACCGGCAGTAGGCGCGGTGGGTGACAGGACATTGGTTTTCCCGCTTGGCAAGCCCGGCATACTGACCACAAACTTGCCGATTCATTCGATGGACCGTGGGCGCCCGGCGCTCCCCCTGATAAGAAGACCGCACATGCAATCTGGAGACAACACAAGTTTCGACTACATCGTCATCGGTGGAGGCACGGCGGGCGCACTGCTGTGCAACCGCCTCAGTGCCAAGACCCATAACCGGGTGCTGCTGATCGAGGCGGGCTGGCGCGATGACTACCACTGGATCCACATCCCCGTCGGCTATTTGTACTGCATCGGCAACCCGCGCACCGACTGGCTCTACAAGACCGAGCCCGATGCCGGTCTCAACGGCCGCAGCCTGCTCTACCCGCGCGGCAAGACCTTGGGCGGCTGCTCCAGCATCAACGGCATGATCTATATGCGCGGCCAGTCCCGCGACTACGACCAGTGGGCCGAGCTGACCGGCGACGCCCGCTGGCGCTGGAACGACACGGTCAACTACTTCAAGCGCCATGAAGACCATTGGCGCCTGGACCAGGAGGGCGAGACCAGCCCCAGCTTTGCGCAGTGGCATGGCAACCGCCGCACTGGCAGCACCGGCGAATGGCGGGTCGAGAAACAGCGCCTGCGCTGGGATATTCTGGATGCCTTTGCGCAGGCGGCCCAGCAGGCCGGCATCCCCGCCACCGATGACTTCAACCGGGGCAGCAACGAAGGGGTGGGCTACTTCGAGGTCAACCAGAAGAACGGCTGGCGCTGGAATACCGCCAAGGCCTTCTTGCGGCCTACCTGCTATGGGCGCTCGAACTTCGAGATGTGGACCAATGCCCAGGTCAGCCGCCTGGTGCTGGAGCGCCAGGCCGACGGCCAGCTCGCCTGCACCGGGGTGGAGGTCTGGACCGGCACCGAGATGACCATCGTCAAGGCGGACAAGGAGGTGGTGCTGAGCGCGGGCGCCATCAACTCGCCGCAGATCCTGCAGCTCTCGGGCATTGGCCCCGGCGCGTTGCTGCAGCAGCATGGCATTGCCGTGCAGCATGACCTGCCCGGCGTCGGCGCCAACCTGCAGGACCATCTGCAGATCCGCTCGGTCTTCAAGATCGATGGCGCGCCCACGTTGAACGTGCTGGCCAGCAACCTGTGGGGCAAGGCACAGATCGGGCTGGAATACCTGCTCAAGCGCAGCGGCCCGATGAGCATGGCACCGTCGCAACTGGGGGCCTTTACCCGCAGCAGCCCCAGCCAGCCCCATCCCAACATCCAGTACCACGTGCAGCCGCTGTCGCTCGATGCCTTTGGTCAGCCGCTGCACAGCTTCCCGGCCTTCACGGCCAGCGTCTGCAACCTCAACCCCACCAGCCGTGGCACCGTGCAGATCAAGAGCGCAGACTTTCGCAGCGCCCCTGCGATTGCGCCCAACTACCTGTCCACCGCCGAGGACCGCCAGGTGGCAGCCGACAGCCTGCGCGTGACCCGCAACATTGCCGCCCAGCCCGCATTGGCCAAGTACCAGCCGGTGGAATGGAAGCCCGGCGCGCAGTACCAGAGCGATGAGGACCTGGCGCGCCTGGCCGGCGATATCGCCACCACCATCTTCCACCCGGTGGGCACCACTAAGATGGGTGCGGACCACGACCCAATGGCCGTGCTCGACAGCGAATTGCGCGTGCGCGGCGTGCGCGGCCTGCGGGTGGTCGACGCTGGCGCCATGCCCACCATCACCAGTGGCAACACCAACTCGCCCACGTTGATGCTGGCCGAGCGGGCTTCGGAGTGGATCCGCGCCAGCCATGGGCCATGATGGTGCGCTACAGAGTTTCAGCCCGGTTACGGCCGCTGCTGCGCTGACCACGTCCCCTTGGGGGGCTACCGACCGGTTCACGGGCGCTGAAACGGCAGTTTTGTCTCATTTTTTGCTGTTCCGGGGCGGCTGGGCGCGCGAATGGGGCAAAAAGTGGCGCCATCCTGCAATCTGCACCAAATCAGTTACCTTTGGGGTAAATCCCAATGCACCATGCAGGTGCGATGGCCTATAGTAGAGGCACTCGAGGCACTGAAACAGTGCTCTGCGAGAGGACCGAGGAGACATCTCAACAATTCGAACATTTATATAAGGCATCAATAAAAACGAGATGCTCCTTCAAAGCGCCCTTCGGGCGCTTTTGTTTTTCTGGCGTCCCATGCGCCATCCCTCCTCTGTCCCAGGCCTTGCATCGCGACCCGGCAAGGCCACGCGCCTGCCCCGTCCAACACCGCTGCTGTTCCGTTGGCGGCCTTGCATTTAGCCGCCCTGGTACGGTGCCAGCCCCCCGTTGGCGGTGCGACAATCTCGCCCCATGGAATGGATCTTCGTTACGCTCGCGTCCATGTTCGCGGGCTTTGTGGATGCGGTCGTCGGTGGCGGCGGCCTCATTTTGGTGCCCGCACTGTTTGGCGCTTTCCCCGCTGCACCACCGGCCACCTTGCTGGGCACCAACAAGAGCGCCGGCGTCTGGGGCACGCTGATCTCAGCGCGCCAGTACGCCAGGCGCGTGGACATGCGCTGGGCAGCCATTGCACCGGCGGCAGGCGCAGGTTTTGTCGCCTCGCTGCTGGGCGCCTGGGCAGTGACTGTGGTCGATCCGAGCATGCTGCGCAAGGCCTTGCCGATCATCCTGATCGCCGTGCTGGCCTACACCTTGTACAAAAAGCAGCTGGGCCAGACCCATGCGCCGCGCTACAGCGGCCGCGCCGAGGCCTGGGTGGCCTGCGCGATTGGCGCCACCATCGGCTTCTACGACGGTTTCTTTGGCCCCGGCACCGGCAGCTTCTTCGTATTCTTGATGGTGCGCTGGCTGGGCTACGACTTTCTGAACGCTTCGGCCAGTGCCAAGATCCTGAACATCGCCACCAATGTGGCAGCGCTGATCCTGTTCACCGCCAAGGGCCATGTCTGGTGGCACTTTGCGGTTCCGCTGGCCGCTGCCAACATCCTGGGCAGCATGCTGGGCACCTGGATGGCCTTGAAAAAGGGCTCGGGCTTTGTGCGCGGCATGTTCATCGTCGTCGTGGCGGCGCTGATCCTCAAGACCGGTTACGACGCCTTTTTGCGCTGAACGGCGGCCTGGGTGCTGGCCTGCATGGCCAGCCCTGCCCGGGCATGGCCCTTCGTCCTTCACCGCCTGGTTCTAAGGCGGTTTTTTGTGGCCTGGTGCGCTGCCCCGCCACGGGCCCACGGGCTTACTGCGGTGGCTCGGTCTGCGGCTTCAGCTGGATATCTTCGACGCGCCTTGGCGTGCCCATCGGAGCACGGCCATCGCCGCGCTGCATCGCGGCAATATCGGCCTCGCTGGGGTATTCACCCAGCAGCCAGTAGTCGATGATGCGGCGGGCAATCGGGGCAGCCGAGCCGGCGCCAAAGCCAGCGTTTTCCACGATCACGCCGACAGCGATCTTCGGGTCTTCGGCCGGTGCAAACGCGATGTACAGCGCATGGTCGCGCTGACGCTCGGCCAGACGCGCGGCATTGTACTTTTCCTTCTGGCCAATGCTGATGGCCTGGGCGGTGCCGGTCTTGCCGCCGGCCGTGTAGCGGGCCGTGCCGAAGGAACCGCGCCCGGTGCCACCCGTCACCACCGACACCATGCCGCGCTTGACTGCATCCATATTGCTTTGCTTGTAGCCCAGGTTCACGGGCGGCGGCTGCTCAATGGGGCGGCGCTCGCCGGTCACCGGGTCGATCAGCGAACGGCCTACATGCGGCACCCGGCTGTTGCCGTTGTCCAGGATCGTCGCCAGCGCATGGGTCAGTTGCAGAATCGTGAAGTTGTTGTAGCCCTGGCCAATGCCCAGCGAGATGGTCTCACCGGCATACCAGCGCTTTTGCTCGGGGCGCTTGTAGGTTTCGCGCTTCCAGGTGGTGCTGGGCAGCACGCCCCGCACTTCACCGGGCAGGTCGATACCGGTGATCTGGCCAAAGCCCAGCGGCTTCATGAAGTCATGGATCGCATCCACACCCATTTCATTGGCCAGGGTGTAGAAATAGACATTGCTCGAATGCTGGATCGCGCGGTTCAGATCGACAGGGCCCAGCGCATGGCCGGAGCGGAAGGTGTGGCCGCCAAAGGTCCAGCTGCCGCCGTCCTGGATGATGGTCGACGGGGTGCGCTTGCCCGTCTCCAGCCCGGCCAGCCCCATGAAGGGCTTGTAGGTCGAGCCGGTCGGGTAGGTGCCGCGCATCGCCCGGTTGAGCAGGGGCCGGTCGATGGATTCGTTCAGCGCCTTCCAGCTTTCCTGGTCAATGCCTTCGACAAAGATATTGGGGTCGAAGGTGGGCTTGCTGACCATGGCCAGCAGCTCGCCGCTGCGCGGGTCGATCGCAATGGCCACGCCCCGGCGCTCGCCATACAGGTCCTCGACCATCTTCTGCAGCTTGATGTCCACCGACAGCACCACGCTCTCGCCCGGGGTGGCCGGAGAGCTGTCGAGCTTGCGCACCGCATGGCCGCCGGCCGACGTTTCCATGCGCTCGACGCCGGTGTGGCCGTGCAGTTCCTTCTCGTAGCTGGCCTCCACGCCGGTCTTGCCGATGTATTCGGTGCCCCGGTAGTTGGCCGCTTCGTCGGAGTCGTCGATGCGCTCCTTCTCGCGCTGGTTGATGCGGCCGATATAGCCGATCAGATGGGCACCGGTCTCACCCATCGGGTAGGAGCGAAACAGGCGTGCCTTTACATCGACGCCGGGGAAGCGGTAGCGCTGGGCGGCAAACTTGGCCACTTCCTGGTCGGTCAGGCGCGAGCGGATCGGCAGCGAGTCGAAGTTGCGCGAATCCTCACGCAGGCGCTTGAAGCGGCGGCGGTCGCGCGGCGTGATCTCGATCAGCTCGGACAGCGCATCGATGGTCTCTTCCACGTCGCTGACCTTGTAGGGCGTGATCTCCAAGGTGTAGGCCGAGTAGTTGGTGGCCAGCAGCACGCCATTGCGGTCATAGATCTGGCCCCGGTTGGGCACGATGGGCACCACCGCTGTGCGGTTGCTCTCGGCCTGCGCCAGCAGGTCATCATGGCGCTCGATCTGCAGCACATACAGGCGTGACAGAAGAATGCCGAAGCACA
Organism: Comamonas sp. SY3; assembly: GCF_041730275.1. Lineage (NCBI taxonomy): Bacteria > Pseudomonadati > Pseudomonadota > Betaproteobacteria > Burkholderiales > Comamonadaceae > Comamonas > Comamonas sp. SY3. The sequence goes on along the minus strand of NZ_JBGTYN010000004.1, from coordinate 328,916 downwards.
GCACGACCACCAGACCGATGACGACCACCCGCAGCCGAAAACGGCTGAAGGCACGGTCTGAGTTCTGGATCTCGGTCATGGTCTGCGCAAACGCCCCGCTTACAAGGGGCGGTTTTCGTCATCGTCGGGCGGCTGGCGCTGGGGCAGCTGCAGCAGCCAGCTGACCAGCGGCCACAGCAGCACGCACCACAGGCCAGGCGTCAGAAAGCCCCAGCCCGGAAAACTGCCGCGCAGCAACAGCCGCAACAGCATCAGCACCACGTCGGAGGCGAGGAACAGCGGCATCACCTGCACCGCCTGGGCCATCACGCTCAGCCAGGTGATGCGCTGGCGCAGCAGCGCCACGCCATACAGCACGCCCGAGTACACCAGCGCATGCAGTCCCAGCAGGGACGACTGGTGCACATCCATGCACAGGCCCAGCACAAAGGCCCAGCCCATGCCGATCTTGCCGGGCTCATGCACGCCCCAGTAGACGAGCACCAGCAGCAGCACGTCGGGCAGCCACAGCGCGCGGCCCAGCGGCAGCATGTTGATCATCAGCGCCAGCACCAGGGTCAGCGCCACAAAGCCTGGGGGAACAGGGAGCAGCAAGGGCTGCCCACGCGGCATGATCATGGCTGCATTCCTGGGGTTCGGTTCATCGGAGCCGGCATCATCCGCGCTTGCCCTTGCGGGGGGTGGAGGCCGGACCTTCCTGGGTCTTGGTTTCCGCCGGCGGGCGCGGCGGCAGCGCGTCCTCGGGCAGCGGGTTGATCACCATCACGAACTGCGTGCCGAACATCTGTGCCAGCGGCTCGCAGTAGACGCGCGAGAACGGCGAATCCGCGCGGCGCTCGATCTTGACGATGCGCGCCACCGGCAGGCCGGGCGCATAGACGCCGTCCACACCGCTGGTGGTCAGCAGATCGCCTTCCTGGATATCGGCATTGCTGGGCATGAAGCGCAGCTCCATGCCGCCACCGTAGGCATTGGTCGGGTCGCCATAGGCGACAGCCCGGGCGCCGGTGCGCGGGTTGAGCACGGGGATGGCCTGCTCCCGGTCGGTCAGCAAGGTCACCTCGGCGGACATCGGAAACACCCGGGTTACCTGGCCCAGCACACCCATCTCATCCATCACGGGGGAGCCACGCGCAATGCCGGCAACCTCCCCCTTGTCGATCACCACACGGCGGTTGAACGCATCTGCCGTCTCGTATACCACCTGGGCGGCGCGCCCCTCGGTCTTGAGGCGGGGCACCAGATTGAGCAGCTGGCGCAGGCGCTGGTTCTCGTGGTCCAGGGTCTCGACCAGGTTGGCACGGTGCGTCAGTGCAATGGCGTTTTTCTCGGCCGTGACGGCGGCGGCCTGGGCGGTATGCAGGTCTTCGAAATACTTGGCGCCGCCCTGGGCCAGCAGCACCGGCTGCAGCATCACCCACTGCAGCGGAAAAAGCACGGTGGCGACGGCCTTGCGCAGCGGCTCGGTCAGCTTGAAGCGCACGTCCGCCACCATCAGGAACACCGCCAGCGCTACGCACAGCGCCAGACGCACATTGGCGCTGGGGCCCTGGGGCCGGAAAGTGGGGATACCGCCGGAGAAGACGTTGCGTGCCATGCGGTGCCTCAGCAGGACCGGGCCCGGTGGCCAGCGCCCGGCCCGGACGCGTGCCGGTCCGCCGGTCGGCGGTCAGCACGGTGGACAAAAGGCAATGGCAGGGACATCGGAGAAAGGCGAAAAATCAGAAACGGGCGCATCACAGCGGCGAAGCATCCAGCAAGGCTGCCTTCACATGGCAAGCGGCCCAGCTGCCGGATACACGTCGGGCGGGCCTGCGGCATGCGATGCAAGCATTGCCGCTGACGCACGCCATTATTGCGTAACCGCCGCGAAGGGTGCCTCTGTTACTCGCTGGTGAAAATCGTCACACCCTTGCGATCCAGGGTGTCGAGTGCAATACCGCAGCCGCGCACCACACAGGTCAGTGGCTCCTCGGCCACCAGCACCGGCAGGCCGGTCTCTTCGGCCAGCAGGCGGTCGAGGTCGCGCAGCAAGGCGCCACCACCGGTCAGCATCATGCCCCGGTCGGCAATATCGGCACCCAACTCGGGCGGGGTTTGCTCCAGCGCGTTCTTCACCGCAGAGACGATCTGGTTGAGCGGCTCGGTCAGCGCTTCCAGCACCTCGTTGGAGCTGATCGTGAAGCTGCGCGGCACGCCTTCGGACAGGTTGCGGCCCTTGACTTCGATTTCCTTGACTTCGGAGCCTGGGAACGCAGAGCCAATGCTCTTCTTGATCAGCTCGGCGGTGGGCTCGCCGATCATCATGCCGTAGTTGCGGCGGATGTAGTTGATGATGGACTCGTCAAACTTGTCGCCACCCACGCGGACACTGCCCTTGTAGACCATGCCGCCCAGCGAGATCACGCCCACTTCGGTGGTACCACCACCGATGTCGACCACCATCGAGCCGGAAGCCTCGGACACCGGCAGGCCCGCGCCGATACCGGCAGCCATCGGCTCTTCGATCAGCTCGACCTGGGTCGCGCCGGCCTTGAGCGCCGCATCCTTGATCGCACGGCGCTCGACCTGGGTCGAGCCGCAGGGCACGCAGATGATGATGCGGGGGCTGGGCGAGAGCAGGGTGCGGGGGTGCACCATCTTGATGAACTGCTTGATCATCTGCTCGGTGATCAGGAAGTCGGCAATCACACCGTCCTTCATCGGACGGATCGCTTCAATGTTGCCAGGCACCTTGCCCAGCATGGCCTTGGCTTCGCGGCCTACGGCCTGGATGACCTTGCGGCCATGGGTGCCGCCTTCATGGCGAATCGCAACGACAGACGGTTCATCCAGCACAATCCCCTTGTCGCGTGCAAAAATCAAGGTGTTGGCCGTGCCCAGGTCGATGGCCAGGTCGGTGGAAAAGTAGCGACGGAACGCTCCGAACATGCAGGTTTCCTCTAGGGCATGGGTCGCGCTTCGGCGCTCCATCGCCCTTCATTGGTGTGTGGTGAGATGACAGAAGGGTTTTTGATGCGCAATGACCGACGTTGCCGCGTTATTGCGTCAAAGACGGGATAATACTCTATCCCCTGTGAATAACTTACAGGGCAACGCTTTCCGGCCCCGTTTTTTTACGACTGGTTTACATACGACTATCTATGGCCCTGACAAAAGATGACATTGCCCGCATCGCCAACCTGGCGCGGCTCGAATTATCCGGAACCGAGAGTGAGCGCATGCTCTCGCAGATGAATAACTTTTTCGGCATTGTGGAGAAGATGCAGGCTGTGGATACCTCCGGTGTCATGCCCCTGTCACACCCCGTGGCCGCGATCCAGGAAATCAGCCTGCGCTTGCGTGATGACGTCATCAGCGAACCCAATAACCGGGAGGCCAACCAGCGCAGTGCCCCTGCCGTGGAAAAAGGCTATTTCCTGGTACCCAAGGTGATTGAGTAATTCACAGCATCTTCAGGCCTGGTGGGCCCTGGCAACAGCCGGCCCCCGGCCGTGGTGGCGGCACCAGGCTGCACCACGGCCCTGAGACCGGCGCGCAGCGCCCTATCCCATTCACCGAGATCGCCAAGATCGCGAGATTTGCATGAGCATCCCTACCGAATTGCATGACTTGAGCGTGGCCCAGCTGGCCGCCAAGCTCAAAAGCCGCGAAGTGTCCTCCGTCGAGGCTGCGCAACATTTCCTCACCCGCGCCAAGGCCCACCAGGACCTGGGCGCCTATGTCCATATCCATGAGGAGGTGACCCTGGCCCAGGCCCGTGCCGCCGATGCCGCCATTGCAGCGGGCACGGCCGGCAAGCTGGCCGGTGTGCCGATTGGCCACAAGGACCTGTTCGTCACCCAGGACTTCCCCACCACCGCAGGCAGCAAGATGCTGGCCGGCTACCAGTCGCCGTTTGACGCCACCATGGTGAGCAAGCTGGCCGCTGCCAGTGCCGTGACCCTGGGCAAGCTGAACATGGACGAGTTCGCAATGGGCTCGGCCAACGAGAACAGCGCCATCAGCCCGGTGCGCAACCCCTGGGACACCAGCCGCGTGCCTGGTGGTTCGTCCGGCGGCTCGGCAGCCGCCGTGGCTGCGCGCCTGGCGCCCGCAGCCACCGGCAGCGATACCGGCGGATCCATCCGCCAGCCCGCGTCGTTCTGCGGCATCACCGGCATCAAGCCCACCTATGGCCGCGCCAGCCGCTACGGCATGATCGCCTTTGCCTCCAGCCTGGACCAGGCCGGCCCGATGGCGCGCACCGCCGAGGACTGCGCGCTGCTGCTCAGCGAGATGTGCGGCCCCGACCTGGACCGCGACTCCACCAGCCTCGACCACCCGGCCGAAGACTTCAGCGCTCACCTGAACGACTCGCTGGCCGGCCTGCGCATTGGCGTGCCTGCCGAGTTCTTTGGCGATGGCCTGAGCAGCGATGTGCGCGCCGCCGTCGATGCCGCCCTCAAGGAGTACGAAAAGCTGGGCGCCAAGCTGGTGCCGATCAGCCTGCCGCGCACCGAGCTGTCCATCCCCGTCTACTACATCATCGCCCCGGCCGAAGCCTCGTCCAACCTCTCGCGCTTTGACGGCGTGAAGTTTGGCCACCGCGCCAAGGACTACACGGACCTGGTCGACATGTACAAGAAGACCCGCGCCGAAGGCTTTGGCGACGAAGTCAAGCGCCGCATCATGACCGGTGCCTATGTGCTCTCGCACGGCTACTACGACGCCTACTACCTGCAGGCGCAAAAGATCCGCCGCATGATTGCCGACGACTTCCAGGCCGCCTTCAAGGACTGCGACCTGATCGCCGGCCCCGCTGCGCCCACCGTGGCCTGGGCGCTGGGCGGCAAGAGCGACCCGCTTGCCAACTACCTGGCCGACATCTACACGCTGCCCGCGTCGCTGGCCGGCCTGCCCGGCCTGAGCGTGCCTGCCGGCTTTGGCGAAGGCGGCATGCCCGTGGGCCTGCAGCTGATCGGCAACTACTTTGGCGAAGCCAAGCTCCTGAACGCGGCCCACCAGCTGCAGCAAGCCACCGACCACCACCTGCGCCAGCCCACCGGCATCGCGAAGTAACGCAGGGAGGAACACAGAACATGACCGAAACAACCGTCAAGCTCATCAACGGCTACGAAGTGGTGATTGGCTTTGAAACCCACACCCAGTTGGCCGCCAACAGCAAGATCTTCAGCCGCGCCAGCACCGCCTTTGGCGCCGAGCCCAACACCCAGGCCTGCGCCGTGGACCTGGCCCTGCCCGGCACCCTGCCGGTGATGAACAAGAAGGCCGTCGAGTGCGCGATCAAGCTCGGCCTGGCGCTGGGCAGCACCATTGCGCCCGTCAGCATCTTTGCGCGCAAGAACTACTTCTACCCCGATCTGCCCAAGGGTTACCAGATCTCGCAGTTCGAGATCCCGGTGGTGCAAGGCGGTGAGGTGAGCTTCTTCGTCGGCGACCAGAAAAAGACCGTGCGCCTGGTGCGCGCCCATCTGGAAGAAGACGCCGGCAAATCCGTGCACGACGAATTCATCGGCCAATCGGGCATTGACCTGAACCGCGCCGGCACGCCGCTGCTGGAGATCGTCACCGAGCCCGACATGAGCAGCACCGCCGAGGCCGTGGCCTATGCCAAGGAACTGCACAAGATCGTCACCTGGATCGGCATCTGCGACGGCAACATGCAGGAAGGCTCGTTCCGCTGCGATGCCAACGTGTCGGTGCGCAAGCCCGGCCAGCCGCTGGGCACCCGCCGCGAGATCAAGAACCTGAACTCGTTCAAGAACATGCAGATCGCCATCGATTACGAAATCCGCTGGCAGATCGAGGAGATCGAAGACGGCCGCGCGATCCAGCAGGCCACCGTGCTGTTCAACCCCGACACCGGCGTGACCCGCGCGATGCGCACCAAGGAAGACGCGGCCGATTACCGCTACTTCCCCGATCCGGACCTGCCGCCGCTGGTGGTGGCCGACAGCTGGGTGCAAGCCGTCAAGGCCGAGATGCCCGAGCTGCCGCGCCAGCGCGCCGACCGCTTTGTGGCCGACTACGGCCTGCCCGAGTACGACGCCACCACCCTGACCCAAAGCCAGGCCATGGCCGACTACTTTGAAGCCGCCGCCAAGGCCAGCGGCCAGCCCAAGCTGGCCAGCAACTGGGTGATGGGCGAGATCTCGCGCCGCCTGAACCTGGAAGAGATCGGCATGGACCAGGTCAAGGTCAGCGCCGCGCAGCTGGGCACCCTGATCGCCCGCATCCACGGCAATGTCATCAGCAACAACAGCGCCAAGCAGGTGTTCGAGGCGCTGTGGAGCGGTGAAGGCGCAGATGTGGACGCCGTCATCGACGCCAAGGACCTGAAGCAATCCAACGACACCGGCGCGCTCGAAGCCATCATCGACGAGGTGATCGCCGCCAACCCCGGCAATGTCGAGCAGTACAAGGCCGGCAAGGACAAGGCCTTCAACGCGCTGGTCGGCCAGGTGATGAAGGCCTCCAAGGGCAAGGCCAATCCAGGTCAGGTCAATGAACTGCTGAAGGCCAAATTGGCATAGCTACTTTTCGTTACTTCTGATAAATTAGCCTCCTTAAGGAGGCTTTTTTATGCTTGAAATATCGGTCGCAGGATACAAATCTATAGGGAGTTCCACTTCCGTACGTGTGCGAGGACTCACAATCCTTTCGGGAAAAAATAGCTCTGGGAAATCGAGCTTTATGCAACCAATATTGTTAATAAAGCAGACTCTTGAAAGTAATTTCGATACTGGCTCCATACTATTAAATGGCCCCAATGTAAAACTAACAGATTCATCGCAAGCTTTTTCGAGCTCGAGCGGCGCGAGCTCAAAGGTATTCACTCTAAAAATTCAGAGCATTTCCAACACGACTGTTAATAACACAGGCATCAATCTTGAGTTTACTAAAGATAAAAATCTGGGATTGATATGCAGTAGAGTGGAAGCTAGAAATCCCATTACGAACACACCTATATCAATAAACAAAGATTCTACAGATTCAGATATTAGGAATCAGCTACCGAAATTTAGCAGCGAAGTAATTAAAAACTCCTTTGAAAATCTAGAAATAGAATCATGGTCAGTCCGTCAAAACAAATGCCTGCTCGATCTAAATATAACTATAAAAAGCCCAAGTATAAGCATCCCACTTAACATCACTGATTTAGTTGAAAAAACTGCCAGCCAAATTATTCATGTACCAGGAATCCGCGGCAATCCCGAACGCTCCTATAGAATATCCACATCAGCCAATAGATTCACTGGATCTTTTGATCCTTATGTGGCCAGCATAATTCACACGTGGAAAAATTCATCGAATAATGAGGCAAAAACAAAAGCAACCGAGCTTATTGCCGATATGAAATCGCTGGGACTAGGCAGCGAAATAAGAGCAAATAAAGTAAATGACACTCAAATCGAGATAGAAATTTCCAGATTTATTGGCTCGAAAAGCAATGATGTAGTTAACATTGCAGACGTAGGATTTGGCGTAACGCAGACTTTACCCGTCCTCACATCCTTAATTGCTGCCGACGCAAATCAGATCGTCTATATTGAGCAGCCTGAATTACATCTACATCCCAAAGCTCAATTTCAACTAGCTTCAATATTAGCAAAAGCGGTCAGTAGAGGAGTGAAAGTAATAATTGAAACACATAGCGCAATATTGATAAGAGGAATACAACTCTCTGTGGCAAAAAAGCGCCTAAACCATAACAGCATTGATCTTTACTGGTTCACTCAAGACACGGCCGGAAACTCAAAAACAGTCGCATCCGAAATGGATGCCTTAGGCCGTACTGGAGATTGGCCTTCCGATTTCGATGAAGTTAGCCTAGAAGTAAATAGAAGCTATCTAAATGCTGTTGAAAGCGCACAAGAATGATAAATATCGTCATAGATGCTGACATCGCTTCTGCTGCTGGGACCACTGCGCATCCGGTCTCTTCCTCATGCAGGCTCCTTTTAAATCTGGTGCATGATAATGGACACTCCGTCTCGTATTGTAAAAAATTAAGGAAGGAATGGGATGACCATCAATCCCACTATTTCATCGACTGGCGTGCGCTGATGTTTACGAAGAAACGGCTTCATTTAATAAACCACAATGAAGACTTTAATACATCTATAGCAGCTTCTGATGCCGCCGATGAAATCAAGGCAATTGCATGTAAAGACAGTCATCTACTCGACATTGCAGCTGCTAACGGTCGCTCAATCGCTTCACAAGATGAAAAAGCAAAAGCTGCATTTTATGCAATTCCAGAAATAAAACATAGCATAAGAGAAATAACTTGGATAAATCCAACAACGGATGTAGAAGATTTACAGAAAATTTTTAGCAAAAACAGTCATAACATTAGCAATGAGTACAAATGCTTTAAATAGAATTTGAAACTAAAATTTTTTTCAAATTTATCTTAGACAAGTTACAATGAAAAATTAGAAAACCTGCTAGCAGGTTTTCTAATCATCACGAATAATCATCGGCATTACAAAGCCCAAAGTTTATAGAGCTAAGCGAACGCACCCTTCTACCAAACAATCTAATGGTTAAATATGCTTATTGGTAAATGGTACAACCGAAGTAAAATTATCCTCAGCGCTGCTGCTGCGACCGGTCTTGCTGACCAGGCTGCTTTTGCTGCGGCGACTGCTGCTGGTGTTGCTGCTCTTTTTGCGAACCGGATTTCTGGCCCGATTGCTGCTGGTTCACCTGGTTGGGATGGCGTTGGCTGTTTGGCTGATTCATAGCGTTAGCTCCTTCAAGATGATGACGGGGCGACATTGCCCTGCCATGGCTCTATAGTCGCGCCGCCGCAGAAGGGCCGGTGTAGGAATTGACGCGCCGCCTGCATCGAGACGTTTCTCTGCACACATTTTGCAAAGCCGCATGGCGCTCTTGCCTGGGGCGATCGGCGCAAGTCCACAACATTCCTTTTCCTTCCTTCACAGAAGTTCAAGCTTGGGTTGACTCCCAGCGGTCGGCCATGTCTTCGGTATAGCCCATGACCAGGATGCGCTGGGTTTGCAGCACCGCTGGCAAGGCTTGCCAGCCCGGATGGGCCCGCAACGCATCATCGCCTGAGGCATACAGCGCCCGCAAATCCTCTACCAGCGCCTGGGCCTGCGCCGCATCCGGCGGCTGCGGGCGGGCCAGCGCCATCCAGGCGGCGCCTATCGCATACAGCTGGTAGCCATGCTGCTGCCCCAGATGCTGGTGGATGGCATGGTTCTGAAAGCTGTCCCAGTCGGCGCTGAAATAGCCATTGGGCTGGCCGGCGATCAGCGGGTCGGCATCGGCGAGCGGCAGGCGCTGGATGTAGATGACCTCGTCCAGCAGCAGATCGGGGCAGCGATTGGCGGCCAGCAGCGCGTCGATATCGCTGCCGCTCAGCGCCAGGCTGCCGCAGACCTCGGCCCAGCGTTGTGGGCCCTGGGCCTGCCGCAGTTGCCGCGCGCGGTGCTGCAGCGCCTGCAGCTCCCAGGCGGCCTCCTGTGCCGGATCGTCCCAATCCATGTCCGGGGGGCTGGCCAGGGAGAGCCGATCATCCTGGCTGGCATGGCCGCTGGTGTAGCTGGCCTGCTGGATATCGTCCAAGGTGCTCAGGTAGCGGAGGCCGGGGCCGGCGGCACGCAGCGCCTCGACATGGGCCAGCAGTGCAGCGAGGCTGGTCACCTCCTCCAGCCACTGGTAGGCAAAGGGGTAGTTGGCGCGGCGGTACGGGGGGTTGGGCTGCGCGAAGAAACCGGTGTTCATGGCAATCTGCTGGCGAGGGGGTCAAGGACGCCAGTATCGCCGCTGCCAACGCTGCTGCGCCCACGAAAAAGCCCGCTGGAAGCGGGCTGTGGCGCAGCGTTCAGCAGATCAGCACATCTGTGCATTGCTCGGCGTCTTGGGCTCGGTGCCCAATTGGCGGCGGTTGCATTTGCACTGCTGCTGCGAGTACTTGGCCTCGCGCAATGGCTGCCCCTGTTGCAGGGGCCAAGGTTGCTGCTTGGTCATCGGCAAAGGCAGGTGTTGCATGGCTGGCTCCGTGTGATCTGGCTGCGTGCCGTCGCTGTCTACTTCTGCGACTGCTGCTTGCGGTCTTGCTGGCCCTGTTGCTGCTGCTTGGGGGACTGCTGCTGTTGCTGCTGTTCCTTTTTCTGCGCAGGCTGTTGGTTGGACGCCTGGCGGTTCTGCTGAGTCATCGCTATCTCCTTCAGTGTCAAGTTGGGAGGGGCGGCAGGCTCTGGGCACTGCCGTAGCTAGATGGTGCCGCAGGTGCTGCGCCGCGCTTGTAGGAGTTTTGGAGATCTGAATGGCTTTACGTAAACGAGCCGTTCGATTTGCAAAATTTCTTTTCAAAACAGCATCTTATCCCAGCCAATAACTATCGACGCAAGGGCCGTTTTTGGGACCGGCTATGGCCCCACCGCCGGGCTGCGGAGTGGTCGGCAAGGGCCGGTCTGCCGCCGCTCAGTCTTCGCCCGGGGATGGAAGGCGTTTTTGCGGCTGAAAGTCGTACAAGGTCTGGCCGGCGTTGTCGATCACCAGCGCCGGAAGGTTCGCGCTGGTGGTCAGGTAAAAGCCGCCTGGCCAGGCCTGCGCAGCGAGCTGCGCCCCGTCCAGCAGCAGCTGCGGCATCTCGCGTGACGACTTGTGCCATACCAGTTGCAGGCTGCGCGCATCCACGATCTGCAGCACGACTTCGGCAGCGGTGGTGGGCGTCTCGTCGTAGCGCATCAGCACCCGGTCGGCATTGCGGGCCAGCACCTCGCCGCTGAACTGCACCGGCACCTGGGCCACTGCGGCGATCTGGGTGATGCCTGCATCACGCAGCGCCTGGCGGCTGACGACGAAACCATCGCTCACCGGCTGGTAGAGCCTGGGCGCGGCGCGCACCTGTTGGTCTGCGCTGGAATGCACGCTCAGCCGTGGCCAGCGTTCAAACTCGCCGGGCCGCACTTTTTGCGCAAACTGCAGCAGCATGGTGGGCAAGCCGTACTGGGCCACGTCGGTGTCAAAGTCGGCGTAATCGATGCGCGATACCGTCTGCGGGTACTGCGCCCAGGGGCGCTGCTGCCAGCGCTGCAGCCGCTCCGCCCAGGGGTACAGCTCGCCGCTGGCCCAGTACAGCGCATAGCGGTCGCCGGTATTGCTGGTCACCTCCAACAAACCCGGTTCGCGCTGCTCGCCAAAAGCGTACCTGGACACGCCCGTGCCCAGCTCTGCCGCAAAGCGCTGGCGCAGCGCTGCATCCATCGGTTCAAACGCGGTCTGCGCCGGCTGGCGCAGCCACCAGTGCCGGTCATTGAGCAGCAGCGACAGCTGGCCATTGGCCTCGCTGCGCAGGCGGGCGGGCTGGCGCAGCTGCGCGCGGGGCAGCACGATGCGCTGGGGCTGGCCCAGCAGCTGCCTGGCCTGCAGGTCATTGTCCAACAGCACAAATACATCGTCCTGCGTGGTGCTGTGCTTCATCACCCGCAGCATGCGCAGGCTGCCATCCTCGCCCTGGTAGATGGCCGATGCCTCGACCTCGCCCAGCTCCTCGGCCTGGTCCGCAGGGCGCAGCAGGCGGACCGTGGCGGGCACCAGCAGCGGCAGCACAAAAAACACCACCAAGGCGATGCCCAGGGGCCCGATGGCGCGCCGGGGGATGTTCATCGCGCGGCGCCTTCAGCCGCAGCGCTAAAGTCCTGCAGCACTGCACCGTCCTCGCCGATCAGCAGCGCAGGCTGGCGCATGTCGTTGAGCAGCAAAAAGCCGCCGCTGACTGCCTGGCCGGTGACATAGGCACCGCCTTCACGCTTGCCCAGTGGGGGCAGCTGGTCGATCGTGCGGCTCCACACCACCTGCTGGCTGGCCTTGTCCAGCAGCTGGATGACGCGGCCTTCCTGCCGCACCGGGCTGGGGTTGTAGGCCAGCAGCAGGCGGCGCGCGTTTTCCGCCATCACATTGGCATGGAAGCGCGGCACCGCCGGCTGCACCACCTTGATGCGCAGCAGCCCCCGGTCCTGGGTGGCATACCGGGGCGTGAAGTAACCATCGCCTATCGGCACATAGCTGCGCAACGATGTCTGCACCTCGCGGCTGTCGCCGGGCTGCAGGTCGAAGTAGCCAAAGTAAAGAGGCTGACCGGGCTCGTGCCGCCACCAGGACTGCACCAGCACGGCGCGGCTCTCCTCGCCGGTCGGGCGGGGCAGCGATTCATAGCGGTAGAAGGCGGTCTCCTGGCGGTAGCCGGCTTGCGCCTTTTCATACAGGCTGCTGCTGTCGGCCGCCGGCCAGATCTGGCCCAGCAGCCAGTACACCAGGTATTTGCTGCCATTGCGGCTGGTCACCTCCAGGCTGTCGGGCCGGTCACGGCCCTTGGGCGCCACGCCGACGATGCCCTCGCCCAGCTGCACTGCAAAGCGCGCGCTCAGCTGGGGCTGCAGATCGACAAAGCGCAAGGTGCCGGGGTCAAAACGCCAGAAACCGCGCTCCTTCAAGAACAGGTAGAGCTGGCCGTCGGAGAAGAACTGCAGCTCTGCGCTGCCCGAGCTGCCGGCCCAGGGCATCGCCATGCGCTGGGGCTCCCCCAGGCTGGTGCCGGTGGCCGCATCGCGCACCACCGTGCGGTAGACCACATCATCGTGCTCACGGTTTTCATACAGCTGCACCAGCAGGCGCTGGCCGTTGCGCTCAATGAGCGTGGTGGCCTCGCTGCGGCCCAGGGCCAGCGGCGGTGCCTTGGCTTGCCAGGCAGCGGGCAGGCTCAGTCGGAGCCCGGGTTGCAACCGGGGCAGCCACCAGGGTATGGACACCAGCATCGCCAGCAGCACCAGGACCCAGGGCAGATGCCGGCGCAGCCGCGCCCCGCTGGCTGCGCCTGCAGAGGCGGGCATGCCGGGGTAGGCCTGGCCCTGCAACTGCTCCAGCCGGAATTGCGCGCCGCACTGCAGGCAGGCAAAGGCATGGGGCACGCCTGCACTGCGGCAGTGCGCAGCGCCGCAGCGCGGGCAATACGGGGACAACTGAGAGGATGCGGGGGACCAGGCAGGCATAAGCCAGCGATGATAAACCGTGACCCCAGGAGCCCGGGAACCCGCTTTGCAAACGAAGCTGGGCGCCGCCAGGTGGGCGACTCCCAGGCGTCAGCCGCCTTGCCCGCACGGCTGCCCCAGCCGCTAACATGCTGGCTTTTGAACCTGCTGCGCCCTGCCCCATGACCACCACCGCCCCATCCACCGCTGTTGCCAACGACATCCCCGCCTACACCGTGGATGAGCCGGCCCACCAGATCTTCGGCCTCAGCATGGCCATGGCCGAGGCCTTTCTGCTCAAGGGCGAGGCGATCGGCAATGACCGCGCCCGGGTGCGCATGCCCTACCAGAAGCAATACACCAACAGCCGGGGCGACATGCATGGCGGCGCCATCGCCACGTTGCTCGACGTGGGCCTGTCCTGCGCCGCACGCGCGCATGACCCGTCGCGCTATGGCGTCATCACCGTGGACCTGACCATCCACTACATCGCACCGGGCAGCGGCGATGTGGTCTGCACCGCCATCTGCGAAAAAAGGGGCAGGAGCCTGTCGTTTGTGCGAGGCGAACTGCATGACGATGCCGGCAACCTTTTGGGGCTGGCCACCGGCACCTTCAAGCTGGTCGACAAACAGAAAATCTGAGCCTGCAAAAAACCGGCAGATATGGCATGCTGGCGGTCTTATTGCTCCATTTCTGACCATGACGCGCCAATCCACCCATGCCATCCATCCCCAGTTTCTGGACCGTTCCTCGCCCCGCGCCTTCTCCGGCAAGGCGCTGACGCCCAAGGACATCGAGACCATTGTTGAAGGCGCACGCTGGGCCCCTTCGGCCAGCAACAAGCAGCCCTGGCACTTTGCGTATTCGATCCATGGCGATGCCAACTGGCAAGCGTTCTCCACCATCCCCAACGAGTTCAACCGCCGCTGGTGCCTGAACGCCGGCGCGTTGCTGGTGGTGCTGTCGAACAAGGCCGAATCGGCCATGCACAGCTTTGACACCGGCTGTGCCTGGGGCTACCTGGCGCTGCAAGCGCATGCCATGGGCCTGGCCACGCATGCGATGGCCGGCATCGAGCTGGCTGCCGCACGCGAGGTGCTGCAACTGGGCGAGCAGTGGCAGGTCGAATGCCTGGTCGCGATCGGCGAGCGCGGCGACAAGTCCAGCCTGCCAGCCGACCTGGCCGAGCGCGAAACACCATCGCCACGCAAGGCGCTGTCGGAAATCCTGAGCGCAGGCCCACTGGCTTAAACGGCTGCCTCCAGCAACGCAAAGGCTCCCAACCGGGAGCCTTTGTGCTTCAGACATCAGGCTTTATGCGACGTTCAAGCGCTCGCCGCTGTGCCGGTCAAACACATGCCAATGCTGCGGCGCCGTGTGCCAATGCAGGGCCTGGCCGGGGGCCAGCGCCAGGCGCTCCTTGACGGTCGATATCAGTGGCTGCTGGCCAAAGCGGCTGACCACCTGGGTTTCGGCGCCGGTGGGCTCGACGACCTCGACCGTCGCAGCGCTGGTGGCCACACCGCTCAGCGGCGCCACCTCCAGCTGCACATGCTCGGGCCGCACACCCAGCCACAGTTCACGCGCGCCCTGGGCCTGCAGGCCAGGCAGCAGCGGCAGGCGTTGGCCATCGTCGGTCACCAGCTGCCAGCCGTCCTGCGCCGGCTGGCTGCGGGCGGCAATCAGGTTCATCGCCGGTGAACCGATGAACTGCGCGACAAAGGCATTGCGCGGCCGGTCATACAGCTCCAGCGGCGTGCCGACTTGCTCAATCACGCCGTCGCGCATCACCACGATGCGGTCGGCCATGGTCATGGCCTCGATCTGGTCGTGGGTGACATAGACCGTGGTGGTGCGCAGGCGCTGGTGCAGAGACTTGATCTCGGTGCGCATCTGCACGCGCAGCTTGACATCGAGGTTGGACAGCGGCTCGTCAAACAAAAACGCCAGCGGCTCGCGCACAATGGCGCGGCCCATCGCCACACGCTGGCGCTGGCCGCCCGAGAGCTGGGCAGGCAGGCGGCCCAGCAGCGGCTCCAGGCCCAGAATCTCGGCCACCTGCTGCACGCGCTGCGCGATGGCCGCCGGCGCCTGGCGCTGCAGCTTCAGCGCAAAGCCCAGGTTCTCGGCCACCGTCATATGCGGGTAGAGCGCATAGTTCTGGAACACCATCGCGATATTGCGCTCGCGCGGCGGCACCTCGTTGATGACCTGTCCGCCCAGCACGATCTGGCCGCTGCTGACTTCCTCCAGCCCGGCGAGCATGCGCAGCAAGGTGGATTTGCCGCAGCCAGACGGGCCGACCAGCGCGACAAACTCGCCCTCGGCGATATCAAGCGATATGCCCTTGAGCACATCGTGCCCCTCAAAGTGCTTGCGCAGCTGTCTCAATGCAATCGAAGCCATCTCAGTCCTTTACGCCACCGGCGGTGAGGCCGTGCACCAGGTATTTGCGTACCAGCACCGTGAAGAGCAGCACCGGCAGCATCACCATCGTGCCGGCTGCGGCAATCTTGGTCCACTCCCAGCCGTCGTACTGCAGAAAATTGACGATGGCGACCGGCGCCGTCACCGCCTGGGTGCGGGTCAGAATCAGTGCGAAGAAAAAGTCGCTCCACGAGAAGATGAAGCACAGCACGGCCGTGGCCACCAGGCCCGGCCGGGTCAGCGGCAAGGTCACATGCCAGAAGGCCGACCAGATGCCGCAGCCGTCCATCCAGGCCGCCTCTTCCAGCGCTGTGGGAATCGCGTCAAAAAAGCCTTGCATCATCCAGATCACGATCGCCAGGTTGAAGGTCAGGTAGACCAGCACCAGCGCCCAGACCGTGTCGAGCAGACCCAGCCAGCGAAAGGCCAGGAAGAACGGAATCGTGAACGCAATGGGCGGCGCCATGCGCGTGCACAGCACCCACAGCGCCACCTGGCGCCGCTGTTTGAAGCGCCAGCGCGACAGCGCATAGGCCGCAGGCACCCCCAACAGCAGTGACAGCCCGGTGGACAGCACACTCACCAGCAGGCTGTTGCCAAAGGAGCGCGCAAAGTTGTCCTGCCAGAGGCCGGCAAAGGCCTCCAACGTGGGGCTGAAGATGAGATCCAGCGACAGCGCATCGCCCGCCGGGCGAAAGGCCATCTGCAGCATCCACAAAAAGGGCAGCAGCACCAGCATCAGCACCCCCACAGCCACGGTGCTGCGCAGATGGCGCTGTGCGCCCTGCACTACGCGTTGCCACAGCGGCAATGAAGGTGCTGCGCTGTGCCAGGTCTCAGCGTGCATGGCGCTCTCCGGTGGCCTTGCCCAGGCGGCTGATCAGCGCGCTCAGCACAAAGATGATGGCCAGCATCACCACCGCAATGGCGCTGCCATACCCCCAGTACGAGAAGTTGAAGGCCTGGATAAAGCCGTAGAAATTGGTCACCTCGGTCACGGTGCCCGGCCCGCCATTGGTCAGCACATACAGCAGCGGAAAGGCCTTGAAGCTGTCGATCAAGCGGAACAGCGCGCAGACCACCAGGGTGCGCTGCAGATAGGGCAGCACGATGTAGACAAACACCTGCCAGCGGTTGGCGCCATCGATGCGGGCGGCATCGAGCGGGTCGCGCGGCACCATCTGCAGCTGCGCCAGCACCATCAGCATCGTGAACGGGAACCACTGCCAGACATCGGCAACGACGATGGCCCACAGGGCGGTATCGGGGTTGGCGATCAGCGAGCGCACCGGCCAGCCCCACTGCTCGAGCAGCGCATGCAGGGGGCTGATGTCGGGCGTGTAGATAATCTTCCAGACGAGGGCCACCACAATCGGTGGCAGCACCATGGGGATCAGGAAAAACGTGCGCAAGCCCGCCAGCAGCCGGCTGCCGCTGTGCAGCAGCAGGGCCAGGCCCAGGCCGACGAGCAGCTGCAGCAGCACCCCTACCGACGAGAGCTTGGCCTGCACCCACAGCGAATCCAGAAAGCGCTGGTCCTGCAGCAGCTGCACATAGTTGCCAGCGGGCTGCTCAAAGTGGAAGGTGGCTGCCGGGTCAGTCAGGCTCAGCGGCGTCAGGCTCACCACCACCAGGGTGATCAGCGGCAGCAGGGTAATGGCGGCCAGCACCACCAGCGCCGGCGCCAGGCCCAGGCCGTAGGCCCGTGCCGATGCGCGCTGCCAGCGCTGTGTGGCGGGCGTTTCAGCGTGCTTGCCGCGTGTTGGCCCGGGCAGCGGCAAGGGCTGCGCAGGCCCCGTGTCGAGCGCCTGCGGCGCGATGGAAGCGGTGGGCGGCATGGGCGCGTTCCTGGCCTGTCAGACCGAGACACCAGCGCGGCGCAGCTCGGCAATCGACGCGGTCTGCGCCTGCTTCATGGCCTGCTCGGGCGTGCGCTGGCCAGTGACGATCAACTCGATGGCCTTGTTGATCTGCTGGTCCACCTGCGGGTAGGCGGCCACGGTGCGGTATTTCATATGGCCCTGCTTGGCCGACAGGTCCACCGATGCGGTCACCAGCGCCGCAATGTCATAGCCATTGGCGCGTTGGCGCTCGCGGTAGATGGGGGAGTCGATGTCCGAGCGGCGCGTCGGCGAGCCATAGCCGGCGGCCACGGCACGCTGCAGGGTTTCCTTGGAGGTCGCCCAGCGGATGAACTGCCAGGCGGCGTCCTTGTTCTTGCTGCCCACCGGAATGCCCCAGCCATGGATGGCGGTGCCTGGAAAGCGGCCGGCCACGCCCTTGGGCACCTGGCCCCAGGCCGCCGATGCCGCCACCTTGCTGCTCGATGCGTCGGCCAGCTGCGAGAGGTTGATCTGGCCTTGCACGCTCAAATGGCTGCGCCCGGCCTTGAGCGACTGCACCGCCTGGTCCGAGGTGTAGGAGACCACTCCGTCAGGCCCGTATTCACGCAGCAGGCGGGCAAAGTAGTCGGCCGCCGCGATCGCCTCGGGGCTGTCCAGGGTCGGGAACAGGTCATCGGGCGCCTTGCGGAACACATCGCCGCCAAAGGCCTGCAGGAAGGGGATGAAGGTCCAGCCATAGTGGTTGTCGGTGACAAAGCCGGCCGCGCGCTCCTTGCGGTTGAGCAGCTTGGCCGCGTCCAGCCAGGCGTCTGTCGTATCGGGAAAGGCCAGGCCCGACTGCTTGAGCACATCAAAGCGCGAGGCGGCGGCAATCGTCACCTCGGCCTGCCAGGGAATGCCGTAGAGCTGCCCGTCGCGGCCCCGCTCGGGTGCCAGCGCGCCTTCCAGAAAGTCGCGGATGTCAAAGTTCGCCGGCGTTTTGTTCGGATCGTTGATATAGCCGTCCAGCGGCGTCAGCCAGCCCGAGTTGATCCAGCGGCTCGAATAGATGAAGGTGACATTGACCGCATCAAAGGCCGCGCCCTTGGTGGACAACTCCAGATCGGCACGCTGGTTGTAGACCGGAAAGCCGGGCGTGTCGAAGTTCACCTTGGCGCCCGTCGCCTCCTCGAATTCGGGAATCCAGGGGCGCAGCAGCTTCGAGTACGGCGAGCTGTACAACGAGGTATTGAGCGTCACGCCCTTGAGCGGCTTGCTGTCCAGCGCCAGTGCGGGAAAGCCCAGCGCGCTGCCGGCACCGGCGGCCAGCGCTGAGACCAGCAGCTTGCGGCGCGGCACCAGCAGGCCGCCTTCATAGTGGTAGGTGGTTCGGGTCATCGAAGTTCTTCTCCAGCGGGCGCAAGCGTTCATGGCCGTCTGCTGTCGGATAGGGAGGCAGGCGCAGCGCCAGTCCAGGCAGCCGCCAGGTCCGGCCGGTCTGCGGCGGGTCAGGCTGCGGCCGGCTCGCGCACCGTCAGGTCGACGCTGGTGCGGCCATCGACTGCAGTGGCCACATCGCCGGTGACCGTGACGCGGCGCATCACACGGTGGGCGTCGGCGTAGTCATTGATGGCGTAGTGCTGGGTTGCCCGGTTGTCCCAGATGGCCACATCGCCCGGCTGCCAGTGCCAGCGCACGGTGTTTTCCAGACGCACAATGCGCTCATGGAAGAGCTGCAGCAACGCGGCAGACTCGTTGCTGCGCAGGCCCTTGATGCGCTTGGCAAAGTGGCCCAGCAGCAGCGCCTTCTCCCCCGTCTCGGCATGCACATGCACCAGCGGTTGCTCGGACTCGATGGTCTTGCTGGTGAACACCTTGCGGTAGCTGGCGCGGCCCTGCGTCTCGCTCTGGCTGGCGGTGGTGTTCTGGCGGAAGTTCTCCGCATAGTCGTAGTCATTGCCATGCACGGCCCAGAGCTGCTCGGCCAGCTGCTGCAGCGGGGCGGGCAGGCTCTCGTAGGCGGCCACGGTATTGGCCCAGACGGTGTCGCCGCCATGGCCGGGCAAGGTGACGGCGCGCAGCACGCAGACTTTCGGGAACACCGCCTTGAAGGTCACGTCGGTGTGCCAGGAATCGGCCCGGCCACCGTGCTGGGAATTGAGCTCCAGGAAGGCCGTGCCATCGGGTGCGGGCACGGTGGGATGCGCTTCGATCTCGCCAAACAGACGGCCAAAGGCCTGGTGGCTGGCGTCATCAAGGTGCTGCTGGCCCCGGAAGAAAATCACCCGGTGCTGCAGCAGCGCCGCCTTGATCTGGGCAAACAGCGCTGGCTCCAGCGCGCCCGACAGCGACACGCCATGCACCACCGCGCCAATACGGCCCGCCAGGGGCTCGATGTGCAGGGCGGCGCCTGCAGCGGCATCGGCCGCGGGGCTCAGGTGGCGAACATTGGTGATGGCATTCATGGGCGCTCCTCAAGGGCTGGCAATCAGGTGGAAGCCTTCATGCTAGGCAGGGGCCCGTGCCATCACAACGACGCATTTCATGCATCGATATGCCAACAGCAGCTAAGAAAAAAGAGGCATAAGCCTCTTTCTGGGGTGTCTAAAGCCATCCACTGCAACGGCCCCGCTGGGACGCGCCGCGGTGGATGCCGCATCAGAACAGCACGCGGCAGCGGATGGTGCCGGCGATCTGGGCCAGCTTCTCCAGCGCCAGCGCTGACGATTCCTGGTCGATATCGATCACCACGTAGCCCACCTTCTCGTCGGTGCGCAGGTACTGGCCGGCGATGTTGATGCCGTTGTCGGCCAGCACCTGGTTGATGGCAGACAGGATGCCGGGGCGGTTCTCATGCACGTGCAGGATGCGGTTCTTGCCCGGGTGCTCGGGCAGTGCCACTTCGGGGAAGTTGACCGCCGAGGTGGTGGTGCCGTTGTCGCTGTACTTGACCAGCTTTTCTGCCACTTCCAGGCCGATGTTGGCCTGGGCTTCCATTGTCGAGCCGCCGATGTGCGGTGTCAGGATCACGTTGTCCATGCCGCGCAGCGGCGACTGGAACTCATCCTTGTTGCTCTTGGGCTCGACCGGGAACACGTCGATGGCAGCGCCCAGCAGCTTCTTGTCCTTCAGTGCCTGGGCCAGGGCATCGAGGTCCACCACGGTGCCGCGTGAGGCATTGATCAGGATGCTGCCGGGCTTCATCGCGGCGATCTGCGCCGCGCCAATCATGTTGTAGGTGGAGGCCAGCTCGGGCACGTGCAGCGTCACGATATCGGACTGCTCCAGCAGCGCATGGAGGTTGGCGGCCTGGTGCGCATTGCCCAGCGGCAGCTTGGTGACCACATCATGGAACACCACCTTCATGCCCAGGCCTTCGGCCAGCACCGACAGCTGCGTGCCAATGGAGCCGTAGCCGACGATGCCCAGGGTCTTGCCCCGGATCTCGAAGGCGTTGTCGGCGCTTTTCTTCCAGCCGCCCCGGTGCGATACCGCGTTCTTCTCGGGGATGCCACGCAGCAGCAGGATGGCTTCGGCCAGCACCAGCTCAGCGACGGAGCGGGTGTTGGAGAAAGGCGCGTTGAAGACCGCAATACCGCGCTCGCGCGCCGCATTCAGATCGACCTGGTTGGTGCCAATGCAAAAGCAACCCACGGCGACCAGCTTGTTGGCCGCGGCAAACACATCGGCTGTCAACTGCGTGCGGGAGCGGATGCCGACAAAGTGCACGTCGGCGATCTTGCGCTTGAGCTCCTCGCCCTCCAAGGCGCCGGTCAGCGCCTCGACCTGGGTATAGCCCGCCGCCTGCAACACCTTGAGCGCGGAAGGGTGGATGCCCTCGAGCAGCAAGAACTTGATCTTCGATTTATCCAGCGATGTTTTGGTCATGAATGCGCGCTTTCTCTTTCACAAACAACAGCGGTCTGCCCCCACGGCTGCGATCGGCAGCTGGCAGACCCGGGTCGATCATGGCGCAGAACCTTTGCCATTACGTGTTGTCGGGTTGACCCTAGGTCCTACGCAGCGCAGCCGGCGCCACCCGCCGCTTGCCCAGGCCTGCCGCCCTGCACAGCTGAAGCAATTGATTTGCTTGGTTTTTCAGCACCCGGGTGGTTCGCCGACAAGCGCCGGGCTTCAACCCTGGCCTGCAAAGGGTGGCGCTGCGTGGTACAAAAAGCAGGTGATTCTGTGACACAACCGCAAGGAGTTTTGCATGACAACTGCCCCCACCCACAGCCTGTTGGACCCCATACAAGTGGGCGATCTGGCGCTGGCCAACCGCATCGCGATGGCGCCGCTGACGCGCAACCGTTCGCCCAACGCCGTGCCCCAACCGATGACGGCTACCTACTATGCCCAGCGCGCCAGCGCGGGCTTGCTGATCACCGAGGCCACCGCCATCAGCCACCAGGGCCAGGGTTATGCCCATGTGCCGGGCCTGTACGAGCAGGACCAGCTTGACGGCTGGAGCAAGGTGACCAGCGCCGTGCATGCCAAGGGCGGCAAGATCGTCTGCCAGCTGTGGCATGTGGGCCGCGTCTCCCACCGCCTGCTGCAGCCGGGCCAGCAGGCCCCGGTGGCCCCTTCGGCCATCACTGCCAAGACCAAGACCTACCTGATTGACCACGCCACGGGAGAAGGCCGCTTCGAGCCGACCTCCGAGCCGCGCGCACTGGATGCCGAGGAGATCCCCGGCATCGTGCACAGCTTTGCTGCGGCTGCCCGCAATGCGGTCAAGACGGCCGGCTTTGATGGCGTCGAGATCCACGGCGCCAATGGCTACCTGCTGGACCAGTTCCTGAAGACCGGCGCCAATGTGCGCCGCGACGACTACGGCGGCTCGATTGAAAACCGCGCCCGCCTGACCCTGGAAGTCACCCGCGCGGTGATCGATGCGGTAGGCCGTGGCCGGGTGGGTATACGGCTCTCGCCGGTCACCCCGGCCAATGGCATCGATGACGCGGATCCGCAAAGCCTGTTCACCTACCTGGCCCACCAGCTGGCGCCGCTGGGGCTGGCCTATATCCATGTGATCGAGGGCGCCACCGGGGGCCCGCGCGAGGTGGAAGGCCGCCCCTTCGACTACGACGCGTTCAAGGCGGAATACCGCCGCGCCGGCGGCAAGGCTGCCTGGGTGGTGAACAACGGCTATGACCGCGAACTGGCCGAACAGGCCGTGGCCAGCGGCCTGGCCGACATCGTCGCCTTTGGCCGGCCCTACATTGCCAACCCGGACCTGGTCGAGCGCCTGCGCAGCGGTGCCGCGCTCAATACCGGCGACAGCAGCACCTACTATGGCGGTGGCGAGAAGGGGTATACCGACTACCCCACTCTTGCCGGCTAAGCGCCTTGAGCGGCCTGGGCCTACAAAAAACCTGTTCCAAGGCCTGGGCCGCTGCTTCACAGTATTTTGGTAGAGTGCGCAGATGCCATTGACTCCTCTCTTCCGCACCACCTTCTGCCTGCTGCTGGTCCCCGGCCTGGCCGCCTGCTCCAGCCTTTGGCCCTCCAAAAAAGAGGCCGATCCTGCGCCCCGCGCGCCCCAGCAGGCGCCCAGCGACAAACCGGCACCGCAGGCACCTGCTGCCGCAGCGGCCAGCATCAGCGAGGCCGACCTGGCCGGCATCTGGGAATGCCAGTTCCAGATCAGCATGGGCAAGGACAGTGCCAGCTTCACCTACACCAACCAGTTCAACCCCGACCACACGTTGCGCTCCCAGGCCTTTCTGGCCTATGACATGCCCAGTACCGAGCAGCAGTACCGCTTTGTGCTGCAAGGCACGGGCCATTGGCGCATTGATGGCAGCATGATCACGATGATCGTGCCCAAGGTGGTCAAGCAGGACCGCTCCGAACACAAGAAGCCCGAACTGATGAACGACAAGGACCTGGTCCCCGAGGACTTGAGCGATACCTGGGCGGTGCAGGCGCACAAGGGCAAGAACCTGCGCGTGACCGTTGGCAGCCTGGCGGACGCCATGCTCTGCAACAAGGAATAAGGCCGGGCCTCGCATGGATTCGCTGACCCTGGCCTTTTTGCCGCTGGCGCTATGGTGGCCGGTGGCCACCGGCCTGTCCTTGCTGCTGGTGCTGAGCGCCGTGCTATGGATGTTTCTGCAGAACCGGCCGCCGCGGCAGCAGGCATCCGCAGGCCGTCCGGCCTGGCTGCCGTGGGCGTTTGCACTGTTTGCGCTGGTCTGGTGGGGCTTTGGCTTTGCGTTCGCGCTGTGGCCGCTCACCGAGCTGGATGAACTGGGCCAATGGGCCCGCGCCAGCAGTTATGTGCTGGTGCCGCTGTGGATAGGCGGCGTGGCCTGGGTGGGCGCGCTGCTGGTGCAGCGCCTGCTGCGCAGCACGGCGGCCATGCACGGCTAGCGCGGCGCCACCGGTTGGCGGCGATTGCCGATTGACAGCCGCCCCATTTGCGCGACACTGGTGCTTACCCCTGAGTTGGAGGCCTGCCATGACCGATATCGACAGCATCAACCTCGACAAACTGCGCAATATCGTGCAGAAGTTCACGCACCGCGACTTTACCGCCGCCCAGATTGCCG
Source organism: Comamonas sp. SY3 (assembly GCF_041730275.1). NCBI lineage: Bacteria > Pseudomonadati > Pseudomonadota > Betaproteobacteria > Burkholderiales > Comamonadaceae > Comamonas > Comamonas sp. SY3. Next base: position 305,099 of record NZ_JBGTYN010000004.1, on the reverse strand, counting down.
ATGACTACTGGGATGGCGCGGCCGAACAGATCGGCGCCAGCGGCGCGCAGTTTGAAGCCGTTTTGCAGCGCAATGCGGCGCTGCTGGGCATCCAGACGGTGGGCAGCCATCAGCCCGCGCGCTGGCATGTAGCAGCCTGAGGCGCCCGCCCCTCTCATCCATGCCACACCGCACCGCCGCCCAGCGGTGCTAGGCTTGCACCATGCTGCAGCCCGCCCGTCTCCATTTCCGTGATTTCTCTCCCGCCGACCTGTTCGTCGTCGCCCATGCGATGGGCGACGCACGGCTGACCGCGTTCTACGGACTGGAAACGGCGCACAGCGATGCCCGCGTCATTGCGCAGGAACAGCTCGATTGGTATGCCAGCGTCGCCAGCGAAGGCAGCGGCTGGTGGCAGGCGGTGCTGCTGGACGGGGCCGTCATCGCAGCCGTCGGCATCTACGACCATGACGACGAGGCCGACAGCGCCGATCTGGGCTACTGGTTGCTGCCCGACCATTGGGGCCACGGTTGGATGGACCAGGCCCTGCGCCAGTGGCTGCCCGGCGCATTTGGGCGGCTGGGCTTGCACAGCGTGGTGGCCTATGTGGAGCCCGAGAATGCGGCATCGACCCGTTTGCTGGGCCGCCTGGGCTTTTGCCATGAAGGCCTGCTGCGCGACTGCAGCAAGCGCGATGGCGCCTACGTATCGCTGCAGCGCTATTCGCTGCTGGTGAGCGAGCTACCGGGCTTGTAGCGTAAAGGGGCTCAGGCCGGCCGGCCATCCCGCACATGGCAGCCATGGAGGTGATCATTGACCATGCCCATCGCCTGCATGAAGGCGTAAACCGTGGTGGGGCCGACAAACTTCCAGCCGCGCTTTTTCAGATCCTTCGACAGCGCCACGGCCTCGGGCGCCACGCCCATCTGGCGCACGGCCTCCAACGTGATCCGCTCCGGGCGGCTTGCCGGCGCTGGCGCAAAGCGCCACAGGTAGGCGTCAAAACTGCCAAATTCTCGCTGCAGCTCGGCCAGGCGCTGTGCATTGTTGATCACCGCCTCGATCTTGCCCCGGTGGCGCACGATACCGGCGTCGGCCAGCAGGCGCTGCACATCCTCGGCACCGAATTGCGCAACCTGCTGCGCATCGAACTGCGCAAAGGCTGCGCGGAAGGACTCGCGCTTGTTCAGAATCGTCAGCCAGCTCAGGCCGGCCTGAAAGCCTTCCAGGCAGATCTTCTCGAACAAGCGGCGGTCATCATGCACGGGGAAGCCCCATTCATGGTCGTGGTAGTGCTGGTAGAGGGGCGAGGCCATGCACCAGCTGCAACGCGCGCGCTGGTCGTCGGCCAGGGCCAGGCCTGGGGCGAGGGAGTCGAGAGGCATGGAGGTTGCGCGCGGCTACTTGGAAGCAGCCGGGGTCCAGTAGGGTTTGAGGCTTTGGGCCTCTTCGTCAAAGCGCAGGTTGGTGGCCTTGATTTCTTCGTTGATCGTGGCGATCTGCTCGTCGACTTCCTTGAAGTCACGGCGGTTGCCATCCAGGCGGGCCTGCAGCGGGGCAGGCGCCTTGCTGGGGTCCTTTTTGTAGAACTCCATGTCCTGGTCGATCTTCTTGCGGTCTTCGAGCAAGAAAGTGCGGCGCTCCTGCACGATACGGATCTGCGCACGCAACACATCGACGGCTTCGGCACGCTCGGCGTCATGGGCGGCCTTGGTGGGAAAGCGTGTGGCCAGCGCGCGCTCGCGCCGTTTGCCGTCATTGGCGCGGTAGCGCTCTTCTGCCTCACGGCGCTGCTGCGCGGCCTGCTCGGCACGCTCGCGCTCGGAATAGGCCGGCCCGACCGTGCGCACCGCACCGCCGGGCATCGTGACCTGCTGCTCGCGGTCCGCACAGGCAGGAATGGGCCGGTCCGCCGTCAGGCGGCGGCCAGCCGCATCCACGCAGCTGTAGACCATGGAGGCCGACGGGGACTTCTGGGCATGGCTGGCGCCAGCGAGCGCCAGCATCCCGATGGCCAAAGCAGCTGCACACCTGTCCTTCCGCATTGCTAGATCCTTATCATTCAAAACTATCGAATTCTAATAATCAATTGCCAACGCCATAACGTTCCCGGTAAGCCAGCACCTGACTGTGGTGTTCACGCATCGATTCTGCGGCCGGGCCCTGGGCCAGGAAGGCCAGCAGGTCCTCCAGCCTGGCAATGGTGCAGACCTGCATTCCCAGCTGGTCGCGCACATACTGCACGGCGCTATGGGCAACGTCCTTGCCATTCTCAGTGGCTTTCTCCTGTCTGTCCAATGCAATGGCCATCGCATGGGGAATGGCGCCCGCGCCCTTGATGAGCGCAATCGATTCGCGCGCAGCAGTGCCGGCCGACATCACATCATCAATGATCAGCACCCGGCCTTTAAGCGGCGCGCCCACCAGGCTGCCGCCTTCGCCATGGTCCTTGGCTTCCTTGCGGTTGTAGGCAAAGGGCACGTTCTTGCCCAGGCGTGCCAGCTCCACGGCCACGGTCGCGGCCAGCGGAATGCCCTTGTAGGCCGGTCCAAACACCATGTCGAACGCCACACCGCTGGCCAGAATCGCTTTTGCATAGAATTCGGACAGGCGCGCCATCTTGGCGCCATCATCAAACAACCCGGCATTGAAAAAATACGGGCTGATGCGGCCGGCCTTGGTGGTGAACTGCCCAAAGCGCAGCACGCCGGCTTCGACGGCAAACTCTACAAAATCCTGTGCCAACTGCGCATCTGCGCCTGGCTGTGGGAGACTATCGACCATGACCCAATCCTTGTTCAAATTAACCAGCCTCAACCTCAACGGCATCCGCTCCGCTGCCACCAAGGGCGTGATCCCCTGGATTGAGACAACCCGGCCCGATTGTATTTGTGTGCAGGAAATCAAGGCACAGCAAGCGGATATGCTGGACAAGTTCGACGTTATCGACGAGATGAACGGGTATTTCCAGTTTGCCGAGAAGAAGGGCTACTCGGGGGTGGGCATCTACACCCGCCATGCACCCAGCGATGTGGTGGTTGGCTTTTCGCCCAACGAGTTCGATGCCGAGGGCCGCTATGTGGAGCTGCGCTTTGACACGCCCACGCGCAAGCTGTCGATCATCAGCTGCTACTTTCCCAGCGGCAGCTCGGGGGACATCCGCCAGGCTGCCAAGTACCGCTTTCTGGCCGAGCTGCACCCCCACCTGATGCGCTTGCGGGCCGAGCGCGACTTCATCCTCTGCGGCGACATCAACATTGCCCACACCAACGCCGACATCAAGAACTGGCGCAGCAACCAGAAGAACAGCGGCTTCCTGCCCGAAGAACGCAGCTGGATGACCCAGCTGCTGGAGCAGGAAACCGAGACCGGCGGCCTGGTCGACGTGTACCGCGTGCTGCAGCCCGATACCACCGACGCCTGCTACACCTGGTGGAGCAACCGGGGCCAGGCCTATGCCAACAATGTGGGATGGCGCCTGGACTACCACCTGGCCACGCCAGCGATTGCCGCACTGGCCCGCAAGGAGCACATCTACAAGGATGTGAAGTTCTCCGACCACGCGCCCATCACGATCGATTACGATTTCCAGCTCTGATCCCAACGTCCCGCCACGCGTCCCAGCGGCCGGGAGCCCAGACCACCCACCGGAAGCTTTCCATGCGCATCACTGCAGCACCCCTTCTTCTGGCTGCCCTGCTGGCCAGCAGCGCCGTTAATGCCCGGGACGCATCGGATTACAGCACGCAGGAACTGGTCGAGGCGCTGGCCCAGCGCCTGTCCAAGGTGCTGCTTGCGGGCCCTACGCGTGATGCGCCGCCCAGCACCGCCGCCATTGTCATGCTGGAGGGCAAGGGCCTGCGCCTGGCACCACGGCTGCAATCCACCCCAACGATGCGGGTGCTGAGCCAGGAGCAACTGGTGGCCGAGCAGCGCGCCAACTTTCTGATCATCTCGCAGCTGGGCCAGCAGGGCGCGGACATGCTCGTCGACTACGAGACGCCCAACAATGCCTCGTTCGGTACCTTGCGCATCCAGGACAAGGATGGCAAGCTGGTCTTCAAGGCCGAGGACACCTACCGCAGCAGCAGTGGCGCGCGGGCCACCTACGCACGCCTGTACCGCGGCCTACCCTGCCGCAATGGCAGCGAGATGGCCTACCGCTTCAACTATGCCGACCGCTATGCGCGCAGCGGCGAATGCCCGGTGGCGCGCTTTCCCAGCAGCGATTCCGCCTTCGAGTGGTAAGCATCCGTCCTAGGCGCTGCCCTTGAGGCTCGCCAGCACCTCATCGAGCATCTGCTTGGCATCGCCAAACAGCATGCGGTTGTTGTCCTTGTAGAACAGCGGGTTGTCCACGCCGGCATAACCGGCCGCCATCGAACGCTTCATCACGATGGACTGGCGCGCCTTCCAGACTTCCAGCACCGGCATGCCGGCAATGGGGCTCGCAGGGTCGTCCTGGGCGGCGGGGTTCACGATGTCATTGGCGCCGATGACCATGGCCACATCGGTATCGGGAAAGTCGTCGTTGATCTCGTCCATCTCCAGCACGATGTCATAGGGCAGCTTGGCCTCGGCCAGCAGCACATTCATGTGGCCGGGCATGCGGCCCGCCACCGGGTGGATCGCAAAGCGCACCTCCACCCCGCGCTCGCGCAGGCTACGGGTGATCTCGTTGACGGTGTGCTGTGCCTGGGCCACGGCCATGCCGTAACCGGGCACGATGACCACGCGCTTGGCCTCGCGCAGCATCTCGGCGGTCTCGGCCGCGGTTACCGCCACCGCCTCGCCCTGGGGCGCTGCGCCTGCCTGGCCCGCTGCTGCGGGCGCGCCACTGCCAAAGCCGCCGGCGATCACACTGATAAAGCTGCGGTTCATCGCCTGGCACATGATGTAGCTCAGGATCGCACCCGACGAGCCCACCAGCGCACCGGTGACGATCAGCAGGTCATTGCCCAGCATGAAGCCGGTGGCGGCGGCCGCCCAGCCCGAGTAGCTGTTGAGCATCGACACCACCACCGGCATGTCGGCGCCGCCAATGGCCATCACCATGTGCACGCCAAACAGCAGTGCGATGGCCGTCATCACGAGCAGCGCCAGCATGCCCAGGCCCAGCGATGCGGTCTGCACAAACCAGCAGCCCAGCGCAACCACCACGACCAGCCCCAGCAGGTTGAGCAGATGCCGCCCCGGCAGCAGCAGCGGTTTGCCGCCGATGCGGCCATTGAGCTTGCCAAAGGCCACCAGCGAGCCCGAGAAGGTAACAGCGCCGATGAGAATGCCGATATAGATCTCGGCCGCGTGGATGGCCTTTTCGGCGCCCTGCAACGGATGGGAGGTATCGACATAGCTGGCAAAACCCACCAGGCAGGCGGCCAGGCCGACCAGGCTGTGCATCAGCGCCACAAGCTCGGGCATCTGGGTCATCTTGACCCGCTTGGCGGCATACAGCCCGATGCCGCCACCCAGCACCAGCGCGATGACAATGGCCACCACGCCGGACTGCGACACGCGCGGGCCGAACACGGTCACCAGCACCGCCAGGCCCATGCCCAGCATGCCCAGCAGATTGCCGCGCCGCGCGGTCTCGGGGTGTGACAGCCCGCCCAGGCTGAGGATGAACAAAATGGCAGCGCCCAGGTAGGCAACGGTTGCAAGGCTTTCGGTCATGCGGTTCTACCCCCCGGCCTATTTGCGGAACATGGCCAGCATGCGGCGCGTCACCGCAAAACCACCAAACATATTGATCGCCGTGAGCACCAGGGCCACAAAGGCCAGTGCGCCAATCAGCAGCCCCGGCCGGTCCGTGCCCACCACGCCGGGCGGCGCTATCTGCACCAGCGCGCCAATCGCGATGATGCTCGATATCGCATTGGTCACGCTCATCAGCGGTGTGTGCAGGGCGGGCGTCACATTCCAGACGACCATGTAGCCGATAAAGCAGGCCAGCACAAACACCGTGAGATGGCCCAGGAAGGCCGCCGGCGCATGCGCGCCAATGAGCCAGAAGAGCAGCGCCAGCACCGCAAAGAGGATGGCCAAGGTGCGCGCAGGCAAAGGGCTGCCGGCACCATGGCCATAGCCCCGCTTTTTGGCCGCAGCCGGGCTGGCTGCTGCCGTGCCCGCAGCAGCCGTGGCAGCAGCCGCAGCCGGCTTGGCCACGGGCGCCGCCGCCAGCGCAGGCGCGGGCCAGCTGATGCTGCCCTGGTAGACCACCGTCAGGCCCCGGATCGCCTCGTCGTCCATGTTCACCACTGCATGCCCATCCTTGGCCTTGCACAGCTCCTCGGCCAGGCGCAGCAGGTTGTTGGCATACAAAGTAGAGGACTGCGCCGCCAGGCGCGAGGCCAGATCGGTGTAGCCCACAATCGTCACACCGTGGCGCACCACAGCCTCGCCGGGCACCGTCAGCTCACAGTTGCCGCCCTGCTCGGCGGCCATGTCCACAATCACGCTGCCGGGCTTCATCGCCTGCACCATCTCGGCAGTGATCAAGCGCGGCGCCGGCTTGCCGGGGATCAGGGCCGTGGTGATGATGATGTCGGCCCATGCGGCCTGCTGCGCATACATCTGGCGTTGCGCTGCCTGAAAGCCCTCGCTCATCACCTTGGCGTAGCCACCACCACCACCGCCCTCTTCGGCGTAATCCACCGGTACAAAGGTACCGCCCAGCGACACCACCTGGTCCGCCGCCTCGGCCCGCGTATCGTTGGCGCGCACCACCGCGCCCAGGCTGACGGCCGTGCCAATCGCCGACAAGCCCGCCACCCCGGCACCCGCAATAAACACCTGTGCAGGCGGCACCTTGCCGGCCGCGGTGATCTGCCCGCTGAAAAAGCGCCCAAAGGCATGGGCCGCCTCGACCACTGCCCGGTAGCCGCTGACACCTGCCATCGAGGTCAGCGCATCCATCTTCTGCGCGCGGCTCAAGGTGCGCGGCAGCGCATCCATCGCCAGCACCGTCAGCCCCTTGGCCGCCAGCTGCGCCATCAGCTTCGGGTTTTGCGCAGGCCAGATAAAACCGACCAGCATCTGGCCGGCATGCATCCATTCGCATTCTTCAGCAGTAGGTGGCCGCACCTTGAAGAGAATGTCGGCCCCCGCCCAGATCGCCGAGCTGGGCATGACCTGCGCACCCGCTGCGCGGTAGGCCTCGTCGCCAAAACTGGCCGCCTCGCCAGCGCCAGCCGCCACGCTGACGCGAAAGCCCAGCTTGACCAGCTTCTCCACCACCGCAGGCACGGTGGCCACGCGCTTTTCACCGGCGAATATCTCGCGCGGCACCCCTATGCATTGCGGGTTGGCCGGCGGTGGCTGCGGCGCCGCTGCTGCTGACATCGGTGGCGAGGTGCTGGACATGGATGCGCGCTCCTGGTTCAGGGATCAATGGGCTTGCAGCGCGCCGGTGTGCCCGGCCATGCCTGCAGCGCAGAACCCCTTGTATCACGGGCCAGCGGTTTGGGCTACGCGCATTTTTGCCTAGGAACCTTTACAAGCGATGCCCCTGGCGGGGCCGAGCTCAGACCCAAAGGTCATTCGCCACCGTACGCGCCCCCGCCTCCCCATCCCCCGTATTGGCCACCCCGCGCGGCTCAATCAGCAGCAGCTTGACCTCGGCCTGCGCAAAGGGCTTGTGCTCGAGGCCCTGGGGGATGACGGCCATCTGGCCGGCCTGCAGGTGGAGGGCGCGGATGCTGCCGCTGGCATCGCGCAGGTCGATGCGCAACTCGCCGCCCAGGACGATAAAGGTTTCGTCGGTGTCGCTGTGCTGGTGCCACAGAAATTCGCCGGCGATCTTGACGACCTTGAACTGGTAGTCGTTCATCTCTGCAACCACGCGCGGCTGCCAATGGCCCTGCAGCTGGGCGATCTTGCCCAGCAGATCGATGGACTGGCCTTGGCCTCGGTGGTGGGGTGCGGGAGATGTTTCGGCAGGTGCTGACATGGTGGTGCTGTAGGTGTTGAAAACAGCAGCCAGCTTAAGCAGGCGCAGCCCGGACGTATTGAACGTTTGTGGTGCCGGGTTCAGCGAGGTGGTGCATGGCGCATCACCTGCAGCCAGCGCCCTGGCGTGATGCCAAAGGTCTTCAGAAAATGCCGCGTCATATGGCTTTGGTCGGCAAAGCCGGCGTCCTGGGCGGCGTCGGCCAGTGACAGGCCCGCCAGCAGCAGGCGCCGCACGGCATCGAGCCGGCGCATCGTCAGGTAGCGGTAGGGGCTGGTGCCGTAGAACATGCGGAAATCATGCGACAGGCTCCAGCGGTCGCGGCCGGTGGCCGCCTCCAGCTCGTCCAGTGCCACGACCCGGGTGGCATGGGCCTGCAGGTAGTCACGCGCGCGGCGGGCGGCCTGGTAGTCACCCTTGGCCTTGGCGCGCCGCGTGCCGGGCCCGCCGGTGGCAGCGGCCAGCGCATGGGCCAGCTGCGCCAGCGCATCGCTTTGCTCCAGCGGCTCGACCACCTCATCCACACCTTGCAGCAAGGCCTGGGCAGCGGCCGATATCGCCGGGTCGTGGGTGATGCCGCCTTCCAGAAAAGGCAGCACGCTGCCGCCCAGAATGTCCTGGATCAGCGCGGGCTCCACATAGACCATGCGGTAGCGAAAGCCCTCGTCCGTGCCGGCCTGCCCGTCATGCGCCTCGTCGGGATGCAGCACCAGGGTGCTGCCGGCCAGGCTGTCGCGCCGGCCGCGCCGGTAGTGAAAACTTTGCACGCCCGCCAAGGTGCGCCCGATCGCGTAGGTGTCGTGGCGGTGCATCGCGTAGGCAGGGCCCTGGAACCAGGCCTCGATGCGCTCCATGGCGCCGGAGGCCGGGCTGCGCAGCACCCAATCCGAACGGGGCAAGGCAGGAGGGCGGGGCATCAAACCTCCAGAAAAGACGTAGAACCGATGGGCGAAGCACTGATTTTACGGGGCATCCCCCAAGCGGCACCCCACCACCTGCGGCTCCAAACCCCACCCAGCCCCCTCGTCCATAGCAGCTTGCCGCACAATAGCCGGATTGCGCCCCGCATCCGCCGGCCTGCGCGCTGCCGCCAGCCCCAACAAACCATGCTCCACTACCACACGATTCCCGTCACCGCGTTTCAGCAAAACTGCTCCCTGGTCTGGTGCGACCAGCAGATGGAGGCCGCCGTCATCGATCCCGGCGGCGATCTCGACCGCATCGAGGCGGAGATTGCACGCCTCGGTCTGCAGCTCAAGGCCATCTGGCTGACCCATGCGCATATCGACCATGCCGGTGGCGCCGGTGAGCTGGCCGAGCAGCGTGGGCTGCCGATCATTGGCCCGCACCCGGGCGACCAGTTCTGGATTGATGGCCTGCCCCAGCAAAGCCAGATGTTTGGCTTTCCGCCCGCGCAAAGCTTTGTGCCCACGCGCTGGCTGCAGGATGGCGATACGGTCAGCATCGGGCAGGAGACCTTGCAGGTGCGCCACTGCCCCGGCCACACCCCTGGCCATGTGGTTTTCCATGCGCCGCAAATCGCGCGCTGCTTTGTCGGCGATGTGCTGTTTGCCGGCAGCATTGGCCGCACTGATTTCCCGCAGGGCAACCACCAGCAGCTGATCGACTCCATCACCCAGCGGCTCTGGCCCATGGGTGATGCGACGGTGTTCATCCCCGGTCATGGTCCCGAGAGCAGCTTTGGCCGCGAACGCCAGAGCAACCCCTATGTGGGTGGGACCTGATCTCCAGCGAAGGTTCTAACGCCACTGGCCAGCGGCATGCCGCTGGCCTTTTTTACGTAGATGCCGATCAGAACCTGGCGGTCAGCGACGCATAGAACGAGCGGCCCGGCTCGTTGTAGGTCGCGGCACCGGCACCATAGATGGTGCGCGGGTTGTTCACGCCCACGGCATTGCCCATGCGGTAGAGGCGCTTGTCAAACAGGTTCTTGATGCCGGCGGTCAGGGTGACATCCTTGCTGAAGCTGTAGCGCGCGCCCACGCCGACCAGCGCATAGGGGGCCAGGCGGCGGGTTTCCTCGCCGGTCAGCGGCAGGCCCTGGTAGTCGAGCTTGTTGGGCTTTTGGCCGCCATACCAGGTCACCGAGCCAAGCAGTTGCAAGGCGTTGGTGGTCTGCCATTCCACCCGCGAGTTGAGCGTGTACTTGGGGATGATGGACAGCTGCTCGCCGGTGGTCTTGTTCTTGCTCTGCACCATGTAGGTGAGGTTGTTGCTCAGGCGCACCGCAGGGCCCAGCTTGATGTTGAACGTGCCCTCCAGGCCAGACACCACCGCCTTGGGGATGTTGGTCCAAGTGAACACATCGGCATTGGCATAGGCGCCCGTACCGCCGCTAGCGCTGCCCACCGGGGTCATGCCCGCATCGATCTTGTTGCGGTAGTCGTTGTGGAACAGGGTCACACCGGCCAGCAGGCCCTCGTCGGCATACTCGATGCCCAGCTCCTTGTTGATGCTGGTCTCGGGCTTGAGGTCGGCATTGCCCATCAAATAGCAGGCACCGCCCGCGCCCCAGCAGCCAATGCCCCGGCTGTAGAGCAGGTAGTTGGGGTTCATCTGGTAGAGGTTGGGAGCCTTGTAGGCCCGTGCCACGCCGGCCTTCAACGTGACCTTGTCCGTCAGGTAGTGCGACAGGTTCAGCGACGGGCTCCAGTTGGTGCCCACCTCGCTGTGCTGATCCAGGCGCAGGCCGGGGGTCAGCAAGGTGCGGGCGTTGAGTTCGATGTTGTCTTCGACAAAGACCGAGGCAATGCGCGAGGAGATCTTGCCGCTGCGGCCGGTGTTGCCCACCCCCGGCACGCTGCCGGCCTCGGTCGTGGTCTGCGATACCGAGTTGCTGTCTTCCAACTTTTGCTCCACCCACTCGGCGCCCACGGTCATCACATGTGGCAGGCTGCCCCATGTGCCCCGGGCGCTGACCTCGCCATGGGCGGTCAGGATGTCGAGCTTGGAGGTGCCATAGGCATCGCTGGAGAACAGGCCTTCGGTGCCGCCGGCCAGGCCCTCGTTCAGGCGGGTGTTGCGCGTGGTTTCGTACTGCAGGTAGGCGGTGGAGCTGCCAAAGTCATACTCGCCCTTGTGCGTGACAGCATAGGTGGAGCGGTACATGCGGTTGGTCTCGGTCCCCAGCGCATCGAGCACGCGCTGCGAGGTGGCGACCAGGTTGCCATTCGCATCGACCGTGTAGTTGTTGGTGTTTTGCGTATCGCCCGCATAGATATTGCCCTGGCGCGCAAAGCTGGCATCGAAGTCGATGCGGTGCCCCGCTGCGGGCTTGAGGCTCAGCCGCCCCGACAGATTACGGTCGCGCACGCCTTCGCGGCCCGCAGGGAAGGTGCCGGCATAGATGCCGGTGCGGGTCGAGGCATGGCCTTGGTTGATGTCCCAGGCGTCCGCATCGGTCTTGTCCACATTGCCGCTCAGGCGAAAGCCCAGTTGCTCCGAGATGGGCCCGGCCAGCGAGAAGCTGGTGCGGCTGCTGCTGCCGTCACGCGAATCTTCGGGCTGGTTGTAGTAGACCGTCGCGCTGCCGCTCAGCTTGTCGGGGATGCCCTTGGTGATGATGTTGACCACGCCGCCAGCGGCGCCATTGCCATAGCGGGCCGCGGCGGGGCCGCGCAGCACCTCGATCTGCTCGACGGCCTCTTGCGGCACCCAGTTCATGTCACCCCGGGTGTCGCGTTCGCCGCGCCAGCCGTAGCGCACCGATCCCCGGCTGTTGACGGGTTTGCCGTCGACGAGGATCAAGGTGTTTTCCGGGCCCATGCCGCGCAGGTCGATCTGGCGGTTGTTGCCGCGCTGGCCGCTGCTGGAGTTGCTGGTCAGGTTCACACCGGGCTGCTGGCGCAGCACATCGGCCAGGTCATTGCTCGGCTGGCTGTCCAGGTCTTCGCGCGTGACGGTCGATACGCCCGGTGCCTGCTTCCAGGCGCTTTCTGCCGTGCCCAGCACCTGCACCGTCTCCAAGGTCGGATCCTGCTCCGGCGGTGTGGTTGCCGCTGCCTGGGTCTGTGCCTGCGCTGCCGCCTGCACACCCACTACCAGCACCGCTGCTGCCACGGCGCGCAAGCGCCACCCCTGTTCCCCTGCCTGGATCGACATACCGCCCCTTTTTTGAAAGACAAATGATTTTCATTACCAAGTACTGAATTCTTCCATCCCGCGGGCGCTCCGTGGTTTGCGCGGGCAACAAAGATGTTTGCGCCAGCGGCAGTGCCATCCGGCGGAGACCAGGCAATGGATGCGGACGGAAGAGCGCGCGCTTTTAGACCCGTGCCCGCGCCAGCTTGGGCGCCAGGCCAAAGCGCCTGCGGTAGGCGGTGGCAAAGTTGGCGGCGCTGGTGTAGCCGGCCAGCAGCGCCGCCTGGCCCACGGTGATGCCGTCGCGCTCCAGCGCCTGGCGGGCGCGCTGCAGCCGGCATTCGCGCAAGAACTCGAATACGGTGGTGCCGTAGACGCTGCGGAACTGGCGCTGCAAGGTGCTGGCATTGACACCGGCCTGGCGCGCAATCGCATCCATCGACAGCGCATCGGCCTGGCCCGAGGCCAGAAACGCCTGCAGCTCGCGCAGCCGCTGGTGTTCACGCGGCAGCAGGCCTGCAGCGCTGGCGCCTGGGGCGGCGGCCTCGCCATCCCCCACGGTGGCCAGTGCCTCGCCCAGCAGCTCCAGCGCATGGCTTTCCAGGTACATGTGCTGCAGCAGCGGCGCCAAGCCTGGCGGATGCACGATCTGCTCGGCAATCACGGCGGCGCGGGGCGACAGCTGCCAGCGGCGCGTGGCCAGGTGCTCGTGCATGAAGCGCTGCAGATCGGGCCAGGCGGCCCCGTCGCCACCACCGGCCTGGGCCAGCCAGGCGGGGGTGAGCCCCAGGCTGACCCGGCGTGAATACACGCCCGAGCGCGCGCGCCGCTCAAAGCGTTCGCGCTCGGCCACCGACACCAGCGCCGCGCTGGCGCCCGCGCCTGCATGGCTCAGCGCCACCCGGGTCAAACCGTAGGAGACATCAATGCGCCCTTCCAGCAGCACCACCAGGCGCAGCCCGGCATCGATCTCGGCCTGCGCAGTCTGGTCGCGCAGGTCGCAACCGTCCTCGCTGTGCAGGTGCAGGCCCGGGCGCAGTTCGCGCAGCCGCGAGACATGCGCGCGCAGGTCCGCCTGATCCGCCTCTGGGCTGGATGCAGGATCAGCGCTGTGCATGGGGCAGGCCGGTAGCGGGTGGAAGGGGTGCCCGGCATGCGCAAACATTTTTCTTGCTGCAGCAAACATGGGCCAAGCGGGTTTGTGCCATGCTTGCCATGATAATTTCTTAATGCAAATCATTCTCAAGCCCATGGTTGATTTGCCGCAAGCCCGGCCCCTATGCACATTGCCCTATCCCCCTTCCCCACCCTGCCCTTGGCCCAATTGGTCGATGGGACCCGGCGCCGCTTGCTGGGCCTGGGCGCCGCGCTTACGCTGCCCGGCTGCGCCTGGCAAAGCAGCCTGAAGAATGCCCCAGCGGTGACCCTGCCCGGCACGCGGCAGCTGGACCTGCGCGCCCCCGGCATGCCGGGCCCGGGCGCACCGGAGCGCGTGCACCGCATCATGGTGGCCGTGCCGCCCGACCCGCCGCCGCCCCAAGGCTACCCGGTGCTCTATCTGCTGGATGGCAACCTGCTGTTCACACCCACCGCGCAGCTGATGCGCAACCGCTTTGCGCGCGGCCCGTCGGTGCCCACGCAAGGAGCGGTGGTCGTCGGCCTGGGCTATGCCGACAGCGCGGTGCTGGACCTGAGCGCCCGCAGCTATGACTACACCCCGCCTGCGCCCGGGCCGGCCACCGATGCGCGCGGGCGTGCCGAAGGCGGCGCCGACCATTTTCTGGATTTCATCGACCAGCAGGTGCGCCCGCTGGTGGAGGCGAGCTGGCCGATCGACCGGGCGCGCCAGACCTTTTTTGGCCACTCGTATGGCGGCCTCTGCGTGCTGCATGCGCTGCTGACCCGGCCGGGCAGCTTTCAGCGCTATGTCGCCGCCAGCCCCTCGATCTGGTGGCGCGATGGCTTGGTGCTGCAAGCCTTGCCCGGCTTTTTGGCACAGGCCGCGAACCGGCCTGCCGATGCAGCGGCGCTGCAGCTGTTGCTGACGCAGGGTGAGCGGGAAGCGCGGCCGGCCGCGCCATCGACGCAGTCTTCGCCGCCGGCATCCGCCAGCGACCCGGCCCGTGATGCGATACGGCGCCAGCGCCAGAACGCGCCCGGCATTCCGGCCTTGATGGAAGGCCTGCGCGGCGCGCCCGGCCTGGCGCTGCGCTATGCCAGCTTTCCCGGAGCCGACCACGGCGGCGCGATGCTGCCAGCGGCGCAGCAGGCGTTGGCAATGGCTCTGCAGGACTGATCGCCCGACGCCATGACTTCATCGACCGACACCCCATTCAGCACCCAAGGCCAGGTAGCGACGCCAGAGGCCAGCCGCTACCTGCAGCGGCTGTGCTACCACTTCAGCCGCAAGATCAAGGTGCAGTACGATAGCCTGCAGGGCGAAGCGCAGTTCCCCTGGGGCCACTGCAGTTTGCGGGCCGACGAACGCACGCTCTCCTTTGTCTGCAGCGCAGACGATGCCCTGGCGCTGGCACGGGTGCGCCATGCCATCGATGCGCATGTGGCGCTGTTCTCGCGCAAGAACCCGATGCAGGTGGAATGGGTGTGAGCGCGTTCAGGCCGGGGCTCTAGCGCTTGGCGCGCTCGTAAAGACCTTGCACCTTGGGCACATTCGCCTCCAGGTTGGCGATGCGGTCCGGCCCGGTCGGGTGGGTGGACAGAAAGCCGATGCCGCCCTTGCCGGTGGCAGCACCCATCTTTTCCCACAGCGTCACGGCGGCCTGCGGCGCATAGCCGGCACGTGCAGCGATCTCCAGCCCGACCAGATCGGCATCGGACTCGTCGGAGCGGCTGAACTTGAGCGTCAGCAGCTGGCCGCCCAGGTTGGCCGCGGCCGTGCCCATATCGCCCAGCCCAAAAATGGCCGCGCCCAGGCGGATGCCCAGCCCGGTGGCCTGGGTCTTGGCCAGTTGCTCGCGGGAGTGCTCGCGCAGCGCATGCGCCATCTCGTGGCCCATGACCATCGCAATCTCATCGTCGCTGAGTTGGAGCTGGTCGATCAGCCCGGTGTAGAACACGATCTTGCCGCCGGGCATGCAAAACGCGTTGATCTGCTTGCTGCCGATCAGGTTCACCTGCCACTGCCAGTCCTTGGCGCGCGGGTTCCAAGGCAGGGCCTGCGCAATCAGGCGCTGGGCAATCGTCTGGAGGCGCTGCAGCTGCGCATTGCCCGGCCCCGCCAACGCACCCTGCTCTTTGGCCTGCGCCAGCAGCTCGGCGTACTGCTGCTGCGCCGCCTGCTCCAGCGTCTCGGCCGGCACCAGATTGCGCAGCGCGGACGACTTGCCCACATCGACCTGCGCCCAGGCGCTGCCCGCCCCCACCACGGCGGCACCCGCCACCAGTGTTTGCAACCAGGCGCGGCGCCCGTGGCAGGCACAGCTGAACAACGGTGTCGGGTGAGGCAGGTCAGGCATTCCAGTTCCAATCATGAAAACGCGATGATTGCACAGCGGTTGTATCCCCAAATACGATTTCGCTTAGCACATTAATAAATATATTTAATAAATAAATTGCAAACTATGTTTCGCTCTGGTACAAATCTACACCCAATTACATTTGCTCCAAAGCAAAACAGGCCCGCCCATGCCTCATCTGCGTTTTCTGGCCGCCGCGAGCATCGCGCTTGGCCTTGCCTCTGCTGCGCATGCGCAGATGGAGATTCCTGCTGGCTCTGAAGGGAGCCTCGGCGGTGGCAGCCAGGACCTGGGCTGTGAGGCCGTCACCATTGCGGGCAGCTATGCACTGGACGGTGGCACGCTGCAAAACGCTGGGGCCTTTTTGATCGAAACGGGTGGCGTGCTCGATGCCCAGGGCAGCATCCAGCTGGGCTCCGATTTTCGCAACCAGGGCAGCTTGAACGCAGCGGCCAGCACCATGGTTTTCGACGGCTCCTGCGCCGCGCCGGGCGCCAGCCTCACCGTCTCCGGCGTCACCACGGTGGCCAATCTCACCTTCAGCTCCAGCAGCGGTCAAAGCTTTGTGCTGCCCAACGGCGCCAATATCGTCGTTACGGGCAACCTGGTGCTGCAAGGCCAGCCGGGCCAGCCGCTGCAGATCACCACCGCATCCGGCCAGCCAGCGACCTTCACCTTGGGCCCGGGCGCACAAGTCACGCAGCAGAACGTCAACCTGGTCAATGTCTACATCGGCCCACCGCCTAGCGCGGCGCCGGTCGCGGTGCCGGTTTCCGGCCTGGGCTGGACGGCCAGCCTCGCACTGCTGCTTTCGCTTTTGTCCTGGGGCGCGTTGCGCTCTGCCCGCATCCGCTCTTTTCTGAGAACCCAGCCATGAACCTCGTCACCTCCTTCTTCCACAGCCGTTGGCTGGCCGGCGGCATCATGGCCCTGGCTGCGAGCGCCGCATGGTCTGCCGATACCAGCTTCAAGCCGGCGGCAGGCTCCGGCTTTGTCATCAAGGACCAGGCCAACCAGGATCTGTTCCGGGTGCAGGGCACCGGCGAAACCTATGTACCGCCAGTCCGTACCGCGCCCGAGACCGGCACCGAGCAGCTGTGCATGGACCCTGCCACCGGCCGCCTGCTGCGCTGTGCGGATGGCATTGGCACGGGCGCTACAGGCCCGGCCGGTCCCACCGGTCCGCAAGGCCCGGTTGGCCCCGCAGGCGCCATTGGCCCGGTTGGGCCGGCAGGCCCCACGGGTGAAACCGGCCCAAGCGGCACTGTGGGTACAACGGGCCCAGCAGGTCCTGCAGGCCCTGCGGGCCCCACCGGCGCTGCCGGCCCTGCGGGCCAGACAGGCCCCATAGGTCCAACAGGTGCTACCGGTGCGACCGGGCCTGCCGGTCCCATCGGTGCTACCGGCGCCCAAGGTGCCACAGGCGCTCAAGGCCCTGCTGGTCCCGCAGGCGCCACTGGCGCGACCGGGCTGACGGGCGCGACCGGTTTGCAAGGACCTCAGGGCGAGCCAGGCCCGCCTGGTGCCCAAGGTATTCAAGGACCCGCCGGCTCGATTGCCGCTGTACGCACTGTCGAAGGCGATGGCACGGGTGAACTCTGCCAAGCAGTCGCCTGCTGCAATGTTGGCGAGCAAGTGATCGGTGGCGGCCATTCGGCTTTTAGCGGGACCGTACAAAACCCTGTCTTCGATGTGCGTGTATCGGTCAGTGCACCCGGCTCGCCGACCAACTGCAGCGGTACCCGTGGTTGGTCGGTACAGATCCTGAACTCGTTCAAAGGCGACAATTCTTTGACCTGCAAGGCCTACGCGCTTTGCGCCCCTGTCACCACGCCATGACCCACACGGCCGCTCCGGACCTGCAAGCCCAGCCCCGCCAGGGTCTTCGCCTGCAGGGCATCACCACCATGCGCCTGCCCTGGCGCCTGGAGGTAGCGGCTGCCTTGCAAGAAGCCCAGCAACTGCCCGAATCCCTGTGGCGCATGCATTTCAACCAGGGCCGGCACGATGGTGGCTGGCAGGCGCTGGCCTTGCGGGCATCGGCCCAGGCGCCGTCGGACATCATGCCGATGGATGCCAGTTTGGACGCGTATGCCGACTGCGAGGCGCTGCAGGCCTGCCCCGCCATTGCCGCCCTGCTGCACAGCCTGGACCTGCAGTGGAAATCGGTGCGCCTGATGCGCCTGCAGCCTGACAGCGAAATCATGGAGCACACCGATGCAGGCCTGTGCGCGGCCGAGGGCGATGCCCGGCTGCACATTCCCTTGCAGAACGAAGAGCGGGTTTTTTTCCATTTGGGTGGCCAGCGGGTGCCGATACGCGTGGGTGAATGCTGGTACACCGATGTGTCCCTGCCCCACCGCGTGCGCAACCGCAGCGGCAAGGCACGCATCCACCTGGTGGCAGATGCGCTGGTGGACGAGCGCCTGGCACAGGCGTTTGCCGCCGGTGACCAGGGCGAGCCAGCGCCTGATGACGGTGATCCCTGGTTGGCTTTTGAACAGTTTCGCGAGCGCGTGTTTGCGCAAGAAGCACTGGCCGATGCGCTGGCCGGCTGCACCGACCTGGCCAGCCTGAGCGCCCGCAGCATTGCGCTGGGCCAGGCCCAGGGCCTGGTGTTTGATGCCTCCGATGTCGAATCGGCGATGAAGGCCGGGCGCCGCGCCTGGAATGCCCAATGGATGCTCTGACCCTCCAGGGCTGGCGGCCCGTTCGGCTGTACCACGATGGCAACCAGACCATGGTGGACTGGGCGCGCCTGGGCGATGCACCGCTGCGCGCGCCCTTCTACCAGGAGAGCCTCAAGCCGCTGCTCAACCTGCCGTTCAACCAGGCCTTCCGCCGGCAGACCCCGCTGCAAGTGCTGCTGGACTGGCAGGCGCAGTCGCCGGGTATCACTCCTTGCCTGCTGGTCTTCCATGTCTCGCGCTGCGGCTCCACCTTGTTCCCCCAGGCACTGGCGCAAAGCGCCCACCACCTGGCGATGTCCGAGCCGCCACCGGTCGATTTCCTGCTGCGCGAGGCACGGGTCAATGGCTGGCTCAGCCCCGCGCAATCCATTGCCGCGCTGCGTGCCTGGATGAGCGCCTGGGCCCAGCGCAGCGATGCGGCCAGCCCGGCGCTGCAATCGGCCAGCCTCAAGATCGACGCCTGGAACACCGACCAGGCACCGCTGTTGATGCAGGCCTGGCCTGAGGCCTTGCCGGTCTTTTTGACCCGCGAGCCGCTGGCGGTGCTGGTGTCGCAGATGCAGGAGCGCGCTTTCTACCTCGTTCCCGGCGCCTTTGGCCCCACGTTCGGCCTGCCGGGCCTGAGCCTGCTGGAGCAGGCCACGATGCCGCCCGCGCAGTACTGCGCACGCATGCTGGGCCGCATTTATGCGGACATGGCCCGGGTGGCCGATCCGGCGCAAGCGCTGGTGCTGGACCATGCCCAGCTGCCCGAGGCCATCGAGCAGTGGGTGCTGCCACGCATGTCCTGGCAACCCGATGCAAAAGCCATGCAGGCGCTGCGCGAGCGCCTGTCGCGCCACGGCAAGCGGCCGCATGAGCCCTTTGGCCAGGACACCCTGGACAAACATGCCAAGGCCGACGCCGCACTGCGTGCACTGGCCGCGCAATGGATGGCCCCCCCTTACCAGCAATTGCGGGCCCGGTGCGACGCCCACGACCGCGCAGAGACTCTCACCGAGGCCGCTCTATGACCATGATTCCAAGACGCCATTTTCTCGCCTCCACCAGCGTGGCCGTCAGCACGACCGGCGGCTGGAGTGCTGCGCAGGCGCTGGTCCACAGCGCCCCGGCCCCGCAAACGGCCAAGGCCTGGCAGCTGCTGGCCGTGGCGCCGCAGTCGCACAAGGTGGCCACTCTGGGCTCGGACTACCGCCGAGGCCTGGAGCTGGGCCTGGCCCAGCGGCCGGAGATCGCTGTACAGCTGCACTGGGTGGAAGCCCCACCCACCCCCAGCCGTGCCGCCCGCAGCATCACGGCGGCGATGGATCAGCTGCCCCAGCTGCATGGTGTTGTCGGCTGGATGCCGCCCGCCGTCGAAGCCAGGGTGGCCGCCCATGCGCAACCCAGGGGGCTGCCGCTGTGGGCCAGCGATACCGGTGCCGATCTGCCTGCCGTTGCCAAGCCGGGCCAGCCCCAGGCCGTCGTGCGCCACAGCCTGGATCTGTGCGGCAGCGCCGCGCAGCTGGCGCAGCTCGTCTACCAACAGCTAGGCCCACGGGCCGTGCTGGCTGTTGGGCAGATGGAAAGCGGCTACGACTTTGTCTATAGCTTCGAGCATGCCTACCGCGCGTGGGGTGGACGGGTTCTCGCCCGCCATGTCGGCCGCCAAGGGCCACAGAGCGAGGAATTTGACGGCTTGCGCACTGCTCTTTTCAGCCACCGGCCTGATGCCGTTGTGGCCTTGTATTCCGGCCCGCAGTTAGCTCGCTTTGCCCGCTGGTGGCAGGCGCATGCCCAGTCGCAAGGTGCATGGGGACTGGCTGGCTTGCCTTGGCTGGAGGATGTGCATACCGGCGGTAATACCATCACTGCTGGCACCTGGCCCAGCGCCGCTCAGGCGGAGCCGGTTTGGAAGCAACGTTTTGAGCGGGTTGGATTGCCTTGGACCGCTGCAGCCTTGCTTGGCGCCGAAGCGGGGTACAGCATTGCGGCTGCCTTTGATAACCCTGCTCAACAGCCTTTCGCTGCTGCGTTGCGCCAGCGTTGGCAATTGGCGGTGCGACAGGGTCCACGCGAAAGCAGTTCGCGCGATATCGCCTCGACCACCAACGTGCACAACCGCCCTATGACCCCTCTTGTCAGCGGATGGCTTAACGGCTATCTGCAAACCTAACAACGTCAAAGGAATCGACCATGGAACTGTATTTAGGCCAGATAGTCATGTTTGCGGGAAATTTTGCCCCTAGGGGCTATGCCTTTTGCAATGGACAGATTCTCTCCATCGCTCAGAATACCGCCCTGTTCTCACTTCTGGGAACCACCTATGGAGGAAACGGCGTAACCAATTTCGCTCTGCCTAATTTAAGTGGCCGGATGCCAATTGGTGTTGGACAGAGTCCAGGAACCGAGAATGTGCTCCTGGGCCAAGTTGGAGGAAGCCCCAATGTCACCTTAACTTCCTCACAGCTCCCAATACATAACCATACATTGGCCACCCCTGTGGCAAGCACCGCGGCAGGCACACTGCAAGCAGCGACTAGCGGCGCGATGCTGGCACAGTCAAACCAGCGGGACGCGCAGTACATTCCGGCTGCCGAGGCAGGCACCCCGGTTTCACTGGCAGGTGCTACAACCACGGGATTGGCTGGTGGTTCCCAGTCTGTCCCGACAATGTCGCCCTATCAGGGAATTCACTTCATTATTGTGGTTTCAGGCATCTTCCCATCGCGTAACTGAGCATTGAGCGCGGACGCGTTCAAATACGCCAGCACGGCGCCCAGCGCCGCTTCAGGCGCCAAATTTGCACCCTGCAAATGCAGCTCCGGCTGCAGCGGCCGCTCATACGGGCTGTCGATACCGGTAAAGTCGCGCAGCTCGCCGCGCCGGGCGCGCGCATACAAGCCCTTGGGATCGCGCGCCTCGCACACAGCCAGCGGCGTATCGACAAACACCTCGACAAAGGCGCCGGGCGCAAACAAGGCCCGCGCCTGTGCCCGGTCTGCCGCAAACGGCGAGATGGCAGCCACAATGACCACCAGGCCGGCATCGGCCATCAGCCGCGCCACATGGGCCATACGGCGGATATTCTCTGCCCGCGCCTCGGCACTGAAACCCAGATCGGCATTGAGCCCCTGGCGCAGGTTGTCGCCATCGAGCGCATAGGTATGGCAGCCGCGCTGGTGCAAGGCCCGCTCCAGCGCATGGGCCAGGCTGGTCTTGCCTGAGGCGGATAAACCGGTGAGCCAGATGCAGCAGGGCGCATGGCCCATCAGCGCGGCGCGTTGCGCCGGTTGCACCGACTGGCCAGGCGGAAAGATGGCGGCCACGGGTTCTGGATGGTCGTTCATTCGGCAGGCTCCGTCTGGGTGGGCGCGCGGCGCATGGTCACGTACAGCCCATCGCCTGGCAGTTGCACAAAGCCCAGCCGCAGGTATAAATGGCGCGCGCGGTTCTGCGGCTCCACGCTCAGCGCCAGCGGCTGCCGCTGGGCATCAGCGCAGTCGCACAGCCACCGCAGCAGCACGCTGCCCAGGCCTTGGCCACGCTGTGCAGCCAGCAGCGAGATGTCGACGACCCGTAACTCATCGTGCCCGTCCTCCACAATCAAACGCCCGATCGGCAAGCCATCCCGCTCGACCAGGTAATACACCGCTTCGGGGTAGTAGCTGCCATAGTGCTGACGCTGAAAATCAAACTGCGACTGGCAGAAGGCATTGATGGCTTCAGGCGGCCAGCCGGTGGCCGCCAGCTCGTCGCTGCGCACATCGCGGTATAGGGCACGCAAAAAATCCGCATCCGACGCCAAAGACTGGCGCAGCTGCAAGCGGCCCAGCTGCAGCGCCGCAGGCAGCTCAGAGGGCATGGCTGAAGTGGGCCTCGTAGTACACGCCTTGCGCATCGGCCCCGGTGGCGGACACCATGATCGCAAAGTCGCCCCAGTCCGCATGGCGTGCGCGGTAGGTCTGGCTGGGCAGCACCGGGGCGGCCGGGCCCTGAAAATTGAGCCGGAATGCGGCCATGCCTGGGGCCGTTCGGCCTTGCGTTTCAAAGGCCGTCACCAGCAGCGGAATCTGGTGCGTATGCCCCGCCGTATCCCCCGCCAGGAACACCAGCGACTGGCCCTGGAGCTGGCTGGCCATCTCCTGCGTCAGCACCCGCGACCATACGGCATCATCCAGTTGGTAAGTGGCTTCGGGCAAGGTCATACAGGGGCAGCAAACGCAGTCCATGGTGGCAAGAGCGCCATTCTATCGCTGGGCCTGCGGGCGGCACCAGCGAATGCGTGACCTGGATTTCAGCCCCGCATCTCCGCCTTCACCACCACCCAAAGCCCCAGCAGCACCGCCGCCAAGCCCACCCAGGCCACCCAGGGCTGGTGCTCGCCGACAACCCACACCGCCAGCACAAAGGCCGCCACTGGCTCGATGAGGCTGAGCGCCACTCCGGTGGGCCCGGAGATATGGCGCAGGCCCATCGAGAACAGCAAGTGCGCAATGCCCGAGACGACAGCGCCCAGGTAGACGACGACCAGCACGGCAGACAGGCTCCAGTGCGGCACGCCCGCATACAGCGCGGCAACAGGCAGCGCCAGCAGCGCAGCACCGCTGAACACATAGAAGTTCACCACCTTGGGCGACATATGGCTGACCAGGCGCTTGTTGACCAGCGCATAGCCGGCATAGGACAGCCCCGCGAGCAGGCACAGCGCCAGCCCAGGCCAGGAGACCTGGCTGCTGCCGCCCTCGCCCATCACCATCGCCACGCCACCGGCCACGCTGACCAAGGTGCCCAGCCACCACAGCGGCGACAGCGGCGCGCGCAGCACCAGCGCCTGCAGCAGGCCCGCCCAGATGGGGCTGCTGCCAATGGCCACGGCCGTGCCCACGCCTACACCGGCCATCTGCAGGCCGGCATAAAAGAACACGCTGTAGCCGCCAATGCCCAGCGATGCCCAGAAGAACGACGACAGCCGCAGCCCCGCCTGGCGGGGCCGCAGCACCAGGCTGCCAGTGCTGCCGCGCCGCGCCCAGAGCAGGCTCAGGCCCAGGAAGGCTGCCGCCACCGCCAGCTGCGCCGCACCCACCCAGAACGGCGACAGCCCCGCCGCCCCTAAGTATTGGGCGGTGCCGCTGGTGCCCCAGAGCACGCCGGCAATGGCGACCAGTGCGATGCCCTGGGCGGAGGCGCTGAAGAAAGAAGAAGGTGCAGGGGAAACCATGCCGCTGGATGTCTGTGTCATACCGCTATGGTGCTGCGGCGGGACCCGGGCAAATGTCGAGAAACGCTTGTGCCTGCGCTGCTCCACAGGCCCCATGCATCAACGCGCCGCGCTCTTGCGCAGGCTGCGGCTGCCCACGCCACGGTCGCGCCGCAGTGCATAGGCCAGCGCGCTGGCGGTGCTGTAGCCGCAGCGCAGTGCCGTGGTCTCCAGCGGCTGGCCGGCTGCCAGCGCTTTGCTGGCCTCGGTCAGGCGCAGGTCGCGCAGCCACTGCTGGGGGGTGCTGCCGGTCAGCTCCAGCCAGCGCACATGGAAGCGCTGCGGGCTCAGGTGCGCGAGGGCCGCCAGTTGGGGGGTGCGCCAGTCGCCGGCCAGATCGGCCCGCACCGCAGCGGTGATGGCCTGCACATCCAGCGCGCGGCGCAGCAGCAGCTGCGGCGATTGCTGCACCCAGGCCACATGGGCCTGGGCTACCGTCAAGGCCGAGGCATGGGTGGCCAGCCAGTCACGCGGTGGTGCGGCAAAGCGGCGCATCTGCGTCCAGTCTGCGCCATCGGGCACATCCACCACGGCCAGTGCACTGCCCTTCTGCGCGAGGTAGGCATGGGTGGAGCCGGCCGGTATCACCACGCCGCTGGCGGTATCGACATAGGCCGCCTTGCCATCGACCTCCAGCTCCATGCGCCCGGCCAGTGCGTACAGCAGCTGCACATGGTCATGGCTGTGCGCCTGCTGCTCGCCTTCGTAATGGCGAACAGAGTAGTCAGGAGCCAGCAAGCGGTGGTGAGAGTGGTCGGCCATGGCAGCGGTGCATCAGTGCATAGCGCACAGTGTAGCCAGGCGCTGGCGGTTGCTCCCTGTTGCGCCGCTTGCCCCGCCTGGCCGTGCGGATCAGCGTATATTGGCGCATGGTCCGGGACTGGCCCGGGCCGCCCCGCTTACTGCACAGCTTTCCGTCTGCATGGCCGACACCTCTTCGCCCCTCTCTTCTTCCGCTCCCGCGCCTGCCGCCCGCCGCTCCTGGGCGGACACGTTCCGCGTCTACACCGAGCCGGCCAGCCTGCGCATGCTGGCGCTGGGCTTTTCTGCCGGCCTTCCGCTGCTGCTGGTGCTGGGCACCTTGTCGTTCTGGCTGCGCAAGGCGGGGATTGACCGCAGCACCATCGGCTACCTCAGCTGGGTGGGCCTGGCCTATGCGTTCAAATGGGTCTGGTCGCCACTGGTCGACCGGCTGCCGCTGCCAGGCCTCACACGCCTGCTGGGGCGCCGGCGCAGCTGGCTGCTGCTGGCCCAGGGCCTGGTGATCGCCGGCCTGCTGGGCATGGCCTGGGCCGATCCGCAACTGCACCTCAACCACGTGGTCTGGTGCGCGCTGGCCGTGGCCTTTGGCTCGGCCACGCAGGATATTGCGCTCGATGCCTACCGCATCGAATCGGCCGACGCCGAGCGCCAGGCGGCACTGGCCGCCACCTACCAGACGGGCTACCGCATCGCGATGATCTGGGCCGGCGCTGGCGTGCTGTGGCTGGTGGCGCTGGGGCTGCAAGAAGGCGCGGGCGACTACCAGCGCCAGGCCTGGAGCTTTGCCTACCTGGTGATGGCCGCGTCGATGCTGGTGGGCGTGGTCACCGTGCTGCTGTCGCCCGAGCCCGTGGCCAAGGCGCTGACCCCTGCCCGCAATGCCGCCCAGTGGCTGCGGGAGGCGCTGGTCGCCCCGTTTGCCGACTTTCTGGGCCGCTACGGTTGGCATGCGGCGCTGATCCTGGCCTTGATCGCGATCTACCGCATCTCCGATGTGGTGATGGGCATCATGGCCAACCCCTTTTATGTCGACATGGGTTACACCGAGGCCGAGGTCGCCTCGGTCAGCAAGATCTTCGGCGTCATCATGACCCTGGTCGGCGCCTTCATTGGCGGCGTGATCTCGATGCGCATCGGCGTGATGCGGGTGCTGATGCTGGGCGCGGTGCTGTCGGCCGGCAGCAACCTGCTGTTTGCCTGGCTGGCCACCCGTGGCCATGACCTGGTGGGCCTGATTGCGGTGGTCTCCGCCGACAACCTGGCCGGCGGTATTGCGTCGGCGGCCTTCATCGCCTATCTGTCGAGTCTCACGAACGTCAACTACTCGGCCACCCAATATGCGCTGTTCAGTTCGATGATGATGCTGCTGCCCAAGTGGATTGCCGGCTTCTCGGGCGTCTATGTGGACCATTTCGGCTATGCGCAGTTCTTTGTGTCGACGGCGCTGCTGGGGTTGCCGGTGCTGGTGCTGGTCTGGCTGGCGTCGCGCATCAGGCCCGTGCCCGGCAGGCCCTGACCCGCTTGGCACGGCCGATGCGCGGTTTACCAAACTTTACGGCAGGGACAATCCGGCGCGACCCCGGCGTGCCACGATCGCCCCTATAGCAAAATCTGCGGGTCCTCCCGCCCATAACCATGACTGCCATGCATACCCACCAACTGTTGATGATCGAAGATGACGAGCGTCTGGCCAATATGGTGAGCGAGTATCTGGCCCAGTCGGGGCTGCAGGTCAGCCACATGGCCGATGGCGCCAGCGGCCTCGCAGCGCTGCAGGAGCCGGCCAGCGGCCAGTCGCCCGACCTGGTCATCCTCGATCTGATGCTGCCCGATCTCGACGGCCTGGAGGTCTGCCGCCGCATTCGCACCTTGAACGGCCCCGCCGCCCAGGTGCCCATCCTGATGCTGACCGCCAAGGGCGACCCGATGGACCGCGTCATCGGCCTGGAAGTGGGCGCCGACGACTACCTGCCCAAGCCGTTCGAGCCGCGCGAGCTGCTCGCCCGCATCCGCGCCATTCTGCGCCGCCGGGTCGATGGCGGCAGCGCGGCGGCCCCCGCCAGCCAGGTGCTGCGCTTTGGCAGCCTGGAGATCGACCGCGACGCCCGTTCCGTCACGATCAGCGGCAAGCCCGCCGACCTGACCAGCTACCAGTTTGACCTGCTGGTCACCCTGGCCGAACGCGCCGGCCGCGTGCTCAGCCGCGACCAGATCATGGAAGCCGTGCGGGGCCGCGAGCTCGAAGCCTTTGACCGCTCCATCGACGTGCACATGGGCCGCATCCGCGCCGCCATCGAGGCCGATGCCAAGAACCCGCGCCGCATTCTGACCGTGCGCGGCGTCGGCTACGTGTTCGCCAAACAGCAGGACTGAGGACTGGCTCCAGCGCCCCGCCGCCCGCATGCATCTGTACAAATACTTCGCCGAACGGCTTTATCTGCGTATCTGGCTCACCGTGGTGGGCGGCGTGGCCGTGCTGATCCTGGTGATTGGCTGGGCCTGGCAGGCGGCGGCGGAAAAGAACGCCACGCCACTGCAGCCCCCGGCGCGCGAGCTGCTGATCCGCAGTGCCGATGGCTCGTTGCTGCTGCATGGCGAGGCGGTGCGCCAGCCCGGCGACCCCAGCGAACTGGTGCTGTACCTGATCGAGGACGACCAGGGCCGCACCTACGAGATGGAGCTGCAGCGCCGCTCCGGCCGGGGCGAAGGCCACCGCCCGCCGCCGCCCAATCTGGGTCCCTGGTGGTTCTGGGTCAAGCCGCCGTTTGGCTTTTTCTGGATGCTGGGCCTCATCGGCGTCGTCGTCGTCGTGGGCGTGTTCCCCATCATCCGGCGCCTGATGGGCCGGCTCGAGGCACTGCGCAAAGGCGTCAAGCAGTTTGGCGATGGCGACCTGTCGGTGCGCGTCGATGT
This sequence comes from Comamonas sp. SY3, assembly GCF_041730275.1. Lineage (NCBI taxonomy): Bacteria > Pseudomonadati > Pseudomonadota > Betaproteobacteria > Burkholderiales > Comamonadaceae > Comamonas > Comamonas sp. SY3. Next base: position 277,990 of record NZ_JBGTYN010000004.1, on the reverse strand, counting down.
GCGCGGCAATGACGAGGTCAGCGACCTGGCCGAGCAGTTCAATGCCGCAGCCGCCCGCATCGAGGCGCTGGTGCAATCGCACAAATCGCTGCTGGCCAACTCCTCGCATGAGCTGCGCAGCCCGCTGACCCGCATCCGCATGGGCGTGGAGCTGATGGGCGAGAAGCCCTCGCCCACGTTCAAGCAGGAGATCCAGCGCAATATCGCCGAGCTGGACCAGCTGGTTGACGAAATTTTGCTGGCCAGCCGTCTCGGTGCGCGCGAGGCCGATGTGGGCACCGCCGAGATGATCGACATCATCGGTCTGTGCGCCGAAGAGTGCGCACGGGTGGAGGCCGACCTGGAAGTGGCCGACATGCATGGCGATGCGATCGAGGTGCGTGGCATTGCCAAGCTGCTGCGCCGCGCGGTGCGCAACCTGCTGGAAAACGCCCGCCGCTACTCCCAGGGCCCGATCACCTTGTTCCTGGACAAACAGGGCGCGTATGCGGAAATCCGCGTCGCCGACCGGGGGCCCGGCGTGCCGCCCGACCAGCGGGAGCGCATTTTTGAATCCTTCTACCGCATGCCCGGCGCCAGCGAGCGCCATGGCGGTGTGGGCCTGGGCCTGGCCCTCGTGCGCTCGATTGCCGAGCGCCATGAAGGCAGTGTGCATTGCGAGGGGCGTGAGGGCGGTGGCGCCGTCTTTGTGCTGCGCCTGCCGTTGGCACCGCTGGCACGCAGCACGCCTGCGCAAACCCTGCCTCCGGCCAGCGTCTAAGCCAGCGGCGAACGCATTGAAAAAGGGCCTCTTGCTTTGCAGCAGAGGCCCTTGTTGATGGCACGGTGGATGTCAGCGCGTAGAGCCGTTAACACAGCCCAGCAAACCGAAGGTTTGCGGTGGAGACTAGGCGTCAAGCCGCAGGCAGTACAGACGTACGACAAGGCTTGGCAACGACGTATCAAGGGCCGTGTTAGCGGCTCTTAAAAAGCGACGCCGGAGCGCAGCGCAATATTGGCATAAGGCGTGCATTCGCCAGTGCGCACCACGGCCACGGCCTGGCGGCTCAGCGCCTTGAACGCTTCATGCGGCACGCATTGTGGCGCGCTGGGCAGGCCATCGGCCTGGCGCTGCTGGTACCAGGCCGGCAGTTGCGGCCCGTCCAGGCACTCATTGGCGACGACGGCGGCTTCCACCTGCAGTTCGCTCAGGATGGCCTGCAGCACCTGGTCCAGGCTGGGCACCCCGCGCGCCACGGCCAGGTCCACCCGGCGCACGCCAGGGGGCACCGGCAGGCCGGCATCGCCAATGACCAACAGATCGCCATGGCCCATCGCGGCGATGATCTGCGACAACTCGATATTCAACAGCGCGGCACGCTTCATACGGGGCTCCAGAGGCTGGCTTCGGTGCGGGTGGCGACCTCGGCATGGAAAGGAATGGAAGGCTGTGCGCCTGCGCGGGTCACGCAGATGCCCGCCGCACGGATGGCCCACTGCGTGGCGTCGTCCAGGCTGGCGCCGGCCGCCAGTTGCACGGTGAGTGCGCCCAGGAAGGTATCGCCAGCGGCCGTGGTGTCCACCGCCTGCACCTGGGGGGCGCGGTGCCAATGGGCGGCGGCCTCTGCGCAACCCTCGGCCGGCTGGCCGCAGCAAACGGCGCCCTGGCTGCCCAAGGTCACCACCACCTGGCCCACGCCCTTGGCCTGCAGCCAGCGCGCGGCACGGGCGGCGCTTTCGGGGCTGTCCACCGGGCTGCCGCTGAGCTGGGCGGCTTCGCCTTCGTTGACCACCAGCACATCCACCATGGGCCACCAGGCATCGGGCAGCGGCTGCACCGGTGACGGGTTGAGCACAGTCTTGCAGCCCACGGCGCGCGCGCTGCGCAAGGCCTGGTCCACCTCTTGCAAAGGAGTCTCGAACTGCAGCACCACATAGTCGGCATCCTGCAGCAGCGGGCGCAGCACCGGCTCGGTCACTTGCAGCCGCAGGTTGGCACCGGGCACCACCACGATCTGGTTCTGGGCGCTGTCATCGACGCTGATGACGGCCACGCCGGTGGCATCGCGCGCACTGCGCTGCACATGCTGCACATCGATATGGTCGGCCACCAGACCAGCGAGCAATTGGTCGGCATAGGCGTCCTCGCCCACGCAGGACAGCAGGCTGACGGCCGCCCCCTGCCGCGCACAGCTGACGGCCTGGTTGCCACCCTTGCCGCCGGGCACCTGGCTGAGCGACTGGCCCAGCATGGTCTCGCCAGCGCGCGGCATATGCGGCACGCGCAGCACCAGGTCCATGTTCAAACTGCCCAGCACCACGATACGCGGCGCCTGGCTCAAGATAGGCACATTCACACTGTTTCTCCACTCACAATCGGCACGGCAGCCCGGGCCAGCGCCCGGCTGCTCTCGCGGGTGACCAGCGCCGGCACCAGCATCTGCGTGGCAGCGGCGGCCGGGCCGGCGCTGCGGCCGGCCTGGATGCGCTCCAGCAACCAGGCCAACGCCTGCTGGGCCATGGCCCGGGTCGGCTGGGCCACCGTGGTCAGCGCTGGCTGGGTATAGCTGGCCAGCTCGATATCGTCATAGCCCACCACGGCCACATCGCGCGGCACCTGCAGGCCCGCCTCATGCACGGCGCGCAGCGCGCCCATCGCCATCAGGTCGTTGCAGGCAAACACGGCCGTGGGCCGGTTGGCGCCGCCGTCGTGCAGCAGGCGCTGCATGGCCACATAGCCACCGTTGACGGTGAAATCACCATGCACCAGCAGATCGCTGGGCAGGCCCACCAGCTGCAGTGCCTGGCGCCAGCCCTGTACGCGCTGTTCGCTGGACTGCAGATCCTGCGGGCCAGCGACGCAGGCAATGCGCTTGCGGCCCAGGGCCATCAGGTGCTGGGTGGCCAGCATGCCGCCCTGCACATGGTCGGTCTGCACGCAGGGGCGCTCCAGGCCGGCAATGGCCCGGTCGATCAGCACCATCGGCAGCGCCGTCTGCACCAGGTGCTGGGACATCAGCGCGTCATCGCTGGTGGAGGCCACGATCAGGCCATCAACCCGCTTTTGCGACAGCACATCCAGGTAGACCTGCTGGCGCCCGGCATCGTTGTCGGTATTGCACAGCAGCAGCGCATAGCCGGCTGCAAAGCAGGCGTCTTCGACCGCGCGTACCAGCTCGGCAAAATAGGGATTGGAGTTGTCCGGCACCAGCATGCCGATGGTGTGCGTGGCCTGGGTCTTGAGGCTGCGCGCCACGGCGCTGGGCACATAGCCCAGGGTCTGCACGGCTTCCAGCACACGCTCCTGCGTGGCCGGCAGCACCGAACGCGTCTTGTTCAGCACATGCGAGACCGTGGTGACGGACACGCCCGCCAGGCGCGCCACGTCCTTGATGCTGCTCATCACCACCGTCAGGCCCGGCGTGCGGCACGGCGCTGGCGCACCGTGTCGATGATCACGGCCACGACGATCACCGCGCCGGTGATGATGCGCTTGGCCGGCTCGCTGGCGCCGATCTGGGCCAGGCCCGCTTCCAGCACCGCGATGATCAGCACACCAAAGAAGGTGGCGATCACCGAGCCGCGCCCGCCCATCAGGCTGGTGCCGCCGATCACGACGGCGGCAATCACTTGCAGCTCCATGCCGCTGCCGGCATTGGGGTCAGCGGCCTCCAGGCGGGCCGATTGCATCAGGCCTGCCAGGCCGGCGAGCAGGCCGGTCAGTGCAAACACCAAGATGCGGATGGGGCGCGGATCGATACCGGCCAGGCGCATAGCCTCTTCATTGGTGCCGATGCCGACCACATAGCGGCCGAACACGGTGCGGGTCAGCACAATCTGGCCCAGTGCCACCACCACGATGGCGATGACAAAAGCCGCCGAGACGCCAGCGGCAATGGGCGCCGCCAGGCCCGAGATCGCATCGCCCACATACTGGGTGCGCGAGTCGGTAACCAGGTAGGCCGCGCCACGCAGCGCTTCGAGCATGCCCAGCGACACAATGAAGGTGGGCAGGCGCCAGACCACCGAGATGGAGCCCAGCACCGCGCCGCACAGCAGGCCGCAGAGCAGGCCCAGCGCACCCGCAGCCCAGGGGTTGAGGCCCCAGACCAGAATCGCCTGGGCCGCCACCGCCGCCGACAGCGCCAGCACCGAACCCACCGACAGGTCAATGCCCGCCAGGATCAGCACAAAGGTCATGCCCACGGCCATCACCGCCAGCGCGGGGATCTCGTTGGCGATGGTGACAAAGGTCTCGGTGCTCCAGAAATACTCGCTGAGGAAACTGAACAGCGCGACCATCGCGGCGAGCACCAGAAACAGGCCCACATAGGTGCCCCAGGCCTGCATGCGGCCCGAAGACGCCTGCGAGGCGGCGCTGGCAGCCGCTGCAGCCGACGGCGTAGGCGCGCTGGCGCGCGCGGAAAGGGGGGTTGTCATGGCTTGGTCCTCTTGCCTGCTCTTTTATTCGGGGGTTGCAGCCTGTGCTGCGGCGTGGGCCGATGGGGCTTCATCCACATTGCCAAAAGCGGCGGCCAGCAACTGCTGGTCGCTCCACTGGCCGCGCTCGAACACGGCCACCAGCTCGCCATCGTGCATCACGCCAATGCGGTCACACATGGCCATCAGCTCCCGCAGGTCGCTGGAGACCATCAGCACGGCCTTGCCGTCATCGCACATGCGGTCGATCTCGTGGTAGATGTCGGCGCGCGCGCCCACATCGACGCCACGTGTGGGCTCATCGAGCAGCAGCACATCACAGGGCTGGTGCAGCCAGCGGGCAAACACCACCTTTTGCTGGTTGCCACCGCTCAGCGTGGAGACGGCCTGCTCGGCGCTGCGCGAGCGGATGCGCAGACGCTCGACAAAATGGCGGGCCACTTCGCTCTCCTGCGCGCGCTGCAGCCAGCCGCCGCGTGCAATCTTGTGCATGCCCGCCAAGGTGGTGTTGGCGCGGATCGACTGGGACAGCAGCAGGCCTTGCGACTTGCGGTCTTCGGTCACCAGGCCGATACCGGCCCGGATCGCCTGCACGGGGCTGTTCCAGTTGGGCGCCACCGTCTGCGTGGGCGCGGGGCTGCCAGCGGCATGCAGGCTGATTTCGCCCTGCTCAGCGCGGTCTGCGCCAAACAGCAGGCGCACCAGCTCGGTACGGCCCGAGCCGACCAGGCCCGCCAGGCCCATGATCTCGCCCGCATAGAGCGACAGACTGACGCCGCGCACCTGCGCGCCGCGTTGCAGATTTTTGGCAGACAGGCGCAGCGCACCACGCGCGCGGCGCGGCCGGCCTTCGTTGTCCTGCACCGCATGGCCCACCATGCGCTCGACCAGCTCATGCTCCTGCACGCCCTGCATGGGCCGCACATCGACCAGGCGGCCATCGCGCAGCACGGCCACCTTGTCGGCGATGCGCTGCAGCTCTTCCAGGCGGTGCGACACATAGACCAGCGCCACACCGCGCTCCTTGAGCAGTGCAATCTGTGTGAACAGGTGCTCGGTTTCCTTGAGCGTGAGCATTGCGGTGGGCTCATCGAGCACCAGCACCCGCGTGCCCTCCTGCAGGTTGCGGGCGATCTCCACCATCTGCTGCTGGCCAATGCCCAGCTGCGAGACAGGGGTGTCCGGATCGATATGCTCCATGCCGATCTTGGCCAGCTGGGTGCGGGCCAGCGCCCGCATCGCCGCATGGTCCAGCCAGCCGAGCCTGTGGGGGAGCTGGCCGAGCAGCAGGTTCTCGGCCACCGTCAAGGTAGCCACCAGGCCCAGCTCCTGCATCACCATGCGCACGCCCAGGCGCTCGGCTTCGCGCCGCGACGCGGGGGCAAAGGGCTTGCCATCGAGCTGCATCTGCCCCTGCGATGGATCCACCAACCCGCACAGAATCTTGGACAAGGTGCTCTTGCCCGCGCCGTTTTCACCGGTCAGCGCCATCACTTCGCCCGCCTGCAGATCCAGGCTCACGCCCTCCAGCACCAGGGTGCCGGAGTAGGCCTTGCCGATCTGCTGCAAACGCACGCGTGGCGTGCCGGCGCCTTGCGCCTCAGTCGTAGCCATGGGGTGCGCCGTGATTACTTGCTGTCCTTGGTCACCAAGGCCACATCGGTCTTGACTTCAGCGGGCAGCTCGTTCTGCTTTTTCTTCTCGGCCAGCGCCTTGAGGGCGATCTCGATGCCGAACACAGCCTGCTTGGCAGCGTACTGGTCGGCGGTGGCCAGCACGCGGCCGTCCTTCAGCATGGGCTTGATGGCGGCGATATTGTCATAGCCCACGACCTGCACCTTGCCGGTGCGGCCGGCGGCCTTCACCGCTGCGACCACGCCCAGCGCCATGCTGTCGTTGCCTGCCATGATCGCCTTCAGATCAGGGTGCTCGCGCAGCATGCCGGCGGCCACCGTGTTGCCCTTGTCGATTTCCCACTGGCCCGACTGCAGGCTGACCACATTGGCGCCAGCGGCCTTCATCGCATCTTGGAAGCCCAGGGTGCGCTGTTGGGCGTTGAAGGTGGTCGAGACGCCTTCGACGATGCCCACCTTGTCACCGGCCTGCAGCTGCTTGCCCAGGAAATCGCCCACCAGCTTGGCGCCGGCACGGTTGTCCGGACCCACGAAAGGCACGTTCAGGTCCTTGCTCTTGAGCGCGTCGGCATCGAGCTTGTTGTCGATGTTGACGATCAGCACGCCCTTGTCTGCCGCATTTTTCAGCACCGACACCAGGGCCTTGGAGTCCGCCGGGGCGATCACGATGGCCTGCACGCGCTGGGCCACCATCTGCTCGACCATCTTGATCTGCGCGGCCGTGTCGGTCTCGTCCTTGATGCCATTGGCCACCAAGGTGTACTGGGCGGCATTGGCCTTCTGGTGCGCCTTGGCGCCGTCTTCCATCGTGCGGAAGAACTCGTTGGCCAGCGATTTCATCACCAGCGCCACCTTGGGCTTGTCAGCCGCAACGGCTTGGTGGGAAAAACCAGCCACGGTGGCCAAAGCCAGCGCAGCAGTCAGGGTACGGCGGGTAAAGCGCATGAGATAAGTCTCCGAAGGATTGTTGTGCATCGCGCGGTGCCATCCACAGCAGTAGCCGCGAGATGCCGCATGTTTGCATGGGCGCAAACGTTTGCGCCCCGGAGTTTACCCGAAGGTCAAACAAGATTTCACGAGTGGGTCATGCCGGGCAAATGCTTCGGCGGCACCCGCTTGGGCAACCCGCTACGGCTGCCTGCAGGCGGCCTTTCAGCGGCTCAGCCCTGGTGCGGATGGCGCCAGACCATGGCCGCCAGAATCACGATCCCCAACACCAGTGCAGCGCCTGCGGCCGCCAGGCCATAGGCAAAGCCCTGCTGGGTGCTGGCGCTGTGGGCCAGCATCCAGGCGACCATCGGCGGGCCTACGATCTGGCCCAAGCCGTAGGCCGCCGTCAGCAGACCCGGAAAGCTGCTGAGCGCGCTCGGCCAGATGCGGCGCGCCTCTTGCAGCGCAAAAAAGGTCAGTGCCGTAAACGGCAGGCCCAGCAGCAGGCTGCCCAGCGAAAAGCCCAGCGGCGTCGGCCACAGCGCACTGATGGCAATGGACACCGCCTGGATGCCGTAGCCGGCCATCAGCAGACGGCGCCGGTCCCAGCGGGTAGGCAAATGGGTCGAGAGATAGGCGCCCAGTGCCACGCCGCCACCGAACATGGGCCAGAACAGGTCGGGCCAGACCGAATCGGCGGGCAGCGCGCCGCGCGCAATCACCGGCAGGTAGGTGGCGGTGACGATATAGCCCAGGCCGGCCAGGCTGTAGGCCAGGGTCAGCAGCAGCCGGTCCACCGGGCCCTCGGGTGCGGCTGCCACAGCGGCGCCGGTCTGCGTATGGGCAGGCGGTGGCGCCAGCGGGCCGCGCACCACCGTCATCACCATCAGCCAGAAGACCAGCGCCAGCAGCGCAAACGCCAGCCAGGCGCTGACGGCATGCCAGCCGGCTGCCACCATGGCGCTGGTGGCCAGGCCGGTCAGCGCAATGCCGATGCCCGGGCCGCAAAACAACAGGCCGCCCATCTGCGGCCGCCCCAGATGCGCCAGCTGCGACATGCACCACAGGGTGATATTGAGGAACACCACGGCGCTGGCCACGCCCGAGACAAAGCGCAGGCTGGCCCAGGCGCCGGGCCAGTTCAGTGCCATCGCCGCCGTCAGCACGGCGGTGATGAACAGCCACCAGTGCACCATGCGCGAGGGGTGCAGCCGCTGCATCAGGCCCTGGGCCACCCAGGGCAGCACCATGCACAGCAGCGAGCCGACAAAGTAGCCCAGGTAGTTGCTCATCGCCAGCCAGCTGCCCTGCGCCAGGTCAATGCTGCCGTCATGCAGCATCATCGGCATCAACGGGGTGAACGCGAAGCGCCCCACGCCCATGGCCGAAGCCAGCGCCACCATGCCGGCCACGGCCACCAGCCAGGGGCGCTGGTTCCAGGGCAGCGCAGCGCTGGACGAGGAAGGGGAAACCGAAGAGCTGACCGAGGGTGGCATGGTGCGGACCTGTCGTTTATGTATCTTTTTTAGAGATGCTATGTTAAATTAACATCTTCAAAAAAGATAGATACAAACGTGTTGGATCTCGCCACCCTTGCCATCTTTCAGCAGGTCATTGCCAGCGGCAGCATCACCCGTGCTGCGCAGCAGCTGGGCCGCGCCCAGTCCAATATCACCACCCGCATCCAGCAGCTGGAGGAGTCGCTGGGCGTTGCGCTTTTTGTACGCGAAGCCCGGCGCATGGTGCTGACACCCGAGGGACAGCAGCTGCAGCGCTATGCCGACCAGCTGCTGACCCTGGCCGAAGAGGCCACGCAAAGCCTGCGCGGCCAGCACCCCAGCGGCCGGCTGCGCCTGGGCTCGATGGAGAGCACGGCCGCCGCGCGCCTGCCGCTGCCACTGGCCACGTTCCACCGCACGCATCCGCAGGTGCAGCTGGAGCTGACCACGGCCGCGTCGCTGCAGCTGATGGAGCAGGTGCTGGACCACCAGCTCGATGCCGCGCTGGTAGCCTGGCCGCCGCCGGATGTGGATGCGCCGCTGCCGCTGGACCTGGTGCCGCTGTACGAAGAATCGCTGCAGCTGCTGCGCCCCGCCCAGACCCTGGAGGGAGAGCTGCCCCGCACCCTGGCCGGTTTCAGCGATGGCTGCACCTACCGCCGCATTGGCGAGCAATGGATGTCTCAGGCCCACGGCCCGGTTCCCACGCGGGTGTTGCAGTTGTCGTCCTACCACGCGATCATTGCGGCCGTGGCCGCAGGCAGTGCGGTGGCCGTCGTGCCACAGACCGTGCTCGACCTGCAGCGCAACCCGCTGCCTGTGCACAGCCAGCCGCTGGGCAGCTGCACCACGATGTTTGTCACCCGCCAGGGCTATGCCACGCCGGCGGTGCAGCAATTGCTGGCGGTCCTGCAGACGGCCGCACCCACCCCTTTAACAGCAGCGATGGAGACCGTATGACCCGCGATGTGATGCAAGAACTGGGCCTGCAGCTGCCTGTGGTGCAAGGCCCGATGACAGGCGCGGACAGCGCAGCGCTGGCCGCTGCCGTCAGTGCGGGCGGCGGCCTGGGCTCGCTGGGCTGTGGCATGCGCTCGCCCCAGGCGATGGCTGAGGCCGCTGCCGCAGTGCGCGCGCAGACCGACCGGCCCTTTGCGATGAACCTGTTTGTGCAGGCCACCCCCGCACCCGATGCCGCCACCGTGCAGCAGGCCCTGCAGCGCCTGGCCCCGCTGTACGCCCGTTTTGGCGCGGAGCCAGCCGTACCCAGCCAGTGGTGCGAAGATTTTGCGCAGCAGCTCGATGCACTGGCCGCCTGCCGCCCGGCAGTGGCCAGCTTTACCTTCGGCATCCTCAACGCCGCCCAGGTGAAGCGTCTGCAGGCGGCCGGCAGCCAGGTCTGGGGCACGGCCACCACGGTGGCCGAGGCGTTGGCCTGGCAGGCGGTGGGGGCCGATGCGGTCATCGCCAGCGGGAGCGAGGCCGGTGGCCACCGGGGCACCTTCCTGGCGGACTATGCCTCGTCGATGGTCGCCACCTTGCCGCTGGTGCGCGACTGCGTGCGGCAGCTGCAGGTACCGGTGATTGCGGCCGGCGGCATCATGGATGGCGCCGGCATCGCCGCCGCACAGGCATTGGGGGCGCAGGCGGCGCAGATGGGCACAGCCTTTCTGGTCTGCCCCGAATCGGCCATCAACGCGGCCTACCGCGCTGCACTGGCCGCTGCCCAGGCCACCGACACCGTCACCACCCGCACGATCTCGGGCCGCCCTGCGCGCGGCATCCGCAATGCGATGATCGATGCGCTCGAAGCCGATGAGGCCGCCATTCCGCCCTACCCGGTGCAAAACGCGCTGACCGGCGCACTGCGCAAGCTCGCCGGCGCTGCGGGCGATGCGCAGTACCTGTCGCTGTGGGCCGGCCAGGGCGTGGCCCAGGCCAGAGCCCTGCCCGCCGCCCAACTATTGCACCAGCTCAAGCAAGAGTGGCAGGCAGCGGGCGCACAATAGCAGCCAATGCCCGGCAGCCTGGTCCGGGCCAGCAAAGACTGCCTGCCGTGAACACTGTTGCACCCTCTGCCCCTGCGCAAGCCTCCCGCCCCGTCATCCTATCCATCCAATCGCATGTGGCCTGGGGCTATGTCGGCAACTCGGCGGCGGTGTTTGCGCTGCAGCGCCTGGGCTTTGATGTGCTGCAGGTGCATACGGTGCTGTTCAGCAACCACACGGGCTACGGGCAGTTCCGGGGCCAGATCCTGAGCGCCGAACATATCCGCGACATCCTCGCGGGCCTGCGCGAGCGCGGCGCGCTGCAGAAAGTGGGCGCCGTGCTTTCGGGCTACCTGGGCAATGCCGATACCGGCGCCGCCATTCTCGATGCCGTCAATGACATCCGCCAGGCCAACCCGCAGCTGCGCTACCTCTGCGACCCGGTGATGGGCGATGTGGGCCGGGGGCTCTTCGTCAACCCGGCGATCCCCGATTTTCTGCGCGACCAGGCCATCCCGTTCGCCAACATCATCACGCCCAACCAGTTCGAGTTCGAGCTGCTGAGCGGCACCAAGCTGGCCAGCACCGAAGAGGCTGTAGCTGTCGCGCGCCAGATGCGTGGGCGCGGGCCGGACACCATCGTCATCACCAGCCTGGCCACGCCCGACATCGCTGCCGGCCAGCTGGGCACCCTGGCCGTCAATGGGCAAGGCGCCTGGCTGGTGACCACGCCGCGTATCGACCTGCACCCCTTGCCCAATGGCATGGGCGATGTGTTTGCCGCCACCTTGCTGGGCCGGCTGGTGGATGGCCGCGCATTGCCAGAGGCGCTGGAGCTGGCCACGGCTACCTTGTATTCGCTGGTCCAGGGCACGCAGGCGGGCTCCCGTGATCTGCCGCTGGTGGCAGCGCAGGCCCAGCTGATCGAGCCGGCAGCGCGCTTTGCAGCACAGCAAGTGGCCTGAGCGGAGCCAGGCACCGCATGTCGCAGCCCTCCTCCGCTCCCCGCCTTCAGCTGCGCGCCTTTGTGCCCAGCGATTTCGAGGCTTACGCCCACTACCACCGGCAACCTGCCGTCTACCGTTACCTGTATGCCGATGCACCGCAGGACACTGCGGTACTCCAAGCCCAGTTTGAGCGCGACGCGCTGCCCCAGCGCCTGGCGGACGATGGCGACACGCGGCGCTTTGCCGTCGTGCGCCGCAGCGATGGCTGCCTGCTGGGAGAGACTTTGCTCAAGCTGGCCAGCGCCGCTGCGCGCCAGGCCGAAGTGGGCTATATCTTTGACCCCGCCCATGCCGGCAAAGGCTATGCCACCGAGGCGGTGGCACTCACGTTGGCACAGGGGTTTGGCATGCTGGGCTTTCACCGCATCTTTGCGCGGCTGGATGCCGCCAACCAGGGCTCGGTGGGCGTTGTCGAGCGCCTGGGCTTGCGGCGTGAGGCGCACCTGATCGAGAACGACCAGTTCAACGGCCAGTGGGGCGATGAGTACATCTATGCGCTGCTGGCCCGCGAGTGGCACAGCCGCCAGGTCTGACGCTGGGCCGGCCTGGCAGAGCGCCGGGCTCAGCGTTGGGGGTGCAAAGCCAGCAGTGCGCGCTCACGTCCGATCAGCGCACCCAGCAGCAGCACCAGCAGATAGACGTAGAACAGATGCCCGCTGTTGTGGGCAAAAAAGACCTGGGTCAGGCCAAAGCCGATGTAGCACATCGGAACCAGAATGCCGAGCATGCGCAGGTAGAGGATCTGGCGGTCCATGGGCATGCCCGGGCATTGCGCCATGCGCTTGCGGGTGGGCCAGAAGATCAGCAGCGGCACGGCATAAAAGGCCAGCAGCAAGGCCACTCCCACCAGGCCGCGCTTGGCAAACATGTCGAGCAGCTCGTTGTGCGCATGGTCATACGGCAGCACCGAGGCGCTGGCCTCGCCCGCTTCCACGCGGCGGGCTTTCTCTGCGATATAGCCTTGGAGGCCCCAGCCGGTCAGCGGCCTGTCCAGCCCCATGTGCCAGGCCAGGTGCCAGTGGGCCAGCCGCTGGCCGACCGAGGTTTCAGCCGCATGGCGGTCCTGCACCTCGTAGCTCTGCACCTCATGCACGGCGGTGTGGTAGCGCTGGGCCATTTCATCGCCCTTGAGCAAGACCAGCCCGCCAATGCCCAGCACGGCCGCCAGCAGGCCCAGCCCCACCGGTTTGCGCAGGCCGCAGCGCCACAGCAGCGCCGCGCCTATCAGCAGAACAAAGGGCAGCACGATCCAGCTGCCGCGCGTATCCGACAGGATGACGGCCAGCAGGCCGAACAGGCTGCAGACCAGACCCAGCGCGCGCTGCCAGGCCGCCAATGAGCGCCATAGCAGCAGCACCCCAAAGCAGCAGGCCAGCGCCAGCACCAGCGCAATGCCGCTGAACTGGATCGCATTGGTAAAGCCGTTGGCACGGTGGGCATCGGTCCAGCCCGTCTGGTAGACGGCGACCAGGCCCGCACCCAGGGCACCCGCCAGCATGCCCCAGCCCAGCGGGCGCACCCGGGGCGCAAAGGTCTGCAAAAAACCCAGGCCGGTGATGGCCAGTGCGTATTTGACGAACTGGTCGCTGCGCGAGCGCACATGCCAGTCATCGAAGCTCATGGTCCACATGACGGCCATGACGGCGAGCATCAGCGCCCAGGCCAACGCGCGGCGGTCCCAGCTGCGGCCCCACCATTGGCGCACAAAAACCAGGCTGGCCAGCGCCAGCACTGCAGCGCCAAAGGAGTAGCCAGAGGGCAAGGTCAGTGCCACACCGGGCACCAGAAACGCCGCCAGCTGGCTGGCGCGTGCTGCGGCCGAGGGTGCAGCGGACGGCGCCGCAGCAGGGCTCATCGGCGCACGTCTCCGCTCAGGTAAGGGCGGTCATAGGCCAGTGCCACATAGCGGAAGAAGCTCTCCAGTGCGACGAACACGCAATACAGGAAGCCCGCGCCCCCGCACAGAAAGCCGAAATGGAAGAAGTAAAGACGCACAAACATCGCCACCGACGAGGCCATACCGCGCAGAATGCCGCCACGCACGCCTTCTTCGGCCCGCTTGGCGGCCCCCAGCATCGCGTACTGGGTGAGCTTTTCCAGGCTGGAATGCACGGTGCTGCGCGAATGGTGCAGCAGCGGTGTGCGCATCAGGTGGCGCGTCACATTGGCGCGGCTCAGTTGCGCCTCTTCATGCACCACGCCGGTGTACTCGCGCAGCAGGCCACGCCAGAACAGGCGCTCGACCTTGGCGGTGGAGCGCAGGTATTTCAGTTCCTTGCCGAAAGCGACCATGCGCCAGCGCACCATCCAGATGGCTTCCTCTCCCGACTGGACGATGGCCTCCAGCTCCTCGCGGAACGCGGGAGAGATGGTCTCATCGGCATCGAGGAAGAACACATAGTCCCCCTTGGCGTGGGCGAGCAGCCGGTTGCGCTGCAACGCAAAGCCCTGCCAGTCTTCGTAGCGAAACACCTGGGCACCAAGGCTACAGGCAATGGCGGTGGTACGGTCCACACTGCCACTGTCCACCACCACAACCTGGTCGGCAAACGAGGCACTGCGCAAGCAGGCCTCGATATTGTCTTCTTCGTTGAGCGTGAGGATGCCAATGGTCAGCGTCAGCCTGCGCGAAGCTGCAGCGCCGCCCAATGGGGAATCAGTCACTCAATGGCCACCGTGGAAGGTTTCGCCCGCCTTGAGCCGGTACACGGTACCGCAGTACGGGCATTTGGCCTCACCGCTGTGGCCGACATCCAGAAAAACGCGGGGATGGCCGCTCCACAATTTCATGTCTGCCTTGGGATTGGGGCAAAACACGCCACCTTGGGCGTTCAGGTCTTTGGCCAGCAACTCAACAACTGCCTGCGTCATGGTTTTCAACTTTCCTGCGCCGGCCCCGCACCCCTGTCGCGGACCGGCTTTCGATGATTCTGTAGGCACGGGCAATGGTGGGGACCAGCCCCAACGGGCTCCCGTGCTGGGCAGTGATTTTACGTGGACGGCGCCCGACTTGGCAGAAGATGCACATGGCGCACCTCAGATTTGACCGCCAAACCCGCCTAAAAGGGTGCCGCAGACGGGCGGCAGGTCGCCGTTGTTACAAGTAGGGCCGGCTCAAGGCTGCGGATGGGCGGGTGCAGCAGCGGCTTCGGCTGCATCAGCCGGGCGCTGCAGGGTCCATTTCTGCAGGCGCCCGTGCACAAACTCGCAGGTCACCGATGAGTCCGTGTTGTCGCGCCACACAAACACCTCGGGCTGCTCCAGGTCCTTGGACTGGCGCAGGCCCAAAGAGCGCGTCATGGCCACCACATGGACCAGCGGCACATTGGGTTTGAGCTTGGCATTGAGCATCACCGCACTGGCGACATAGCCCAAAGGCCGCTCGGAGGCCCGCTTCATGATGGTCATCAGACGGGTGAAGTGCAGCATCAGCCACAGCACGATGCCGCCGCTGACGGCCAGCACGCCCATCCATTTGTAATTTTGGTAAGCAGCCCCCAGCAGCACCAGCAAGCCGATGGGGATCAGTATGTTTCTCCAGTTCATCGCGCTATTGTCCACTGCCTCCGGAGTTGCCGTTGTCGCCAGGGGCCAATTGGGCCGTCCCCCGCCCTGCGTTGCGCACATACGCTGTAACGATATTGGCCGGTTGCCCACTGGTTGGACTTCGCTTAGAGTGGCACCATCGGGCTATGGATTAACTATCAAAAGGCATTTAACGATGAATTTTGACACTTATCTGAGCGCGTCCCACCAGAGCTTCTGGCTGCTGGTGGTTACCGTCGTGCCTGCGCTGAGCCCGATCGGCATTTCGGTCTTCTTTCTGGCCTTGACCGAAGGCGCCAGCAAGGAATTGCGGCAAAGCATGGCCACCCGCATCGCCCTGCAGACCAGCGTGCTGATGGTCTTTTTCATGCTCTTTGGCGCCATCATCCTGAACCTGTTTTCCCTGTCCATCGACGTGGTGCGGCTGGGCGGCGGCCTGTTGCTGGCGGTGATCGGCTGGAACATGATCAACGCCAAGCCCAATGAGGAGTTGCAAGAAAAGCCCACCCAGTCCTTGTCGCCGGAATCCGCCCGTCTGCTCACCTTCTACCCACTGACCTTCCCGCTGTCATTTGGTCCGGGCACGCTGGCAGCGACCATCACGGTCAGCGTGGCAGTTCTGGACAGCGAGTCCAACGCCGTCGTCGCTGCCAACCTGCTCGGTGCCGTCGCCGGATGCCTGGTTGCAGGCAGCACGGTACTCATCTGCTACCGCTATGCAGACCGGATACTCAAACCGCTGGGCAAGAGCGGCGTCATGGTCTTCCTGAACTTCTCGGCTTTCATCCTCATGTGCCTGGGCATCCAGGTGGCCTGGGGCGGGCTGCGCAACCTGCTCACCGATGTGCTGCGCCGTGGCGTTGCCTGAGACCTACGAACACTTGCACAGATACCGTATCCCTTCACACAACAGCGCTTTAATTTTGATAGCATTTGAGCTTGCCCGGTATCCAGCCCTGGCCGTCAGCCCCTGAGTCCAACGCCCTGCCATGCCTGCGAGCGAGCCCGCCGGCCTGCAGGGCGCGAACCCCAACACCATGACCCATTGCACATCTTCCCCTTTGTGGCGCAACGGCCTGGCGCTTGCGCTGGCTGCCTTGCTGGCAGCGCCCGCCATGGCCCAGGCGCCGCTGGTACAGACGGCCAACCCGCTCGCGGCGGAGGCTGCCGTGCCGGCGCCCACGGCGCCACCCCTGTCACCCTCAGCGCCAGCAACACCGGGAACGCCTGCTGCTGCCAGCCAACCCGCAGCGGCGGCCGAGGCCCCGCCCCCCTCCCCCGACGCGCAGCAGGCCTATATGGCTGCACGCGACAAGCTGGTGCAGATCCGAACCCTGCGCCGCCAGACCAATACGCAAAGCAGCACCGGTTCGGGCTTTTTTGTCTCCGAGGATGGGTTGCTGATCACCAACTACCACGTGGTCAGCCAGCTCGCGCTGGAGCCCGAACGCCACCGCGCGGTGCTGGTCTCGGTCAGCGGCCAGGAGGCGCCGGTGCAGCTGCTCGCGATCGATGTGCTGCATGACCTGGCCTTGCTGCGCGTCACCCCCCCGACAGACAGCAAGCCAGCCAGCGAAGCGGCCCCAGCGCCCCGCTACAGTGCGCTGCCACTGCGCCCCAGCAGCCGGCCGCTGAGCGGCGGCGAGCGTATCTTCTCGCTGGGCAACCCGCTGGACGTGGGCTTTGCGATCACCGAGGGCACCTACAACGGCCTGGTGCAGCGCAGCTTCTACCCGCGCATCTTCTTTGGCGGCACCCTGAACCCGGGCATGAGCGGTGGCCCGGCCATCGACACCCAGGGCCGCGTGGTCGGCGTCAACGTGGCCAAGCAGCTGGGCGCAGAGCAACTGAGCTTTCTGGTGCCGGTGGAGTTTGTCGAGCAACTGCTCGCGCAGGGCCGCGAGGCTGCCCCGGTCAAGGGCGCCATGCATGCCGAAGTCACGCGCCAGCTGATGGCCCACCAGAAGGACCTGGTCGACCGGGTGCTGAGCGGCAGCAGCCGCAGCGAGCGCTATGGCCCCTACCGCGTGCCCGTGCCGTCCGAAACCCTGGCCCGCTGCTGGGGCGATGGCCGTGAGCGGCGCAGCGAATCCTTGTTCGATTTCGAGCGCAGCCAATGCCGCATCGACAGCGAAGTCTTCACCGGTGATGGCGATGTCGGCGGCCTGGGCATGCGCTACGAGGCCTACGACGCCCCGCGCCTGAGCCCCTGGCAGTTTGCCCATACCTATGGCAGCAGCTTTGCCAATGAACCGATGCGCAAGCGCGGCAACCGTGTGCGCACCGGCTATGAATGCCGCGAGGATTTTGTCGCGGGTGACGCCAAGCTGCCGCTGCGCGCCGTCGTCTGCATGGCCGCCTACCGCAAGTTCAGTGGCCTGTATGACCTGACCGTGCTGGCCGTCTCGGTGGACCAGCCGCGCCAAGGCGTGCTTGGCCGCCTCAACGTCAGTGCCGTGAGTTTTGACAATGCCCAGCGCCTGGCCCGCCAGTACCTGCAAGGCTTCTCCAGCGAGGCCGCCCAATGAGCCAGCACGATTATCCTGAATTGACCGATATCGCTCCCGAACACGAAGACACCAGCACCCAGGCGCCTGCCGCTGCGCAAGCGCCTGAAGGCGCGGTACTGGAGCTGGTCGAACGCGGCCACCGCCTGGCGATGGCCTTGCCGGTGTTTGCCTGGCCCTGCACCATCGGCCGCGCCGCCACCAATGACCTGGTGCTGACCGACCCCAGTATCGGCCCCAGCCATGTGCGCCTGCACCGCCTGGATGCAGGCCAGGCTAGTGCGGGTCACCCTGATGCGGGCCACCCTGATGCGGGCCCCCCTGATGCGGGCCAATACGAAGTCGAGGTGCTCGACAGCACCAACGGCGTCTGGCATGGCAGGCGCCACTACGGCGCTGGCGAGCGCTTTGTCTGGCAGCCCGGCCAGCGGCTCACCCTGGGCCGGGGCGTGCAGCTGAACCTGCGCAGCACCGCCCAGCCCTTGCCCGCCACCCAGCGCTGGCGCCCGTTCTCGCGCGCCCAGGGCCTGCTGACGGCCATGGCCCTGGTGCTGCTCGTGCTGCTGTCGGCCTGGACCACCTGGCTGGGCGCCACCGAAACCGGTGCGCTGGCCCGCCAGCTGCCCGCCATCCTGCTGTGGATGCTGGGCGGCCTGCTGGTCTGGACCCTGGGCTGGTCGATGATGGGCAAGCTGTTCACCGGGGTGACCGGTTTCTGGCGCCATGTCTGCATTGCCTCGGTCGGCATGGTTGCCATGGCCTTGCTCGATGTGCTGCTGTCGGTGACGGGCTTTGCCATGTCCTGGCCGCTGCTCAGCCGCTTTGCCAGCCTCGCGTCCTTCACGTTGATGGCCGTGGTCATCTGGTTCCACCTGCGTGCAGCCACCTTGGTGTCGGCCCGTACCTTGGCGCTGGCTGTTGGCGGCTTGCTGGTGCTGGGCATCGGCGCCAAGCTGGGCCTGCAGTGGCAGACGCAAAAGCGCCTGGGTGACAACCTCTACATGTCCACCATGCTGCCGCCTGAATGGCGCTGGGCCCCTACCACCTCGGTGGACCAGTTCATGCAGGGCACCGACAGCATGCGCGAGCAGCTGCAAAACCGCAGCCAGCTGGAAAAGGACGACGACGAGGAAGGCGACGACAGCGGTCTCGATTGAGCCGCGATGCGTGGGGCAAGCCGCTGCCCCATGACTGACAAACCGGCGGCGGCCCGCTAGCATCGAGGGACTCGACCTGATTCCCGAAGGACCAAGATGCAGTACCGCCAGCTGGGCGCCAGCCCCCTCCAAGTCTCCGCCCTCTGCCTGGGCACGATGATGTTCGCCGACCAGACCGACCTCCAGGAGGCGGCTGCCATCGTCGCCGATGCGCGCGACCAGGGCGTCAACTTCATCGACACCGCCGACATCTACAGCAAGGGCGAGTCCGAGCGCATGGTGGGCCAGCTGCTGCAGGGCCAGCGCGATGACTGGGTGCTGGCCACCAAGCTCGGCAACCCCATGGGCAGCCAGCCCAACCAAGGCTACTACTCACGCGCCTGGATGCTGCGCGAGGTCGAGGCCAGCCTGCGCCGCCTGCAGACCGACCGCATCGACATTCTCTACCTGCACCGCGACCGCGCCGGCCTGCAGCTGCACGAGCCGCTGTATGCGCTCAAGCACCTGATCGACAGCGGCAAGATTCTGTACTGGGGCCTGTCCAATTTTCGCGGCTGGCGCATTGTCGAGGCCGTCTACACGGCCCGCGAGATCGGCCTGCCGCCGCCTGTCGTCTGCCAGCCCTATTACAACCTGCTCAACCGCATGCCCGAGACCGACATCCTGCCCGCCTGCGCGCAGTTCGGCATCGGCGTCGTGCCCTTCAGCCCGATTGCGCGGGGCGTGCTCAGCGGCAAGTACCAGCCCGGCATGGAGCCGCCCAAGGACAGCCGCGCCGGCCGCCAGGATGCCCGCATTCTGCAGACCGAGTTCCGCCCTGAATCCCTCGTGATCGCCCAGCAGGTGCAGCAGCACGCCGAGCGTCAAGGCATCAGCGCCGCGCAGTTTGCCACCGCCTGGGTGCTGGCCCACAACGCCATCAGCGCGGTCATCGCGGGCCCGCGCACCTTGAAGCAGTGGCAGGACTACCAGCCCGCGCTGAACTACCAGATCACCGTGGAAGACGAGCGCCTGGTCAACGGCCTGGTCAGCCCCGGCCATCCATCAACGCCCGGGTACAACGATCCGGCGCATCTGTGGCCGCAGGGACGGCTGGTTTAAAGGCGGCTACACGGCGGCAGCCCAAGCCAGCCCATAGGGCAGCTGCGCAGGGCCAAATAGAAAATGCAGTACGCGCCGGCGGCTGCTGCCACTCGCTTTGGACGAGGCGTGCAGCAGCAGGGGCCGCATCACCAGAGCCTCGCCTTGCGCAGCCGGGCATGTGACCTCTCCCCGTTCGTCACGCAACTGCACAGCGTCTGCGCTATCGATGACACCCATGGCGTGGGAGCCTGGCACCACGCGCAAGGGTCCATCATCGGGGCCGCAGTCCTCCAGATGCACACGCACCGCCACCAGTTGTTCCAGCACCTGTGGTGGTGCCTGCACAAAATAGGTTGCTTCCTTGAGCGCCCAGCCCTTGAGCGCGGGGTGTTCCATCTTGCGCTGCACCGGTATTGACAGATCCTGGTGCAGCGCCACCAGCCAGTTGCTGTCGCGCGACTTTTCGAAATAGCTGCATTGCACCGCCAGATGGCCTGGAGGAATCAGATCGGCCAGGCCAGGGGCTGCACGCAGCTGTCCGGCCAAGCGCTCGCACCATGGCAAAGTCAGCAGATGGCGTGCGCCCGGCCCCTGCCCCGTGTGCCCTTGCAGGTCTGCCAGCACCGATGCGCAGCCATCGGCAGCCAATACACCGCGAACCAGCACAAAGCCGTCACGCGCAAAGGCATCTGCCAGCATGCGCTCAATCCAACCCACGCACCAGCGAGATCGCCTCATCCACCCGGTCCACCGCATGGATGGTGATGCCCTCGATCGGCTTTTTGGGTGCATTGGCCTTGGGGACGACGGCGACGGTAAAGCCCAGCTTGGCAGCTTCCTTCAGGCGCTCCTGCCCGCGCGGGGCCGGGCGTACCTCACCGGCCAGGCCCACTTCGCCAAAGGTGATGAAGCCCTTGGGCAGCGCCTTGCCGCGCAGGCTGCTGGTGATGGACAGCATGACGGCCAGGTCGGCCGCAGGCTCGCCAATGCGCACGCCGCCGACGGCGTTGACGAAGACGTCCTGGTCCGCGCAGGCCACGCCGGCATGGCGGTTGAGCACGGCCAGCAGCATGGCCAGGCGGTCGCGGTCCAGGCCCACCGACAGGCGGCGCGGGCTGGGGCCGCCGCTGTCGACCAGCGCCTGGATCTCGACCAGCAGCGGGCGGGAGCCTTCCAGGGTCACCAGCACGCAGCTGCCGGGCACCGGCTCGCTGTGCTGGCTCAGAAAGATGGCGCTGGGGTTGCTCACCCCCTTGAGGCCTTTTTCGGTCATCGCGAACACGCCAATCTCGTTGACGGCACCAAAGCGGTTCTTGATGGCGCGCACCAGGCGGAAGCTGCTGTGCGTATCGCCTTCGAAGTACAGCACGGTATCGACCATGTGCTCCAGCACGCGCGGACCGGCCAGCGCACCTTCCTTGGTCACATGGCCCACCAGCACCACGGCAATGCCGGTGCTCTTGGCCATGCGGGTCAGGTGGGCTGCGCATTCGCGCACCTGGGCCACCGAGCCGGGGGCCGAGCTGAGCTGGTCCGAGTACATGGTCTGGATCGAGTCGATGATGACGATGGCCGGCTGCGTGCTCTCGCAGGTGGCCAGGATCTTCTCCAGCTGGATTTCGCTCAGCACATCGACCTGGCTGTTGTCCAGTCCCAGTCTGCGTGAGCGCAGCGCCACCTGGGCACCGCTCTCTTCACCGGTCACATAGAGTGCTGGCAGGCCCTGGCGCTGCAGCGCATCGACCGCCTGCAGCAGCAAGGTCGATTTGCCGATGCCCGGGTCGCCACCGATCAGCACCACACCGCCTTCGACAATACCGCCGCCCAGCACCCGGTCGAGCTCGGCAATGCCGCTGGGGGTGCGGGCGACTTCGGTGGCTTCGATGGCCGCCAACGGCGTGACGGCCTGGGCCTGGCCGGCATAGCCGGTGCGGCCGGTCTGGCTCAGGCGGTTCTTGCCGCCCCCCGCCGATTCGGTGGCGCTCTCCACCAAGGTGTTCCAGGCATTGCAGGAGGGGCACTTGCCCAACCAGCGCGGGCTGGTGCCGCCGCATTCGCTGCAGATGTAAACGGATTTCTCTTTGGCCATGGCGAGGATGTTTCGGTACAGACACCCATGGTAACGGCGAGCGCAGCGCGGCGCCGGCAAATCGTTTAGCATCCCCAGGCGATACGGCAGACAGCCCGCAACCAACACCCGGCACCGCCCCCAAGGAGACTCATGAGCCAAGACCTGACCCTGTACTACGCCCCCGGCACCTGCGCCCAGGCCGTGCTGATTGCCTTGCACGAGGCAGGTGCCGCCTTCCAGGCGCAGCGCCTGAACATGGCCGAAGGCGCGCAGCGCACGCCCGCCTACCTGGCCATCAATCCCAAGGGCCGCGTTCCCGCGCTGGTCACCCCGCAAGGCGTGCTGACCGAGACGGCTGCACTGCTGCTGTATGTGGCACAAACCCACCCTGACAAACAACTGGCGCCGCTGAGCGACCCGTTCCAACTCGCCCGTCTGCAGGAGTTCAACAGCTACCTGGCCTCGACCGTGCACATCAGCCATGCCCACCGCCCACGCGCAGCACGCTGGGCTGATGACGAAGCCGCACAAAAGGCCATGCAGGCCAAGGTGCCGCACAACATGCGCGATGCCTTTGCACTGATCGAGCGGCACTACCTGGGTGACAAGACCTGGGTGATGGGCGAGCAGTACACGGTGGCCGATGGCTACCTGTTCACGATGGCCGGCTGGCTCAAGAGCGACAGCGTCGATATCAATGAGTTCCCGCGCGTGGCCGCGCACTACGCCCGCGTGGCGGCACGGCCTGCGGTGCAGGCGGCGCTGGCGCAGGCCTAAAGCTCGCTCACATCCTAGGGCTGGTATTCGGCCGGATCGAGGTGCTCGACCGGCGGCGGTGGCGGCTGCGACACGCCCGCCACCGGCTCCCAGCCTGAGCCATTCCAGTCATGCATGGCCGCTTCGCGCTGGTAAAAGCGGGCCAGCAACTGGGCACCGGCAGTGCTGCAGGCCTGGCCGGCAATGCCGGCGCTGTACACCGCCTCATAGGCGAGCGGGTGCGGTATCTTGCCAACCACCTGCACCTCGGCGGAGCGGGGCAGCTCGCTGCGCAGCAGCAGGCCCAGCTCCGCATCGCCCCGGGCCACCAGCTGCGCCACCTGGGGGCCAAACACCTTGATGCTCTTGGGCAGAACCTTGGCGCTCAGATCCAGTTCGCGAAACAGCTTTTGCTCGATAAAGTCGCTGCCATCGGCCGAGGGGTAGGCGATGCTGCGGGCCGCCTCCAGCATCTGCTTGGCATCTTCGGTGTCCTTGAGCACCGGCAGCGGACGGCCGGCCTGCACGATGGCGATCAGCGGCGAGCGCACCACATCGTAGAGACGCCCCGGGCGCACCAGGCCATGCGCCTGCAACAGCTGCAACACAGGGCGCGGCGCCAGCACCAGATCGACACAGCGCGCCTGCTGCAGGTACGGGGTCAGCTCCTGCACCACCACATGCGGCGCACCATAGCCGGGCTCGGCACGGATCTGCGTGGGGATCATCAGCTGGCCGGCCAGTGCCCGGTGCACGGGTACAAAGCCTTCGGTCATCAGCAGCTGCACCGGCAGGCTGGCCTGGGCCAGGCTGGGTTCGGCCTCCGGCTGCGGCGGCTCGGAGGCACAGCCCGCCAGCACCGCAGCGGCACAGCTGAGCAAGAAGGAGCGGCGAAGAGGCATCAGGCGCATGCCGGCATTATCAGACAGCCGCGCCAACCCTCACCACCGGCCCCTTAATTCACCACATTCAACAGGCGCCAGTCGATGTAGTTGTCCGCGCGGGTCGGGATGCTGACCTTCTTGCTGGCCGCCCAGGGGGTGATCAGGTTGAACAGCGGGATATGCGAGATGGCCTTGTGCTCGTTGAGCAGCACCTTCTCGATCAGCTGGTTGCGCAGCTTCAGGTCGGTCTCGGTCTTGACGCGCTCGATCATCGCATCCTGCTGCGGGTCGGAGAAGCGGCCCAGGTTGAAGTTGCCATCGCCGCTGCCGCCCGGCGAGCGCAACAGCGCCTGCAGGCTGTAGTAGGCATCAAAGGTGGGCACCGACCAGCCCAGCAGGTACACGCTGGCTTCGTAGCGCTGGATCATCGGGAAGTAGGTGGCAAACGGGTAGGTGCGCAGCTTGGCCTTGATGCCCACCTTGGCCCACTGGGCGCTGATGGCCTGGCAGAGCTGCTCATCACTGGGGTAACGGCCTGCAGGGCAGGAGAACTCGAACTCAAACCCATCCGGGTAGCCCGCCTGGGCCAGCAGCTTCTTCGCGCCTTCGGCATCGAAGGCGAGGCGCTGGTCGGCCTGCTTGGTCCAGCCATTCACATGGTGGGCAATCAAGGTGCCGGTGGGTTGGGCCAGGCCGCGCATCACCACGCGCTGGATGGTGCCCATGTCGATGGACTGGTACAGCGCCTGGCGCACGCGCACATCCTTGAACGGGTTCTTGCCCTTGACGCTGGACTGCGGAAGTTCGTCGCGGAACTGGTCCATCCCCAGGAACAAGGTGCGGTCAGCCGCGGACTCCAGCACCTGCAGGTTGGGCGCCTGCTTGATGCGCTGCAGGTCATTCATGCTCGGGTCGATGATGAAGTCCACCTCGCCCGACAGCAGCGCAGCCGTGCGCGTGGCGTCCGACTTGATCGGCGTGTACACCGCCTGCGTGATGTTGCTCGGGTACTGGGTCTTGCCCCACCACTGCGGGTTGCGCTTGAGCACCAGGCGCGAATCCTGCGACCAGCTGTCGAGCACATAGGGGCCGGTGCCCAGCGCATGGCGGTGGGCATAGTTCTCGTCCTTGGCCTTGATGTCCTTGGGCACTTCGGACTGGTGCTGCACTGCCCAGGCCTTGCTCATGATGCGCAACTCGGTCAGCTGGTTGACCAGCACCGGGTTGGGCACCTCCGAGAAGATATCCAAGGTGCCGGCATTGACCACCTCGATGCGGTCGATGCCCTGGGTGTAGACCACAAAGCCGGAGCTCTTGGCCTTGGCCCGCTCCAGCGAGAACTTGACGTCATCGGCCGTCAGCGGCGAGCCATCGCTGAAGGTCACGCCTTCGCGCAAAGTGATGCGCAGCTGCTTGGGGTTGATGCGCTCCCACTTGGTGGCCAGCGAGGGTTCGGGTTTTTGCGTCTGGCTGTTGTACTCGACCAGGGCCTCGTACACCGCGCGGTGCACCGAGTTGTTGACGCCGACATTCTGCGCATGGATATCCCAGGACGACAGATCGGCCGAGCGGGTCCAGCGGAAGTTCGAAGCCTGGGCAGAAAATGCCATGCTGGCCACCGCGCCAGCGATGGCCAGGGTGCAGACGCTGCGCGCCCAGCCGTTGCGGCCTTGCAGATGAGTGGTAGGTTGCATCACAGATTCCTTCATTCCATGCAAAAAATCAAAACGCCGCACTATCGCAGTGCAGCCCGGCCCCGCCAACGATTTATTCGTTGTATCGATATGGGCCTGGCGCTGTGCAGTTTCTGCTAGCGGCGGGCGGGCAGCCCAGTGTAACGGCCCCGCCTCCACCGGATGCGGCCTGGGCCGGCGCACGCCAGGCCACGGCCACGGGCCCTGCTTGCGTCTGCAGTTCAGTCACCACCATGCCGGTGCGCCATCCCGCCGGCCGGTCCTCCGCCTCGGTCAATGCCAGCCCGGCGCATTTGAGCTGGGCTTCCAACCGCGCCCATTGCCGGGCAAAGCCGCGCTGCCAGTCCATGCACTGCAAGCCGGTCAGCGCAGCGGCTGCGTCCGGCTCCAGGTACAGGGCAGCCACCGCTGGCCAGCCAGCGGCATCGATATCCGTGGAGGCACTACCGGGCAGGCCTTGCACATCAATGCCCACGCAGCCATATTGCGTGCAAGCCCATACCGCCATCGCATCGGCATAGCTGATGGACAGCTGCCACCCCGCCAGCGCCAGCCCGTTGCGCAGCAGCTGCGGCGCCTGGCCGGCGCGGCGCTGCACCGCCAGTTGCGCCGGTGCACAGCCCAGCTGCGGCGCCAAGGCCTCGCCAATCGCCCGGTACACGGCCTCGCGCATCGCCTCGCGCGGCAGCACACCCGATGCAGCGGCGGCCATCCTCACCGCCTGGGCCCGCACCCGGCCCTGCAGCGCCGGCGGCAAGGCCAGCGGCTGCGGGGTCCACGTGAGCGCTAGGCCCGCCATGGCGCGGCCGGTGCGCCCTGCCAGCGGCTGCCGGCCGGCAGGCGTTCGCCCTTCATCACCAGGGTCATCGGGCCCAGCTGCACGCCATCGCCCACCTCGGCGCTGTAGAGCACCGTGCAGCGTGCGCCCACCGTCACCCGCTCGCCAATGACCACGTCGTCCACCTTCATCACCCGGTCTTCGAACAAATGGGTTTGCGGGCAGGACAGCGCATTGAGCTCGCTGTGCGCGCCAATGGTCACGCAGTCGTGTTCGGTGATGTCGGTGGTGTCCAGGTAGGCGCTGCTTGCAATCTTGCTGCCCAGCAGGTTCATCGCCAGATTGAGCCAGGGGGTGCCGCGCAGGTAGCGCAGAAAATTGGGCACCGCAATGCCTTCGTACATGCTGGTGGTGGCCTCGGACAGCCAGACAAAGGGCGTCCACATCGGCGCGGCCTTTTTGCGGTAGCGCCCCACCAGCAGCCACTTGAACAGCGCCACCGCCCAGAAAGCGACCAGACCGAACACCATGCCGGCAACTGCCAGGTCCAGCACCACCGCACCCCAGCGGCCCGCTGCTGCCAGCGGCATCGCATCGAGCACGATCGCATAACCGGCCGCAATCACCAGCGCATGGGGCGCGCCAATGCGGAAGGCTTCGACCAGGCCCCGGCCCAGCACGCGGCGGCGCGACGGGGCAAAGGTCAGGTGGGCGGGGTAGCCCTGCACCACTTCGCGCGCGGGCAGGTTGATGGCAGGCGAGCCGATCCAGGTCTGGCCCGCCTGCATGTCGGCATTGCGCGGCACGGCCGACATCACGCCGATCAGCACCCCTTCGGGGATGGTCGAGCCATCGGGCACATAGGCGCCATTGCCGATGAAGCTGCGGCGCGACACCACCGTGGGCTGCACCGTCATGTAGCCGCCATCGATGCGCTCATCGCCCAGCATCACCGCATCGGCCACAAAGCATTCGTCGCCCAGGGTCAGCATATCGGGCACCACGCCCAGCGCGGTCGACAGCTCGGTGCGCTTGCCCACCTTGGCGCCGAGCATGCGGTACCAGCTGGCCGAGAACACCGTGGCATAGATGCCGTGCAAGGTGGCCAGGCTGCCTTCCTGGATCTGGTTGGTGAGCCACTTGCCCAGATAACGGCCACTGTGCACCGACCAGGTGCCCGGCTGCAGCCGGGGCAGGAACAGGTAGCGGACCAAGGCCGCCACCAGCATCGTGCAAAGCACCAGCACCAGGCTGGCAGGCAGCGCCAGCACAAAGAACTTGAAGAAGCGCAGGATGAAGGCGCCCAGCGCATCGACGGTACCGTCCTCGAGCAAAGGCCGCACCGAGATCGCGTCCACATCCAGCCAGTCGATCAGCAGGAATGCCGGGAACACCGGCATGAAGAACAGGGTGGCGATGCTCAGACCGCCCAGCGCATAGACCAGCATTTCCCAGACGCGCCAGGCGGCGCTGGGGCGCACGCGCTCAGGCATGCAGCTGGTATCGAAGTCCGACACCGGCTGGGCGGGCGAGCCTGTCCAGACGCTGCGCTCGGGCTGCACCTGGCCATCGCTGAGGCTGGACTGCCCTTCCAGATGGGCCCAGTCGCCCAGGCGGGTATTGCCCTCCAGCACCACATAGGAGCCAATGCAGGCCTCGGCGCCGATATCGATGCGGCCCAGCAGCAGCCAGCCGCCTTCGACCCGGGCGTTTTCCAGGCTCACCACATTGCCTACGCTGGCACCGGCGCCAATGCGCAGCAGATCGGGGGCGCGCACTGTCATCGAGCCCAGCACCACATCCTTGCCTACCTTGGCGCCCAGCGCACGCAGCCACAGCGGGAACAGCGAGGAGCCCGAGATCATGCCCACCGGCACGGCCTCGACCAAGCGGTCCGCCAGCCACCAGCGGAAGTAGGTCAGCCCCCACAGCGGGTAGCGCCCCGGCTTGAGCCGGCCGGCAATCAGCCACTTGCCGGCCCAGGCCACGGCAAACTCCAGCACCGTGGCCAGCGCAAAGGCCAGTACCGATACCGCAATGGCCACAGCCACCGAGTCGTTTTCGTCCCCGGTGAAGAAGTGGTAGGTGAAGAACGGCGCCAGCCACTGCGCCATCTTGACCAGCACCAGAAACGGGATGGCCAGCGCCTGCGCAGCGCCACAGCGCCAACGGCGCAGCGCCGAATGCTCGCGAAAGGCACGGGGCGCTGCCGCCGGTGCATCGTCCGCCACCATGCCGGCCTGCAGCGCCTCGGCAATCGCGCCCACGCGGCGCTGCTGGTAGATGGTGCTGACGGTGGCCTGTGCAAAGCGCGCATCGGCGCGCAGCATCGACGTCAGTCGCGCGGCAAACAGCGAGTGGCCGCCCAGGTCGCTGAAGAAATCCAGCGAGCGGCGAATGGGTTGGCCCGGGAAGAGCTTCGCCAGCGCGGCAAACAGCACTTCCTCTGCCGGGGTCTCGGCGGTATCAGAGTCGCCGCTGTCCACGGCGGCACTCAGCGCAGCCGCGCGCAGTGCCTTGCGGTCGATCTTGCCCGAGGTCAGACGCGGCATCAGCGCCAGCGCTTCAAAACGGGCCGGCACCATATAGGGCGGCAGGCGCTCGGCCAGCGCGCTGCGCAGCGCTGCATGGCTGGGAGGCGCGTCCAGCGGCACATAAAAGGCCACCAGCTGGTCGATGCCATCGTCCTTGCGCAACAGCACCGCTGTGGTACCCACACCGGGCTGCTGGGCCAGCACCGCCTCGATCTCGCCCAGCTCCACGCGGAAGCCACGGATCTTCACCTGGTCATCGGCCCGGCCCAGGCACTGCATCTGGCCTTTTTCATCGATGCGCGCCAGGTCGCCGGTGCGGTAGAGGCGCGTGTCATGCGGCCCCGCCGGCCAGGGATTGTCCAAAAACTTCTCGGCCGTCAGCTCCGGCCGGCCCAGGTAGCCCGCAGCCACGCCGGGGCCGGTAATGCACAGCTCGCCCACCTCTCCGGCCGGCAAGCCCACCAACTGGGGCGCCGTGCCTGCAGGAAAGCTGTCCGCGTCGATCACCTGCACCACCACCATGCTGTAGTTGGGCAGCGGCGTGCCGATGGTCACGGGCTCACCCGCCTTCAGCTCGGCCAGGCTGGCCGATACGGTGGCCTCGGTCGGCCCATAGGTGTTGAACAGCTGCCGGGGCGCACCGGTGCTGGAGCGGGCCCAGCGGTCGACCAGCGCCTCCGGGCACATCTCGCCACCCAGGTTGATGATGCGCAGGCTGGGCACATCCTGCGCAAACAGCGCCAGCAACGTGGGCACGGCATGCAGCACGGTGACCTGCTGGTCCAGCAAGGCCTGGGGCAGCGCCTCGGGGTCGCCGGCAATCTCGCGCGGCGCAATCCACAAGGTGGCGCCCACCAGGTAGCTGATCCAGATCTCCTCGAACGACATGTCAAAGGCTACCGAGAAGCCCTGGTAGACCTTGTCGCCCAGGCGCACGCCCAGGCGTGCATTCTCGCTGCGCAAAAAGTGGCAGATGCTGCCCTGGTTGATGGCGATGCCCTTGGGCTTGCCGGTCGAACCGCTGGTGTAGATCACATAGGCGGGGTCGCTGGGCTGGGCATGGCTGCGCCGCCGCGCCGTGGTGCCAGCGGGCAGATCGGCCAGCAGGTCCACATCGGTCCATAGCGGGCACAGCACCTGGGCATCGCGCAGGCCCTGCTGGGGCGTGGCCGCTGCCAGCAGCAGTGCCTTGGCGCCTGCGTCTTCCAGGCAGGTCGCTATGCGCTCGGGGGGTGTTTCGCTGTCAAAGGGCAGCCAGGCAGCGCCTGTTTTGGCAATCGCCAGTTGCAGGCTGAGCAGCGCAATGCCACGTGGCAGCCACAGGCCCACCATGTCACCCGGGCCAATGCCGGCCTCGATCAGCCGGTGCGCCGCGCGGCTGGCATCGGCATCGAGCTGGGCATAGGTCAGCTGCCGCGCACCGGCAATCAGTGCGACCTGCTCCGGGTGGGCATAGGCAGTGGCCTCAAATACATCAGCCAGCACCTCATGGCGCAACAGATCAGGGCGCTCGGGCCCCCGCAATACAACAGTCTCAGACATGGCAGCAATACCCGGCAGCTGCAGAAGGCGTACATGCACCGCCTTGCTGCACAAAACGCCCCAGAACGGGGCATTCGCGCATTATGCGGCGGCGCCAGCGCCCGCTGCGGCTGGATCCCCCTGCCACCCCCGGTCTGACGGCTGTGCGCAACGCTTTGTGCCGGGATTAAGGCCCGTCTAATCTGCGGCCGGCTGCGCAGCGGCTGCAGGCAACACGGCATCGGCCGACCAGCCCCCGCCCAGCGCGCGGTACAGCGCAATCTGGTTGTCCAGCCGGCTCTGGCGCAGGTTGACCAGTTCGGTCTCGGCCTGGAACAGGTTGCGCTGGGCGTCGATCTGCTCGAGGTAGGAGGCATAGCCCGCTTCGTAGCGGTCCTTGGCATAGCCCAGGGTCTGGGCCAGCACGGCGCGGCGGCGCTCGGCTGCCTGCTCTTGCTCGGCCAGGCGCTGCACGCCGACCAGCGCGTTTTCCACGTCGCCCAACGCCGACAGTACCGCAGCCCGGTACGCATAGGCGGCCTGGTCACGCTGGGCCGTGGCGGTGCCGTACTGCGCATCGAGCCGGCCGCCATCCAACAGCGGGGCCAGCACGCTGGCGCCCAGGCTCCAGACATTGATGGGGTTGTACTGCAGCGCATTGACAAACAGCCGCCCCGCACTGGCGCTGAGGTTGAGCTGGGGCAGGTAGGCGGCCCGGCTGGCGCGCAGGCTCGCATCACTCGCGGCCAGGTTCAGCTCGGCCTGCACCAGGTCAGGCCGGCGGCGCAACAAGGCCGATGGCAGCGCCGCTGGCACCACCGGCATCTGCAGGCGGGCAAAGCCCTGGCCGTCGGCCGCCTTGGGATCGCGCACCGCAGGCACATCGCCGGCCAGCAGCTGCAGTGCGTTGTACTGGCGCGCAATGGCCAGCTCCAGCGGCGGGATCTGGCCCTGCACCGCCTCGTACTCGGCCTGGGCCTGCGTCACCTGCAGGCGCGAGATATAGCCCACCGATTCCTGGTCCCGGGCCAGCTGCAGCGCGGTGCTGCGGGTCTGCAAGGTCTGGCGCGTCTGGGCCAGTTGTGCCTCGCGGCCCAGCAGATCGACATAGGCCTGGGCCGTGGTGGCCGCCACCGTCAGCGCCACCGCATCCCGGTCGGCCTGGCTGGCGCGGTACTGCAGATCGGCTGCGGCACTGCGGTCGCCCAGGCGGCCCCACAGATCGGGCTCCCAGCTGGCCTGCAGCTGGGGCTGCACAGAGCGGCTGGTGGTGATGCCCGAGGCCGTCAATGTGTGGGTGGCACCCACATTCGCGCCCAGCGACAGGTTGGGTTGCAGTGCGGCATCGGCCGCCGCGAGCTGGGCGCGCGCAGCCGCCACCCGGGTGCCTGCCACCTGCAGGTTGGCATTGCGCGCCAGCGCGGCCTGCACATAGTGGTTGAGCTGCTCATCGCCAAAGGCCTGCCACCAGGCGGCGGGCACGGCTGCCTCAGGCCCGCTGGTGGCAGCGGCCTCGGTCTGCGCCCAGGCGCCGGGCACGGTCACGGCGGCATCGGCGGGCGCCTGGCGCAGCGCCGGTGCGCAACCGGCCAGCAGCAGGGCCAGGCCCAGGGTGGTCAGCGTGGTCCAGGCCGAACCGCGCACTGGCGGAGTGCGGGTCATGGCCGGTCTCCCTGCGCAGCGGCCTTGGCGACGCGCGTGTCCACCTGCACTTCGACCGACATGCCGGGGCGCAGGCGGGCAGCGAGCGGCTGGTCCGGGTCAATCGCAATGCGGATCGGCAGGCGCTGCACGATCTTGATGAAGTTGCCCGAGGCATTGTCAGCCTTGATGACGCTGAATTCCGAGCCGGTCGCCGGTGCCATCTGCTCGATATGGCCACTCAGCCGTGCGCCTTCCAGCGCATCGACGTAAAAGCTGGCGGCCTGGCCCTGCTGCATGTGGGCAATCTGGGTTTCCTTGAAGTTGGCTACCACCCAGAGCTGCTCGGGCACCAGGAACAGCAGCTGCGTGCCAGCGGCCACGTACTGGCCCAGGCGCACTGAGGCCTCGCTGATCTGGCCATCGCGCGGCGCACGCACCACCGTGTTGTCCAGGTCGATCCTGGCCAGGCCCAGCTGGGCTTCGGCGGCCTTCACCTGGGCTTCCAGGCTGGCCCGTGCCACCTGGGTGGATTTGATGCTTTGCTCGCCAATGCGGATATCGGCCTGCGCCTTTTGCACATTGGCCTTGGCCAGCTGGCTGGTGGCGCGCGACTGGTCACGCTCGCGCAGCGACACCGAGCCGCGCGCGGCCAGGTCCTCGACCCGCTGCAGATCGGCCGCCGCACGGCGGGCTTCGGCATCCACCGCCGACAGGCTGGCCTGGCGTGCGCCCAGGTTGGCGCGGTTTTGCGCCTGGGTCTGGTCCGAGTTGGCCAGCTGCGCGCGGGCATTGTCGAGCTGCGCCTGGGCCTGGGCCACTTTTTCGGCATAGATGCGGTCGTCGATGCGCAGCAGCACATCGCCGCGCTTGACGTGCGCATAGTCCTGCACATTCACCTCGGTCACATAACCGCTGACCTGGGGCGCCAGCACGGTGATCTGGCCGCGCACATAGGCGTTGTCGGTGCGCATCATGTCGGAGGCAAAGGGCGGCAGCTTCCAGGCCCAGAGCACCAGCAGCACGCCGGCCAAGGCGACGACGGCCATCGTCAGCACCGCGCGGCGGCTGGGCCGGATCAGCTTGGCCGTTGGCGATGCCGCAGGCGCAGCGGCGGGCACGGGCGCCGCAGGCGCTGGCGTGGCTTGGGGGGCTGCCGGCTCCGCTGTGGCAGCGGGGGCAGCGTTGGGGGTGGGTTTTTCAGTATCAGACATTGTTGTTGCTTTGTAGATAAGGATCGAAAAGGGGTGGGATCAGACGGGGGCCGGCAGCTCGCCTCGGCGCCGCGCCAGCCAGGCCAGGGTGCGCTGGCGAAGCACGCGGTAGAACGCCCAGGCCAGGAAGGCCAGCGCCATCGCGCCAATCACGCGGAACACATCGTTGAAGGCACGCACCGCCGCTTCGCGCCGGATCACCTGCACCAGCTGGGCCTGGCTTTGGGCGCCGCGCTGCACCGGGTCGGTGATCGTGCGGCCCAGGGACTGCGATTGCTGGGCCAGGCGCTGCGCGACCAGCGGGTTGGTCACCGGCATCTCGGCCGCAATCGCCTGGGTATAGAGCTGGGCACGCTGCTGCTGGATACTGCCCAGCAGCGCCGGGCCGAGCAGGCCGCCCAGGCTTTGGGTCACCGAGAACAGCACGACAAAGGTGACCATGTGGTCCAGCCCCTTGCCCAGCGCGCGCTGGATGCCGATCATCATCACCGGCCCCATGAACAGCGCCGCCGAGAACGCGATCAGGAACTGGCTGAAGAAGAAGTCATGCGGGCGGCTCAGGCTGGTGGAGTGCAGGTCCAGCCATCCGCCCACGCCGATCAGCAGGATCGAGGTCAGGATCTGCGGCAGGATGGCCTGCGCGCTGAAGGTGGCCGCCCCGACGATCACGCCCAGCAGCATGCCGACAAAGATCACGCCATACAGCGCCTGCAGCTGCTCGGGCACCACGCCCATCGCGCGCAGCAGACCCACCACGCCATAGTTCTGCTCGGAGATCATGAAACGCATCATGATGGCCCCGGCCATGAAGGTCAGCGTCGTGGGGTGCATCAGCCAGCGCAGCTGGATCAGCGGCGTGCGCCGGCTGTATTCCAGCAGCGCGGCGAGCGCAAACAGCACCACCGAGGCGATCAGCGCATAGGCCAGCCAGGGGGCATTGAACCACCAGGCATTGACGCCCTGGGCCAGCACCGCACACAGCAGGCCCACCGCAGGCGCGACCAGCAGAAAGGTCACAAAGTCCAGCGGCTCGAACACATGGATCTGCAAGCCCCGTGGCAGCTTGAGCACCACCACGGCGGCAAAGGCCATCAGCGCCAGGCCCGCCTCGAACGCGTACAGATGGGGCCAGGGATTGACGTTGACCAGCGAGGGCGACAGCACCCAGGCCAGCGGCACGGCGATCGAGGACATGTTCATGCCCAGGATGAAGGCCGAGGGCACCTTGGACGCCGGAAAACCCTGCATCACATACATGACGGCCAGCGACGTGGTGGTGGCACCGGCAAAACCGGCCACCGCCCGCACGACGATGGACATGGTGTAGCCCTCGACAAACACATGCAGCAGCGCCAGCAGCGCATAGATGCCCAGGCCCCATTCGGCAAACACCCGCAGGCCCAGCTGCTGGCGGCTTTTGAAGACCAGCAGGTTGGCCGTCACATTGACCATCACATAGGCCGCAGGCAGCCAGGCGGCCTCCACGGCGGTCAGGCCCAGCTGGCCCTGGATCGAGGTCAGATTGGCGGTGACCAGGCCATTGCCCAGACCGCCGACCAGGCCGACAAACAGGCCCACCATGATGTAGGCAATGCGCCGGGGCAACGTGTGCTGCAGCCGCGCGGGCGAGCCCGGCAGCACGGGGCGCTCATGCGTCTCCCAATCCGGGGGTTGCTCGACATAGCGAAAGGCGGGTGCGTTCATACCGCCTCCCTGGCATCCACGCGCAGGCCCTCGGTGATCAGCTGCCAGGCGCGGTCGCTCAGTTGCAGGCGCTCAGCCGGTGTGCGGCCCCGCCGCGCCGCACTGAACATGCCGACGATCAGCAGCAAATCGGCGCCTTGCAGATCCTCCCGGCAGCGCCCTGCCGCCTTGGCCTGCAGCAACAACGGTGTCACCAGCGCCAACAGGCGCGCACGCAGATCGACGACCAAGGGATCATCGAGCGGCAGCGAACGCCAGTAATCGGTCAGCGGCACGGTCAGCACGGAGTCATGCGCCCAAAGGCGCAGAAACTCGAACAGCGCATCCGCATCGCCCGTCTCGCTCAAGGCCTGGGCCTTGGCGGCCAGCCGATCCAGAATATGGATCAGCAAGGCCCGCAGCAGCTCGGACCGGTCCGCAAAATTGCGGTACAGCGTCGTGCGGCTCACCCCCGCCCGCTCGGCCACCACATCCAAGGCCACCGTCACCCCCTGCTCGGTAAACACATGCAGAGCCGCATCGAGCAACTGGCTGCGATGGGCCAGCGCATCGCTGCGGGGTTGGCGTTCTTTGGAGGTCATGGTGTGGGGCAAAAGCATTAAACGTACAAAACTGTACGCTAATTGCGCGCGGCCTGCACAAACCCTGGTGACGCTAGGGTAAACCCGTGGGTTATTGGCTGCCTATTTTTTGGGCAACTTACTAGTGACTTTCGAGAGAACAGCCTGCGAGATGAGCCACCAGAGGTCACGCGGCCCACTTGAGAAAAAGCGTGAGGCATGACACATTCTTCTCAAATTATTTATAGATGAATGAAATATGCGTGAATCACGACATCTATGGTGCATAACACCTTTAGCAAGCAGAGGTTGGTCGGATTTCAGCGACGTGGAAGTCGAAATAATTCATAGATTTGCTTTTCTCTCGCAAAAGACTAATATCTATGAATGCCTCGTCAAAACACACCGCCCTCTCACTACCCGCAAGCCGTTCTGCAGCAGATCGAAAAGCTGGCGCAGAACATTGCGATCGCCCGTAAGCGGCGGGGAGAGTCGCAGGCGCAATGGGCCAAGCGCCTGGGCATTTCGCAGCCCACGATGGCGCGGATCGAGCGGGGTGATCCGTCGGTGGCAATGGCCTCCTATGTGATGTGCATGTGGCTGATCAATCCAAGGGGCGATTTGGCCGCGCTGATTGCGCCCCAAAACGACCATGCGGCGCTGGAGCGGGAGGTCGCAAAGGCAAAAGCTCAGCGCAAACCCAAAGCGCCCCAGCCAAACAGTGCTACGCCGCCAACGGCCAACGCGGATAGTGCCGTGTACCCCAGCCAGGAATCCGACCTTGCCTCCATCATTCCTGGCCTGTTGAACGAAGCACGCCAGGAATGGACAAGTGCAGCCCCAGGGCTTGCCGCGCTCATGGCCAAGAAGCCTCCCCAAAAGCCATGACCACCGCCGCCATTCCCGCCGTCTCTGCACGCACCTATGTGCCGCAAGACCAGCTCTATGTCTGGGCCATGGTCAACCCAGCAGCGCCCACCTTGGCGGGCACGGTCAGCCTTTCGCAGTTGGTGGCGGATTGCGCCACGTTCAGCTATGCGCCAGATTGGTGGAACTTTGCACTCAGCCAGGACCTGCCCTTGGTACAAGGCCAGCTCTTCAGCAATGATGAAAAGCACACAGCGCCCGGCGCCATTGACGATGCCCGGCCTGACCGCTGGGGCGAGCGCATCATCCGCCATATCGACCGGCCTGCACGCCTGTCAATTCTGGAGATGCTGCTCTTTGCCGGTGATGACCGCTTTGGCGCGCTGGGCATCTCCACCTCGGCCGAGCGTTACCTGCCGCGCTACATCGGGCCCTATCCGCGGTTGAACGACTTGGCGCAACTCGCTGCCGCCGTAGAAGACGTGCAGACCCAGGCCCCGATCACCCCTGAAATACAGCGGCTGATCCAGCCCGGCGTCATCTTGGGTGGCGCCCGGCCCAAGGCCTTGCTGCAGACCGACAATGGCCCTTGCATCATCAAGTTCAGCGAGTTGGATGATGCCGTGGATACCCCGCTGATTGAACACGCGACGATGAGGCTGGCCGCACAAGCCGGCATGTACACCGCCAACACGGCGGTGCTGCCTCTGCCACCACGCTATGGCAAAGCACGGCACGCACTCACCGTCGAACGTTTTGACCGCATCGGCCCCTTCCGGGTGCACTGCCAGTCTGCCCATACCGCCCTGCGCGCTGCGGGGCTGGAGATGGGCTACAGCGCCTTGGCAAGCATCCTGCTGCGCCTGGGCCATCCCGAGCGACAAGCCGCCATGCGCGAGGAGTTGTTCAAGCGCATGGTTTTCAACATCCTCATGGACAACACCGACGACCATGAGCGCAACCACAGCCTCAGCCTCAATCTGGCGGATGGATATTACGACCTCAGCCCCGCCTACGACGTAGTGCCGAGCCTGCAGAACCTGGGCTACCAAGCCCTCAGCGTGGGAACCATGGGCGCCGAATCCACCTTGGAGAATGCCCTCACCCAGATCAACGAGTACGGCCTTAAAAGGCCGCGCGCGATTGCGCTGGTACAACAGGTGGCTGCAGCCGTTGACCAATGGTCTGCGCATTTCCAGACGCAGGGTGTCAGCGCTGTGGACATGGAGCAGCTCGAAGCCAGCATCGACCGCGACGCGCTCCGGCTGCAAAGGCAGGCATTTCTATAAAGCCTGCGGGGCTGGCTGAAACCTTCAGAAGCGATGGCGCAGCGCCCTCCCAGCCCAGCCCTTGGAAGATCTGCCTATATTTAAGGCAGCTCAGTGCCCATCCACCACCACCGGAACCCGGGGCGCCACCGCGCACATCAGCTCATAGCCCACGGTGCCGGCGGCGTGTGCCACTTCGTCGATGGCGAGCACGCTGCCATTGGCGGCGCGGCCCCAGAGGGTGACCTCGCTGCCCCAGCCGGCTTGGGGGATGTCCGTGAGATCAACGGTGACCATGTCCATGCTGACCCGGCCGATCAGGCGCGAGCGCTGGCCGTCGACCAGCACGGGGGTGCCGTTGCCGCAGTGGCGGGGGTAGCCGTCGGCATAGCCGCAGGCAACGACACCGATGCGCATGGGTTTGTCGGCGGTAAAGGCCGAGCCATAGCCGACGGTGTCGCCGGGCTGCAGTTCCTGCACGCCGATGACCTTGGCCGACAAGGTCATCGTGGGCTGCAGGCCCCAGTCGTCAGCGGTTTGCAGCGGGTAATCGGGCGCGCTGCCATAGAGCAGGATGCCGCCGCGCACCCAGTCGCCACGCTCGCTCGCCGACATATCGGGATGGCGCAGCAGCGCGGCGCTGTTGCAGATGCTGCGCTCGCCGGGCAGGTCCACAGTGGTCTGGGTGAACAGCGCCAGTGCCGCGCCGATGCCCTTGGCGGTATCGGCATCGCTGAAATGGGTGATGAAGGAGATCTCATCCACCTGGGGCAGCGCATTGAGGCGCGCCCAGGCCGAGCGGTAGCGCTCGGCGGTGAAGCCCAGGCGGTTCATGCCGGAGTTCATCTTCAGGAACACGCGGTGGGGCTGCTGGGTCTTGTGCGCCGCCAGCCAGTCGATCTGCTGGTCGCAGTGCACCGTGTGCCAGAGGTTCAGGCGCGAGCACAGCTCCAGGTCACGCGCATCAAAGACGCCTTCGAGCAGCAGGATGGGGCCGCGCCAGCCCAGATCACGGATGCGCTGCGCCTCGGACGGCTCCAGCAGCGCAAAGCCATCGGCGGCGCGCATGCCATCAAACACCTGCTCGATACCATGCCCGTAAGCGTTTGCTTTCACGACACACCACAGCTTGGCGTCTTGCGCCGCTTGACGCGCGCGTGCCAGGTTATGTTGCAAGGCAGCGGTATGAATGGTGGCTAGAATGGGGCGCGGCATGGCGAATACTCACAACAAGATGATGAAAAACCCCTAGTATTCTGGCACCGTGCTTTCGCCCCTGCGTGCTATAACCTCGACTCCCTACACGCAGCTTACAAATTTCTCGCGCCATTAGCATCCCTTATTAGCATCCCCAACGAATGAAGCGCGGTTTCTACACCATCATGTCGGCGCAGTTTTTCAGCTCGCTGGCCGACAACGCCCTGTTTGTCGTTGCCGTCGATCTGCTGATCAACGCAGGGGCCGCCGAGTGGCAGCGTGCCGCCCTGGTGCCCATGTTCGCGCTGTTCTACGTGATCCTGGCACCGTTTGTAGGCGCTTTTGCCGATGCCTACCCCAAGGGGCAGGTGATGTTCATCAGCAATGCCATCAAGGTCGTCGGCTGCCTGCTGATGCTGTTTGGCCACCACCCGCTGCTCGCCTATGCGGTCGTCGGCCTGGGCGCAGCAGCCTACTCCCCGGCCAAATACGGCATCCTCACCGAGCTGCTGCCCGCCAGCCAGCTGGTGCGGGCCAATGGCTGGATCGAGGGGCTGACCATTACCTCGATCATCCTGGGTGTGCTGCTGGGTGGCCAGCTGGTGGGCCCCCAGGTCTCGGGCTGGCTGCTGTCTTTTGATCTGCCGCTGATCGACACCCCCATCGACACCCCGTCCGAGGCGGCGATCTGCGTGATCGGGCTGCTGTATGCCGGCGCTGCCTGGTTCAACACGCGCATCCCGCGCACGAATACCCAGCTGGTGCCGCTGCGCCAGGACATGAGCCGCAGCATGTTCTCCAACGTCATGGACCTGCTGCCCGACTTCTGGCGCTGCAACAGCCGCCTCTGGCGCGACAAGCTCGGCCAGATCTCGCTGTCGACCACCACCTTGTTCTGGGGCGTATCGGGCAACCTGCGCTATATCGTGCTGGCCTGGAGCGCGGTGGCGCTGGGCTACAGCACAACCAAGGCCTCGGCCCTCGTCGGCGTGGTGGCGATTGGCACGGCAGTCGGCGCCATTCTGGCCTCGATGCGCATGAAGCTCGACGGCGCCACGCGCGTGATCCCGCTGGGCATTGCGATGGGCCTCTTGGTGGTGTGCATGAACTTTATCCACAGCATCTGGCTGGCGGTGCCTTTCCTGGTCGTGCTGGGGGGCCTGGGCGGCTTCCTGGTGGTGCCGATGAATGCCTTGCTGCAGCACCGGGGCCATAACCTGATGGGCTCGGGCCGCTCGATTGCCGTGCAGAACTTCAACGAGCAGGCCTGCATCCTGGGCCTGGGTGTCGTCTACAGCATGTTCACCCGCTTTGGCATGTCGGCCTACGGCGCCATCACCTGCTTTGGCCTGCTGGTGGCCGGCATCATGTGGTGCATCCTGCTGTGGCACCGGCATAATTGCAAACAGCATCCGCAGGAAGTCCAACGGCTGCTGGACATTGCCCGCCACGACCACCACCACTGACGGCACAAGGCGGTGGGCCCAGCGCCAGGCCACCCGGCCCTTCTGCACCACCCAAAAATTAGAAAGCTGACAGCGCCTGGGCACCCCAGGCGCGGTTTCCCCTCGCC
Organism: Comamonas sp. SY3; assembly: GCF_041730275.1. NCBI lineage: Bacteria > Pseudomonadati > Pseudomonadota > Betaproteobacteria > Burkholderiales > Comamonadaceae > Comamonas > Comamonas sp. SY3. Next base: position 237,958 of record NZ_JBGTYN010000004.1, on the reverse strand, counting down.
CCATGCTCACCGCGCTGCCCTTTTTAGCCCTGATGACCAACGCCCTGATCTGGGGCACGATCTGGTGGCCGTTCCGTCAGCTGCAGGCCCTGGGGGTGCACCCGGTGCTGGGCACCGCCCTGGTCTACCTGATCCTGTTTTGCGGGCTGCTGCTAGTCAAGCCGGCGGCGGCGGCCATTGCCCGGCGCCACCCGCTGCTGCTGCTGCTGGCCTTCACCTCGGGCAGCACCAATGTGCTGTTCAACTGGGCTGCCACCACCGGCGATGTGGTGCGCGTGGTGCTGCTGTTCTATCTGATGCCCGCCTGGTCGGTGCTGCTGGCCTGGTACTTTCTGGGTGAAAAGCCCAACAAGTATTCGATACTGCGCCTGGTGCTGGCCTTCAGCGGCGTGCTGATCGTGATGATTCCGGCCGGCGCCACATGGCAGAGCCTGACGGCCAACCTCTCGCTGCCCGATGCGCTGGCGATTGTCGGCGGCTTCACCTTTGCCGGCACCAATGTGGTGTTGCGCAGCCAGTACCGCGTGCCGGGGGAGGCGCGCATGCTGGCCATGTTCTTTGGCGGCCTGGTCGCCGCCGGCGCCATGTCGGTACTGGGCATCTCCCTGGGCCGCATGCCGCCTGTTCCCGATATCGCCTGGAGCTGGCCGCTGATGGTGCTGGTCGTCGCCGTGCTGATCATGCTGAGCAACTGGACCTTGCAATACGGAGCCTCGCGCCTGGCCGCCACCACCGCTGCGGTGGTGATGCTGTCCGAGGTGGTGTTTGCCAGCGCGTCCAATGTGCTGATCGAGGGCACGGTGCTCTCGGGCCGCCTGCTGCTGGGCGGCGCGCTGGTGCTGTCGGCGTCGCTGATCGCGGCGCTGGAGTCGCGCCTGCCCTGAGTGGCGCTGAAGGCGGCTAACGGAAGGCGGCTCACTGAAGGCAGGTTAGCGACTAAGATAGCCACCATGCCCGCAACCCCGCACACGATCCAGGACTTTGTTCTCCACGATGCCAGCGCCCAGCCGCTGCCGCTGTCGCGCTATGCCGGCCAGGTGGTGCTGGTGGTCAACACGGCCACGGCCTGCGGTTTCACGCCGCAGCTCAAGGGGCTGGAGGCCTTGCAGCAGCAGTACGGCGCCCAGGGCCTGCAGGTGCTGGGGGTGCCGTGCAACCAGTTTGGTGCGCAGGCATCGGGCAGCAATGCCGAGATTGCGCAGTTTTGCGAGCTGAACTACCAGACCAGCTATCCCAGCCTGGCCAAGGTGGAAGTGAACGGCCCGCACACCGACCCCTTATTTGCCTGGCTCAAGGCGCAGGCGCCGGGCATCCTGGGTGGGCGGATTCTGTGGAACTTCACCAAGTTTCTGGTGGGCCGCGATGGCCGCACGGTGCAGCGCTTTGCACCGATGACCCAGCCAGCCAAGCTGGAGGCCGCCATCGCTAAGGCCTTGGCTGCTAGTTAGACGCCGGCCGGCGCTCAGTCCATCAGCGCCGTCTCCAGCCCGGCGGCAATGCTGGCCAGGCCGGCAATCACACAGACCGCACCCCAGAACTTGCGCAGCCAGCGGCGCTTGGTGGTGCTTGTGGTGCTATCGGGCTTCATGGCGTTCTCCTTGCCAGGTCTCAGACGGTCAGTGTAAGCAGCGGCTGATCGGCGATCAAGCCAGGGCATAAAAAAAGCTGTCCACGCTTCTAGAGCGCGGGCAGCTTTTTACTGGGCGAAGGCCGGGTTTATTCAGCAGCAGCGCTGTCGTCGGCCTTGGCGGCGGCCGGCTCGGCCACCTCGTCCTCGTCCGCCGCTTCGGGGGCCGCAGGGGCAGCGGCAGGGCGTGCAGCAATCGCCTTGGTCTGGGCGGCGCGGTGCAGGTGGCGCTCGACCGCAGCCGGGTGCATGCCGTACATGTCGGCAAACTCGGCCACGCTCTTGCCGCTGGCAGCATGGGCGGTTGCCAGCGCCTCGGCCTTGGCGTCGAACTCGGCCACTTCCTGCATGGCAGCAGCGAGCATCGCCTGGGTTGCTTCATCCTTGACCTGGACCTTGGCCAGGAAGTCGTCGCGGCTCAGGTCCGATGCAATATAGGCCATGCCAATGCGGCGGCGCAGCTTGAGCTGCAGGTCTTCGCCGTCGCGCGGCTTGCGGCGGCGGAAGGACTCCACCAGCGCATGGAACACGTGCTCAGGCGCCATCGCCTCGACCACCTGGCCCTGCAGGTCATGGCGGGGCTGGCCCATTGCCACGGCGTTCAGGTAGCGGGTCGAACGGGTATGCAGGCCCAGGGCCACCTTCAGCTCGCTCTTCTCGAACGCGTCGGGGTGGGCGGCCATCAGGTCCTGGAACACACCGCGCTTGAGCGGCAGCGGCTGGTCACCAAACAGCGCCGGGTACAGACCTGCGAGCTTTTCCACCACCGGGTGGCGAGGGCGGGGAGGCGCCTTGGGCGCAGCGGGGGCTGCCTGGCCACCGTCACGGCGCGGGCCACGGCCACCAGCACCCTGGCCTTCGCGGCGTGCGCCATTGCCGGGCTTGTTGCTGCGGCGGGGGGCCTGGCCGCTGCGAGCGGGGCGCTCGCTGCGCGCCTGGCGCTGCACGGGTGCGGCATCTGCCTCGACCGGTGCAGGCGCAGCTGCCACTTCCAGCGCATGGCCCTTGGTGGCCGCACGCAGCGCATCGGCCATCGCCGAGTTCAGCACCGGCGCTGCGCCTGCAGGGCGCTCGCGGCGCTCCTGCTTGGGCTGGCGACGCGTATCACCGCCCGCTGCGGGCGCTGCCGCAGCTGGTGCCGGTGCGGAAGCATCAGAAGAGGTGGGGAGGGTCGGTTCGGTCATAAACAGAGGCTGGCACAGAAAAAAGTGCAGACCCGCCAAGAGCAGCTGCACCGGTAAAAAGCAAAACGCCCTGGATTACCCAAGGCAAGGCTGCAAGTATAACGAATCAAGCCCATCACCAAGTAAGCAGCTGCACACCGCAGCAGGGCTTTAACGGCGGGAGCGGCCAGGGTGCAGGGCGGCGTGGCGCGGCCACGCCAAGGCCTGCGGTAACGGCATCGCCGCTGGCACTGCCCATCGTCAATAGGTCCCCGGGTACTCGCCGCCGTCGATCAACCAGCTCTGCCCGGTCACATAGCCGGTGTGCCGCGATGCCAGGTAGGCGATCAGCGCGCCCACCTCCTCGGGCCGGCCAAAGCGGCCTGCCGGATTGGCGGCCTCGCGGCTCTGGCGCACCTGGGCCGGCGAGCGGCCGCTTTGCTGGGCGAGCTTGTCGATGTGGCGGGCCTGTGCATCGGTGTCGAACGCGCCGGGCAGCACATTGTTGATGGTGACGTTGTGGCGCACCGTCTGGCGCGCAAGCCCCGCCACAAAGCCGACCAGGCCCGAGCGCGCGCCGTTGGACAGCCCCAGCTCGGCATGCGCGGCCTTGACGCTGCGCGAGACGATATTGATGATGCGCCCGTAGCCGCGCTGCTGCATGCCATCGACCACGCGGCGCATCATGTCGATGGGGCCGACCATCATCATGTCCAGCGCCTCGTGCCAGGTCTCGTCGCTCCAGTCGCGGAAGTCGCCCGGCGGGTAGCCGTCGGAGTTGTTGACCAGAATGTCCGGCTGCGGGCAGGCGGCCAGCGCAGCTTCGCGTCCGGCCTTCCTCGTGATGTCGGCCACCACATAGCGCACCGGGCGGCCACATTCGGCCGACAAGGCCTGCGCCGCTGCCTGCAAGCTGCTTTCGGTGCGCGCGGCAATCACCACCTCTACCCCTTCGAGCGCCAGCTGGCGCGCCGCTGCATAGCCCATGCCCTTGCTGCCGCCCCAGACCAGCGCGGCCTTGCCCGTCAATCCCAGATCCATGGTGTTGTTCCTTAGCTCCGCTTAGTGTTGCTCAATGAGTTCGGCCACGGCGGCCGCCTCGTTCTGGAAGATGAAGCTGTCGCTGTAGATCTTGTCCAGCGCCGCACCCGACAGGGCCATCAGCGCCTTGGCATCGGCAATCATATGGGGCGAGCCACACAGATAGATCGCATGCTCGGACAGGTCCTCGAAGTCCTCGGCAATGGCGTGCTGCACATAGCCGCGCCGGCCGGTCCAGCGATCGGACGGGCGCGAGAGCACCGGCACAAACGTGAATTCATACAACTGCCCGGCCCAGGCCGCAATCTCATCGAGCAGGTACAGATCCGCCTCGCTGCGCATGCCCCAGTAGAAATGGATCGGCGGGCAATCCGCATCGCCCAGCAGCGATTCCAGGATCGCCTTGATCGGCGCAAAGCCGGTGCCGGTGGCGGCAAACACCATCGGCTGGTAGTCCTGCGCGCGGTAGTAAAAGCTGCCGTGCGGCAGTTCCACCTCCAGCGTATCGCCGACCGCCATCGTCGCCAGCAGGCCATCGGTAAAGCGCCCGCCGGCAATCTTGCGGATCTGCAGGCTGATGCGCCGGCCCTGCGGCGGCGTGGCCATCGAGAAGCTGCGGTGCTCGCCGCCGGGCAGGCAGATGTTCAGGTACTGGCCCGGCACATAGCGCAGGCCGTGGTCCTCGGGCAGGTCCAGCGCCAGGTGGTAGATATCGGGCGTGTGCATGCGCAGCTCGGCCACGGTAGCCTGCACCCGGGTGGGTGCGGAGCTGTCCGGCCCCGCCGCGATGCTGATCACCAGATCGGACTGCGCCCGCGCCTGGCAGGCCAGCGCATAGCCCTGGGCATGTTCCTCCTCGCTCATGGCCAGCGGCAGCTCGCCATCGGCATAGGCAAACGCGCCCGCTTCCACCTTCATGCGGCAGGTGCCGCAGCCGCCAAAGGTACATTCATGGGGCAGCGCCACGCCCTGGCGCGTGGCGGCATCGAGCACCGATTCATCGGCACCCACGTCAAACGATTGCTGCATCTGCAGCCACTGTACGCGGTAGTTCATCGCAGACCTCAGCTCGGTTGTCCCTGGCGCTTATTTCTTGATGTCGGCCTGTACCAGCACATCGGCTGCGGCGCCCAGGTGGTCTTTCAAGGCTTGCAAGGCGGCCACGCCACAGGCGGTGTCCTGCTCGCCATTGCCGCCCGACAGGCCCACGCCGCCAATCACCTCGCCATTGACGACGATGGGGTAGCCGCCGACGAAGACGGCAAACTTGCCTTCGAAGCTCCACTGGATGCCAAAGGCCTCGTTGCCCGGCAGCGCCGGCCCATTGGGCAAGGTATTGAACAGGTGCGTGGAGCGCTTGTGCCCCGCTGCGGTGAAGGCCTTGTTCCAGGCGATCTGCGGGCCGGTGACACGGGCACCATCCATGCGTTCGAGCACCAGCGGAAAGCCGCCCTCGTCGGTGATGCAGACCGTCTCGGTCACGCCGATTTCCTTGGCTTTGGCCAGCGCGGCCAGGGACATCACACGGGCTTCCGCCAGTTCCAGTTTCAGTGCGCTTTTCATCGTGTTTCCTCTTGCTGTCAGGTATCAGATACCGCGGTAGACGGTCTTGATCTGGGTAAAGAATTCCAGGCCGGCGCGGCCCGATTCGCGGAAGGTGGAGGTGCTGGAGTTCTTCAGCCCGCCAAAGGGGGCGTTGACCAGGTTGCCAGTGGTCGTGCGGTTGATCTTGACGGTGCCCGCCTGGATCTCGTTGGTGAACACATGCATGTAGCGCGGGTTCATCGTGACGATGCTGGCCGACAGCCCGTATTGGGAGTCGTTGGCCTGGCGCAGCGCGTCGTCAAAATCGGCCACTTCGATGATCGCCAGCACCGGTCCGAAGATCTCTTCCTGCGCAATGCGCATGCTGTTTTTCACATCGGTGAACACCGCTGGCGACAGGTAGTAGCCATGGTCGAACTCGCCACCGGTCAGCCGCTCGCCGCCGCACAGCCAGCGCGCCTCGCTCTTGCCGATGTCGATGTAGCGCTGCACGGTCTGCAGCTGCTTTTCGGTGGCCAGCGGGCCCAGGTCCATGCCCGGAGCCATGCCGTTGCCGATCTTGAGCTGGGCCACGCGCGTCAGCAGCTTGTCGGTAAAGGCCGCCTTCACGCTGGGCACCACCAGGATGCGGCTGGTGCCGGTGCAGGCCTGGCCGGTCAGCGAGAAACCGCCCTTGATCGCCAGGTCCACCGCCAGGTTGAGGTCGGCGTCCTCCATCACGATCAGCGGGTTCTTGCCGCCCAGCTCCATCTGCAGCCGGGTCGAGAGGTGCACGGTGCGGTGGATCTGGGTGCCGGCCGTCGTCGAGCCGGTGAACGAAATCGCGCGGATGGCCTGCGAATTGGTGATCACCGGCCCCACCTCGCCCGCGCGGCCGGTGACGCAGTTGACCACGCCTGCGGGCACGCCCGCCTTCTCCAGCGCCTCGACCAGGCGCAGCCCCGACAGCGGCGCATCCGACGAGGGCTTGAACACCACCGTGTTGCCGGTGATCAGCGCAGGCGCCAGCTTGCGCGCCGGGATGGAGGCGGGAAAGTTCCAGGGCGAGATCACCGTCACCACGCCCAGCGGCTCGCGGTGGCTGAACACATGCATATTGGCATCGTCCTGCGGGTAGGTCTCGCCGCCCAGGGTCTGGCCTTCGGTGGCATAGAAACGAAAGGTCTGCGCGCTGCGCAGAAACTCGTCGCGCGCCTGGCTCAGCTGCTTGCCCTCCTCGCGGGTCAGCTCCTGCGCAAACTGCTCCACGTTCTGCTCCAGATAACTGGCCGCGTCGTTGAGGATCTTGGCGCGCTTGCCAATGGGCAGCTTGCGCCAGCCATCAAAGGCTTTTTGCGCCGCCTGCACGGCCGCCTCGGCATCGGCCGGGCCTGACGCCTGAAAACGCCCCACCACATCACGGGTATCGGCGGGGTTGAGGTTGTCAAAGGTGCTGCCGAGCAGACAAGGCACCCAGGCGCCGTCGATATAGTTCAGAAACGTTTGCACGGTGTCAGCCATGGTGGAGAGGGTCTTGGAGAGGTGGAGGTCAGTCACAGCGGCGGCCGCCAGCGGCCCGCCGCTGCGCGGGGCAAGTGGGGGTCGGCAACGCTCAGGCAGCCAGCAGCTCTTCCTGCGAGATCTGCAGGTCCTTGGCGACGTAGTCGTGGTAGAGCGCCGTCGTGTAGAGCAGGCGCATCTGGGCACCGATCTCGCAGATGCGCAGGCACTTGGCTTGCAGCTCGGGCGTGTTGGCATGCTCCAGCACAATCTGGTAGCCGCGCTCGCCATGGATTTCGTCAGAGACGATGTGCAGGTCAAAGAACTCGACCTCTTCATCGGTAAAGCCGTACTTGTCACGCAGGGTGGGCGTCTGCTTGCGGTAGATCGATGGCACCTGCGACTCCAGGCCCACGACCAGACCGGCCACCGCGACCACCGGGTCTTCGCGCATCGCAATCGAATAGCACCAGGCCTGCAGGCCACGCGTGGTGGGCGACATGTTGTTGGGGTCCACCACGCGCTCACGCGTCGTGCCGCAGGCCTCGGCAAAGCGGATCAGCAGATCGGTATGGCGGTCGCCACCAATCTCTTCCTCATACATATTGGCCAGCAGGAAGTCCTTGGCCTCCGTCATATGGTCCGGCGTGCGGGCATACAGATAGGCCAGGTAGTCGGCAAACGGGCCCACATAGTGGTAGTGGTTCTCGGCCCAGCGCGCCAGGTGCTCACGGCTCAGGCGGCCGGTTGCCCAGGCCACGCTGAAAGGGGCCTTGTTGGCGCTTTTGCCCTTGATCGCATTCTCAAGCGCAGCGCGGAATTCGTCGCGGTTCATCAGTGTTTGGGTCATGGCGGGTTCCTCTGAAATGTTGGGGTGTCGCCAAGTCAAACCGATCCAAGCGACGGAGTTAGAATACTGTATACAGAAAACATGGTCAATGTTTTCGCACCCAACTCGCCCCTAGTGCTTACCCCTATCGCTGGTGAATTTCAAAGTCTTTGATCGCCACCTAACAGTCACAAGCCATTGATATTCATTCATCCGCAAGTGCCAGAGCCAAGCCAAAATTCCCCCTGCATCACGTTATCCCTAATACATCCACAACATTCGTTTGTATACAGTATACGTAATTGCAATGCGGAGGATGCCATGCCCCAGATCACCTTTCACAAGAACGGCCAGACCTTCCACGGCGAGGTCAAGAGCGGCGCCAACCTGGTCGTACGCGCGGGGATCAAGCAGTTCCCCTTCCCCCACCTGGCCTACCAATGCGGCATGGGCAAGTGCGCCACCTGCGCCTGCAAGGTGCTGGCCGGGGCCGAGCACCTGCCGGCACCGAACTGGAAGGAAAAGAAGCAGCTGGGCGCCCACCTGGACGAAGGCTTTCGCCTGGTCTGCCAGCTCTGGCCGGAGCACGACTTGGAGCTGGCGCAAGTACCGCTGCCGGCCGCCCCTGCCAGCAACACCCATCCCGCAGGCACAGCGCCCGCCACCCCTGCTGCCTGAGGAATGCCCATGTTTGTGATCTTGACCAGCAAGCCCGGCCAGTACCGCACACAAGCCAATGCCGACATTGCGCTGTGCGAAGCCTGGGATTACCACTTCTGCGGCCGCCTGCTGGCCCGCTTTGCGGTGGGCGAGTTGCTGCGCGAAACCAAGGTGCAGGTGATCGAGGATGGCCCCGGCGGCACCACCAACCTGGTTCCTTCCAAGTTTCTGGAGCGCTTTGACTCGCTGGAGCAAGCCCGCCAGGAGCTGCAGCACCTGTGCCAGTTCGGCGCGCTCGATGCCACGCTGACCGCAGCCCCCCTCACCTCTGCGCCCGCCGCCTGATTGCCCCGTATGCCCACCATCACCTTTGTCAGCAACGACAACAAGACCGTCGAAGCCCCGGAAAACAGCAACCTGCTGCGCGTGTCGCTGCGCGAGAAAGGCGGCATCCCCTTCAAATGCGGCGGTGGCCTGTGCGGCACCTGCAAATGCCGCATTGACGAAGGCCTGGCCCACACCGATGCGATCAAGGCCAAGGAACGCAAGCATTTCAGCGATGAAGAGTTTGCGCAGGGGCACCGCCTGGCCTGCCAGACCTTTGTCAACGGCGACATCAAGGTCAGCTGGGGGCCCCGCCCATGAGCGCATGGACGGCGATGGCCGAGCAGCTCTCCTGGGGCCGCTACCTGGCCATGGGGCTGATGGTGCTCGCCGGTGCCGCCATGCAGGGCGTCGGCGGCCTGGGCTATGCGATGTTCTGCGCGCCGCTGGCGGCGATCTTCTTCCCCGAGCTGGTGCCCGGCCCGCTGCTGGCCGTGGGCGCGCCGCTGGCCTTGCTGGCTTACCTGCGTGAGCGCGATGCCCTCAACCGCCAGGTCGCTGCCGCCACCTTGGTGGGCCGGGTCATCGGCACCTTTGCGGCCGCCGGGCTGCTGGTGCTGTTCAGTGCCCATGCGCTGTCGGTTCTGTTTGCGGTGCTGATTCTGGCCGCCGTCAGCCTCAGCACCCTGGGCTGGCGCGTGCAGCCCAGCACCACCAACCTGTCGATTGCCGGTGTGGCCAGCGGCATCATGGGCACCATCACCGCCGCGGGCGGACCGCCGTTTGCGATTGCGATGCAGCACCTGGCGCCGGCAACAATGCGCTCTACCCTGGGCGTGGTCTTTTTTGCCGGCACCATCGTCTCGCTCACAGCGCTTGCCTGGGTGGGCCGCATGGGCAGCGGCCAATGGCTGCTCAGCCTGGTGCTGCTGCCCTGGATGCTGGGCGGCTTTCTGGCCTCCAACCGCCTGGCCCGCCATGTCTCCAAGGCCACCATCCGCCGCTGGCTGCTGGGCACCGCCGCCGTCAGCGCCTGCATCATCCTGCTGCGCGTCTGGCTCTGATTTCCACCCTCACCCACCCCACACACCATGCTGCACATCACCGATGCCATGGTGGACACCCTGGTGTCCACCGACCAAGCCCTGCAGGCCATGCACCGCGCCTTTGCCGCCTTTGGCGCGGGCGAGGCAGCGATGCAGGCGCGCGAGCGCACCGATGCCGGGGGCGTCAAGCTCTCCACGCTGGGGGCCGTCATCCCCGCACAAGGGGTGACTGGCGCCAAGGTCTACACCACCATTGCCGGCCAGTTCAACTTTGTCATCCTGCTGTTCTCGACCGAGACCGGCGCGCCGCTGGCCACCCTCGATGCCAATGCCATCACGCGGCTGCGCACCGCCGCCACCACGGTGCTGGTGGCCCAGCATCTGGCGCCTGCCAATGCGCGCCATCTGTTCCTGTGCGGCGCCGGCGTGCAAGGCCTGGCCCATGCGCAGCAGATGGTGCAGCACTTCGGGCTGCAGCGCATCGATGTGTTCGACCCCTATGCGCCCAGCGGCCTGGAGGCACGTTTGGCGCAGCTGACCGGTCTGCCCGAGACGCAGATCCGCCGCGTGGCGCACACCCAGGGCGTCGGCGAGGCCGACATCATCGTCACCGCCTCGCGCGCCAAGGAGCCGCTGTTCAACGGGGAACATGTCGCCCCCCATGCACTGGTCGCTGCGATTGGCTCCAGCCTGCCCCACACCCGCGAGCTCGACGATGCCTTGCTGGCGCGTGCGCAGCTGATTGCCGTGGAATGGAAAAAACAGGCGACCAGCGAAGCGGGCGACCTGGTGCTGGCGGACCCGGGCTTGTCGCTGGCGGGCAAGCTGGTGGAGCTGGGCGATATCGTCAGCGGCCGCTATGCCGTCAGCGCGCAGCCGGGCATCCGGCTGTACAAGGCCGTGGGCGTGGGTTTGGAAGATATTGCGCTGGCGGGTGTGGCTTACCAGAACTACCTGGCCAGCCAATCGTAAACGCGGAACTCAGGGCTCGATGCCGGCCGCGTTGTAGATATGGCGCGCGGCCAGCAGGCCGGCCAGCTCCGGATCGCCTTTGATCACCGCGCGCAGAATGGCCGCATGCTCTTCCCAGTTCTGGGGCGCACGCGCCTGGCTGCGGGGCGCAAACAGCACTTCGGTGCGGTCACGCAGGGACAGCATCACCTCTTGCAGCACCGAGTTGGCGGCGATCTTGCCCAGCGCCAGGTGGAACTTCTGGTTCAGCACGGCCAGCACATCGGCATCGCCCGAATGGGCGTTCTTGGTGCCCTCGGCCAGCAAGGCCTCCAGCGCGGCAATCTGCTCGGGGTCATGGCGCTTGGCGGCCAGGCGCGCATTGAGCGCCTCCAAGGTGGCGCGCACCTCGACCAGCTCGCGCAGCAGGTCGCCATGGAACTTGGCCACCGAGGCACCACGCCGGGGCTCGATGATCACCAGGCCACTGGCAGCCAGCTGGCGCAGTGCCTCGCGCACAGGCATGCGCGAGACCGAAAACTCCTCGGACAGACGCTCCTCCACCAGCCGCTCCCCCGAGGCGAGTTCGCCAGACATGATCTTCTCGCGCAAGGCCTCCACCAGCTGCTGGGTCAGCGGCGAGTGGTTCAGTGCAGGTTTTTTGTCTCCGTTGGCAATGGGCATGAAAGTCGGTCCGTTCGGTACGTTGCAAGCCCCGGGTTGCGGCATCGGCTGCCATGCTCCCCCAGGGTCGCACCCAGTTTACATGCCCGGCAAGGGTTTGCAGCGCCTTCGCCGTGCCTTGTATACAGAAATCGGCGTTCAGCGCTGCGCGCGGCGGATCTCCGCCAGCGAGCGCGTGTCCTGCATCGCCTGCGCCCAGAGACGGCCTGGCTCCAGCTCAGCGAGGCGCTTGGCCTGCCAGCACACAAAGGCATTTTCGATGGCCGAGAGCCAGCCCAGTGACGCGGGCAACAAGGCCTGGCGGGGCTCGCGCAGGTTCAGCAGATCGGCTTGCTGGGCAGCAATGGCTTGGGAAGCAGTGTTCTTCATCGGATAGCTCCTGGATGACCTAGTAATTACCCTAGTGTATCCAGTGTACAAATCCATGTCCTTGATCTGGGTTCATAACCATGCGCTATCCAAGCCTTTGATACGGCTTGCAAATACAGGCAAAAACAGCATTCCCCCAGCGCTGTGAACCTTGTCCCTCCAAAGCCATCACCTCGAATTCCTTCAGAGGATTTTCTTTTTTGTATACGAAAACTAACTTATTGGCTATTTAATCCGGGTTTATCGCATGCTGCGACGCAATATTTCTGGTATTCCCTGATGATTTTTTGATTCATTGTATTTAGTATACAAATTGGCTGTATCAACATACCAAGGAGTAGCCACGATGGATCCGTCAGTCTCTATAGGCCCTGCGCACTGGGCCTACCTCGCCGGGGTGCTGGTCATCATCTTGACCATGGCCTTCCGTGCCAATGTGGTGGTGCCATCGATACTGGCCACCGTCGTCGTGGCCCTCGCCTGGAGCGGCAGCTTCATCACCGGCATTGGAAGCATATTCAGTGCCAGCATGGTGGCCGCCAAGGAGTTGTTCAACATCTTTCTGATCATTGCGCTGATGACGGCCTTGCTCAATGCGCTCAAGGACCTGGGCTCGGACATCCGCATGGTCAAGCCCTTTCGCGCGGTGATGAAAAACGGCCATATGGCCTATTTCATCCTGGCGCTGGTCACCTACCTGATCTCGCTGTTCTTCTGGCCCACGCCCGCAGTGCCACTGGTGGCGGCCGTGCTGCTGCCGGCAGCGATTGCAGCGGGCCTGCCGCCCATCGCAGGGGCGATGGCCATTGCGATTGCCGGTCAGGGCATGGCGCTGTCGTCGGACTATGTGATTGGCGTGGCACCAGGCATCAGCGCCAAGGCCGCCGGCGGCATCAGCGCTGTGGCGGTGGCCGACAAGGCACTGCTGCTGTCCTGGGTGGTCGGCATGATTGCGCTGTTCCTGTCGTACTTCAAGGTGCGCAAGCTCATCGTGCCCAGTGACAACGCACTGCTGGAGCGCTGGGAACTCAACCCCGCCGGCATCAGCGCGCAGATCGAAGGCGCTGGCGCCTTTGACAAGGCCGAGATTGCCAAGGGCACGGCCCACGAAAACGACCTGGGCACCAACTCCGAGCTGGAAGCGGAGCTGCGCAAGACCCAACCGCTGGCCTCGGCCTCCAGGCTGTTTGCCGTGGTCACGCCATTGGCCTTTCTGGTGGTGATTCTGGTGATGGTGGCGCCCAAGTTCACCACCAGCGTGCCCGAGCTCAAGGGCGGCGACGCGGCCATGCTGATCGGCGGCGTGGCTGCGCTGCTGATGATCTGGGCCACCACGGCGGCGCGCGGCTTTCGCAAGATGCTCGACGGCGCGGCGGACCACATCACCGATGGCTTTGTCTTCGCGTTCAAGGCCATGGGCGCGGTGCTGCCCATTGCCGGCTTCTTCTTCATCGGCTCGCATGAGACCGCCGGTCCCATCCTGGGCATTGCCGCCGGCCAGCCGGTGCCCGATCTGCTGTTCGAGCTGGTCAAGGCCAGCCAGCACCTGATTCCCGACAGCCAGCTGCTGGTGTCCTTTGGTGTGCTGCTGATGGGCATGATCACCGGCATTGACGGTTCGGGCTTTGCCGGCCTGCCGCTGACCGGCACCTTGTCCGGCGCGCTGGGCCCGGCCTCCGGCATGGATGTGTCGGCGCTGGCTGCCCTGGGCCAGATGGGCGCGGTATGGACCGGCGGTGGCACCCTGATTGCGTGGTCCTCGCTGATCGCGGTGGCAGGCTTTGCGCGGGTGAATGTGCTGGAGCTGGCCCGCGCGCTGCTGATTCCGGTGGTGCTGGGTCTGATGGCAGCCGTGTTCACCGCTGTCGCTCTCTGGGGCGCTTGAGATGGCGCAGCTGCACCGCCAGGACGCGCCAGGCGCAGCAGGCGTACTGGGCCGGGGCGCGATGGTGGCCACCGGCCACCCGCTGGCTGCGGCGGCCGCGCAGGCCCAGCTGCAGCAAGGCGGCTCGGCCGTCGATGCCGCGATTGCTGCCGATGCGGTGCTGGGCGTCGTCGAGCCGATGGCTACCGGTGTGGGCGGCGACCTGCTGGCGATGCTGGTGCCACCGGGCCAGGCCCCACTGGCCTACAACGGCACCGGGCGTGCGCCGCAGGCTTTGACAGCCGATCTGGTCGAGGCCCTGCCCCAACGCCGCATCCCGGAGCGCCACCCGCTGTCGGTCACCACGCCCGGCGTGGTGCAAGGCTGGTGGGACCTGCACCAGCGCTTTGGCCAACGCCCGTGGGCGCAGCTGTTCGATGCGGCCGTGCAGGCCGCCAGCCAGGGCTTTGCGGTGGCCCCGGTCGCTGCACGTGAATGGGCGCTGTTCCAACCGGTGATAGCCCGCGATGCAGCCAGCGCCGCGCTGTACCGCGCCGATGCGCCGCCCCGCGCAGGCGAGCGCTTTGACAACCCGGCCCTCGCCCGCTTGCTGCAGGCGGTGGCTGCGCAGGGGCCGCAGGCCTTCTATGCCGGCGCCATTCCCGCTGCCTGCGCCGCTGCGGTGCAGGCAGCCGGCGGCGTGTTGGCCGCGGCAGATTTCAGCGCCCACCAGGGCAACTTCTGCACGCCGGTGAGCACCTCGTTTCGCGGCGCCACCATCTACGAATGCCCGCCCAACACCCATGGCGTGGCCGTGCTCCATGCTCTGGCCGCCATGCAGGACCAGGCCATCGATATGGCCAGCGCGGCCACCCAGGTCGCGCTGGTGCAGGCAATGGAGGCAGCGATGGCCCATGCCCAGCAGACCGTGGCCGACCCGGCCGGCAATACCGTCTGCACCACCGTGGTGGATGGCGACGGCCTGGCCATCAGCCTGATGAGCAGCGTGTTCAAGCGCTTTGGCTCGGGCATTGGTGTGGCCGAGGGCGGCTTTGTGCTGCAGAACCGGGGCCATGGTTTTTCGCAGCCCGGCCATATCAACGGACCGGCGCCGGGCAAACGCCCCTACCACACGGTGGTGCCTGGCGCTGCCACGCGCGATGGCCAATTCCTCGGCGTGTTTGGCGTGGTGGGCGGCGCGATGCAACCCCAAGGCCAGGTGCAGCTGCTGTGCCGCATGCTGGCCGGCGGCGAGGCGCCGCAGCCCGCGTTGAACCAGCCGCGCTGGCGCCTGGAAGGCGGCCGCGTGCTGGCGGTGGAGGCAGGCATGCCGCCTGCGATCACCGCTGCGCTGCGGGCCCAGGGCTACCGCGAGCCGAGTGGCGAAGGCGAGCTGGGCGGGCGCAGCGACTTTGGTGGCGCGCAGTGCATCTGGCGCCTGGCCGATGGCCAGCTCTGCGGCGCATCCGACCACCGCAAGGACGGCCTGGCGCTGGCCGTCTAAGGCGCTTCAGCGCGGCGCCTTGGCGGGCGCCAGCGCGTCGTCGATCACCTCGATCCAGTGGCGCACCGGCACATCGGTGCCCGACTGCAGATGCGAGATGCAGCCGATATTGGCCGACAGGATCGCGGCGGGCGGTGCATCGCTGCAGGCCTGGTTCAGGGTGCCGATCTTGCGGTCGCGCAGCTGGTGCGCAATCTCGGGCTGCAGCAGCGAATAGGTGCCGGCCGAGCCGCAGCACAGGTGCGATTCCACCCGCGAGACGCGGATGTCAAAACCCAGGCGGCGCAGGCTGGTCTCCACCCCGCCGCGCAGCTTCTGGCCATGCTGCAAGGTGCAGGGCGGGTGGTAGGCCAATGGGGCCTCGGGCAGGTTCAGCTGGCCCTGCAGGCGCTGCTCCAGCTCGGGCAGCATATCGGGCAGCAGCTCGCACAAATCACGCGCCAGCGCAGCAATCGCAGCGGCCCGCGCCGCATAGGCCGGGTCATGGCGCAGCAGATGGCCGTAGTCCTTCACCATCACGCCACAGCCCGAGGCCGTGGTCACAATGGCCTCGACCTGTTGGCTCTCTACATGGGGCCACCAGGCATCGATATTGGCTCTCGCCTGCGCCAGCGCGCCCTGCGGGTCGCTCAGGTGCTGCTGCACCGCACCGCAGCAGGCGGCGGCTGGCGTCACCAAGGTCTGGATGCCCACGGCATCGAGCACCCGCGCAGCGGCCGCATTGATATTGGGCAGCATCACCGGCTGCACACAGCCGGCCAGCATCAGCACCTTGCGCGCATGGCTGCGTGTGGGCCACTTGCCGGCACGCGGTACGCGCGCCAGCTTGGCCTTGAGCGCCGCCGGCAGCACCGGGCGGGCCAGCCGCCCAAGCACCAGCGCCGGTCCAAAGGCCTTGGACACCATGCCCTTGCGCAGCGCCCAGCGCTGCAGGCGCTCGGCCGCCGGGCGCTCCACCTTCTGGTCGACGATGTGGCGGCCAATGTCGAGCAGCTTGCCGTACTGCACGCCGCTGGGGCAGGTCGATTCGCAGTTGCGGCAGGTCAGGCAGCGGTCCAGGTGGGTCTGGGTCTTGCGGGTGGGCTCCTGCCCTTCGAGCACCTGCTTGATCAGGTAGATGCGGCCGCGCGGGCCGTCGAGCTCATCGCCCAGCAGCTGGTAGGTGGGGCAGGTGGCGGTGCAAAAGCCGCAATGCACGCACTTGCGCAGAATGGCCTCGGCCTCCTGGCCTTCGGGGGTGTCTTTGAATTCGGGGGCTAATTGGGTTTGCATGGTGCAGGGGTGCCTCGATTAGCTGAGCTCAGCTTAGCTCAACGCCCAGTCGCCCAGGCGGCCGGGATTGAAGATGCCATGGGGGTCGAACGCCTGCTTGAGCCGCTGCTGCACCTGGCGCAGCGCGGGCGAGGCGGGCGTGAAACCAAAATCATCGGATGCGGCCAGGCCCACCTGGGGGCCGGGCCGGAAACACACGGCGCTGCCGCCCACACTGGCGGCCAGCGCCTGCAAGGCCTGGGCATGCTGCATGGGGGCCTGCACCCAGCGCAGTGCGCCGCCCCATTCCATCAGCGGCTGCAGGCCTGCTTCGGTGCAGGGCAGCACCGGCGTGGTGGCCGGCAGCGACAGGCGCCACAGCGCATGGCTCGGGTCCATGTCGCTGAACCAGGGCAGTTGCTGCTCGCGGCAGGCCAGCCAGGCGGCATCGGCCTGGCCGTGGTCCAGCATCGTGCCACCCATGCCATCCAGGGCCGACTGCACCGCCGCGACCGCACCGCGCAGCCGCACCAGCAGATGGCCTTGCTCGCCCTCGCCGGATTGCTGCCACAGGCTGGCATTGATGGGCAGCGGCTTGGCGCGCCAGGCCGAGAGTTTGTCCAGCGCCTGCTGCGCTGTGCATTCGTAGTACAGCGTGGCCTGCGCGCGCTGCATCGGCAGCACCTTGAGGCTGATGTCGGTCAGCAGGCCCAGGGTGCCCCAGGCACCGGCCATCAGCCGCGACACGTCATAGCCCGCGACGTTCTTCATCACCTGGCCGCCAAAGCGCAGCAGCTCGCCCTGCCCATTGATCAGCTCCAGGCCCAGGATGTAGTCACGCACGGCGCCGACTGCTGCCCGCGAGGGGCCGGACAGGCCCGCCGCCACCATGCCGCCGACCGTGGCGCCGGGGCCAAAATGCGGCGGGTCAAAAGCCAGGCACTGGCCGCATTCGGCCAAGGCCTGCTCCAGCGCCGCCAGCGGCGTGCCGGACCGCACGGTCACGACCAGCTCACTGGGCTCGTAGCTGATGATGCCGCTGTAGCTGCGGGTATCGAACACCTCGCCGCCCAGGCGTGCACCATAAAAATCCTTGCTGCCACCGCCCCGGATGCGCAGCGGCGTCTTGTGGGCATGGGCGGATCGAACGCGCTCCTGCCAGTCGAGCACGGTGGGGGGAAGAGAGGCAGCCACAGCTTGGTCCATGGCGCCATGGTAGCGACAGTTGCGCCCGGCGTACGGCGCTCAAGTTAGATGGGGGACTTTGCGCAGGTTCTCAGAACCCATGCCCGATTTCCCGCCAGGGCTGGGTCGGCAGGCCGGCTACGCCGACGCGCATCGCGAACACGCAGCCTGACAGCGGCAGCTGGGCCAGCTCGTCGCGGCTGCGGCCGTGGCGGGCGGAGGTGACGTACAGGGTGCGGCCATCGCTGCCGCCAAAGCAGGGCATCGTGGGGCACAGCGCCGGGGTGTAGTGGTTGGCGAGGATGCGGCCCTGCGGGGATATCTGCAGCACGCGTCCGCCCTCATACATCGCGCACCAGTAGTTGCCTTCGACGTCGACAGCGGCGCCATCGGGCCGGCCGCCGTAGCCGGGCTCGCCCGGTGTCCAGCCCTCGGGCTTGCTGTCAAAACGGATGAAGACCTCGCCCTCGCCTTGCGGATAGCCGCTCACGTCGCAGGCAAATTTCTTGACCGTGTGGCTGGGGGTATCGGCCCAGTACATCGTGCGGCGGTCGGGCGACCAGGCCAGGCCATTGGCGTTGGAGACGCCATCGAGCACCTTGCGCACCGTCGTGGTGCCTGTCAGGCCATCGATGCAGTAGAGCGCTGCTACCGGCTCGCGCGGGCCGCTGGCCGGCTCGTGGATGGTGCCCACCCAGAAGCGGCCCTGGGCATCACAGCGGCCATCGTTGCCGCGCTCGGTGGCGGGGTCGATCGGCAGGCGCGCGATGTCGTGCAAGGTACCGCCCCAGTGGGTGGCGCGGCAGATGCGGTCGCGCAGCACGACGATCCAGCCGTCCAGCGCGCCGCCGCTGCGGGCCGGTGCCATGCAGCCGGGCTCGGCAGGCATGTCCCAGCGGTCCATATAGCCCGATCCGGGCATCGTGCGCCACAGCTGCTTGCCAGCCACATCAACGCCATAGAGAACACCACCGCTGGCTTGCCAGAAAGGAGACTCCCCCAACGCAAAGGGCTGGCTGACCACGGTATGCCAGATCATGGCGTTCCTTTAAAAATGAATTGCATGGAAAACCCTAAGCATTATCTGTGCCACCTGGCTTGCCGAGAAACTGGCTTATGGAATATAGGACAGCGGCAACGCGGTGGTGAACTTCAGCTCCTCCATCGCAAAGCTGGACGACACATCCAGCAACTGGGTATCGGCAATCAGGCGCTTGTAGACCTTGTCGTAGGCGGCGATATCGGGCACCACCACGCGCAGCAGGTAGTCCACCTCACCGCTCATGCGGTAGAACTCCACCACCTCGGCAATAGCGGCCACCGCAGCGCGAAAGCGCTCAAACCATTCCTGGCTGTGCGTGCTGGTGCGCACCGCGACAAACACGGTCACGCCCACATTGACCTTGTCGCGGTCCACCAGTGCCACCTGGCGCTTGATGACCCCGGCCTCCTTGAGCCGCTGGATACGGCGCCAGCAGGGAGTGGCCGACAGCCCGACCTGGGCTGCCAGTTCGGCGACCTGGGTCTCCGCATCGGCCTGCAGCAACTCCAGCAGTTTGCGGTCAATGGAATCCAGTTTCATTTTTTAAGAGATTTTTAGAATAAGAATCTAATATTATCCAATACCTGGCGAATTTTGCGGCTGTATTCCCTGGCCCGGCCTCGACAATGTGGGCATGGAAATCTACCTCGACGCCAACGCCACCACCCCCGTCCTTCCCCAGGCCCGCGCCGCTGCCCTGGCGGTCATGGCCGATGTCTATGGCAACCCCAGCAGCATCCATGGCAGCGGCCTCAAGGCCCGTGCGCTGCTCGACGAGGCGCGCGCTGCCGCACGCCAGGTGCTGGAGGTGCCCAGCGGCCAGCTGCTGTTCACCAGCGGCGCGACCGAGGGCATCCAGACGGCCGTGCTGTCCGCGCTGAGCGCGCTGCGCCAGCGCCGCGAGTCGGGCGACAGCAGCCCCATGCAGCTGCTCTACGGCGCGACCGAACACAAGGCCGTGCCCGAGGCCCTCAAGCACTGGAATGCCGTGCTCGGCCTGCACCTGCCGGTCACCGCCATCCCCGTGGGCATCGATGGCCGCCATGACCTGGCCTGGCTGCGCACGCAGGCCCCCTCGGCCGGCCTGGTGTGCACGATGGCCGCGAACAACGAAACCGGCGTGGTCAGCGACCTCGATGGCATTGCCGATGCGCTGCGCGGCAGCCCGGCGCTGTGGCTGGTCGACGGCGTGCAGGCGCTGGGCAAGCTGGCGCTCCAACCGGTGGAGCGCGGCATCGACTACGCACCGTTTTCCGGCCACAAGCTCTATGCGCTCAAGGGCGTAGGCATGCTCTATGTGCGCGAGGGCGCGCCCTTTACGCCGCTGCTGGCCGGCGGTGGCCAGGAAGGCGCGCTGCGCGCCGGTACCGAAAACATGGCTGGCATTGCCGCGCTCGGCGCGGTGCTGCGCGCGCTGCAGGACGGCAGCAGCTTTGCCAACGCCGCCACGATGGCCGCCCACCGCAGCCAGCTGGAAGCGGCGCTGCGCGATGCCTTTGCCGGTCTGGTGTTCAACGCCCCGCCCGCGCTGTGCCTGCCCACCACGTTGAACTTCTCCGTGCCGGGCCTCAGCGCCAAACTGCTGCTCGATCTGTTTGATGCCGCCGGCCTGCGGGTCAGCGGTGGCTCCGCCTGCAGCGCCAGCAAGGCTCAGCCCAGCTATGTGCTCGAAGCCATGGGCCTGCCCGCCTGGCAGACGGCCGCTGCGGTGCGCATGTCCTTTGGCGCTGCCGATTCGGCCGAGATGATCGCCGAGGCCTGCCAGCGCATCCGCGCCTGCGGCGCCGCACTGCGCGCCAACTGCCTGGTGGAAGCGCCTGAAGACACCGCCCACGGCACTGCCCCGCTGCTGACGCGCTTTGTCGTCGATGGCGCCTGCTGCTACCTGCTGGCCGATGCCACCAGCCAGCGCTGCGTGGTGGTCGATCCGCTGCCCGAGCTGGTTGGGCGTCTGGCGCAATGGCTGCGCTGCCGGGGCTTCACGCTGGCCGCCGTGCTGGACACCCACAGCCATGGCGACCATGCCTCATCGGCGGCCGAGCTGCGCGCGGCCGTGCCCGCTGCGCTGCAGGCCGCTGGCGCGGTAGATGCGCTGGGCTGGCCCCAAGGCGCCACGCAGATCGACCTGGGCGCCTACCGCCTGAGCCGGCTGGCGCTGCCCGGCCACACGGCCGACTCCACCGCCTATCTGCTGCATGAAGGCACGCAGCTGCAGCTGGCGCTGGTCGGCGATACCGTGCTGCCTGGCGCGCTGGGCCGCAGCGATTTTGCGCAGAGCGCGCCGCTCGCCTATGCGGACAGCCTGCGCCTGCTGGCGGAGACCGTGGGCCCGCAGACCCTGCTGCTGCCCGGCCATGACTACGACCACCGCTTTGCCTGCACCCTGGCCGTCGAGGCTGCTGCCCAGCCGCTGCTGGCCGGCGTGCTGCAGGGCCAGCTGGATGCCGCCGCCTTTGCCGCTGCCAAGGCTGCACTGGAGCAGGACCTGGCCCCCACCGCCTACCAAACCATGGCCTGCGGCGCCCGCGTGGAGGCCGCCACGCCTGCCGTGTGTGTGGAGCTGCCGGTGGCCCGTGCCCAGGCACTGCAGCAGGCCGGCAGCGCCGCGCTGCTGGTGGATGTGCGCGAGCCCTATGAGCAGCAACTGGGCCAGGCGCCGGGCATGGACGAGGGCGCCAGCAGCCAGGCCGTGCCGCTGTCCGGCCTGCTCAATGCACTGCCGCAGTGGCTGGCCTTGCCGGCCGATACCCCCGTGGTGTTTTACTGCCGCAGCGGCAACCGCAGTGCCCAGGCGGCCCATGCATTGCGCCGGCTGGGCCACCACCAGGCCTTCAGCGTCGCCGGTGGCCTGGCGCTGTGGCCAGAGCGCGCCCCGGCATCGGTCTAAGCCGTGTTTCAGGAGCAGATCGTAGACAGGTTCTGAGCGCCAGCACGGCGCACAAAAAAAGGCCGGCCGGGTTGTACACCCGTCCGGCCCCCCAAGGAGTATCCGCAAGAATCAACGTCCGTAGGCCGCTTCGCCGTGGGAGGTGATGTCCAGGCCTTCGCGTTCGGCTTCTTCCGTCACCCGCAGGCCACCGGTCAGCAGACCTGCCACCTTGTACGAGATCCACGCTGCCACCGCAGACCACACGATGGTGATCAGCACGCCCTTGGTCTGCACCCAGATCTGGTGGGCCATGTTGTAGCCTTCCGGCTCGACGCCACCCAGGCTGGAGGCGCAGAACACACCGGTCAGGATGGCACCCAGGATACCGCCCACGCCGTGCACACCGAAGACGTCGCAGGTGTCATCGACCTTGAGCAGGCGCTTGAGGCCGGACACACCCCACAGGCACAGCGCACCGGCGAGCAGACCCATCACGATGGCACCCATGGGGCCGACAAAACCGGCTGCCGGGGTGATGACCACCAGGCCACCGACGGCACCCGAAGCGGCACCCAGCATCGAAGGCTTGCCCTTGTGCAGGGTTTCGCAGACCAACCAGCTCACGCAAGCTGCGCCGGTGGCCACGATGGTATTGATGAAGGCCAGACCGGCAATACCGTTGGCAGCACCTGCCGAGCCGGCGTTGAAGCCGAACCAGCCCACCCACAGCAGCGATGCGCCCACCATGGTCAGAGTCAGGTTGTGGGGCGCCAGCGCTTCGCGGCCAAAGCCCAGGCGCTTGCCCAGCACATAGGAGCCCACCAGACCGGCCACACCGGCGTTGATGTGCACGACGGTGCCGCCGGCAAAGTCCAGTGCGCCATCCTTGCCCAGCAGACCACCGCCCCAGACCATGTGGGCAATCGGCAGGTAGCTCAACGTGAACCACAGCACCGCAAAGATCATCACGGCAGCAAACTTGATGCGCTCGGCAAAGGCACCGACGATCAGCGCCACGGTGATGGCGGCGAACGTGGCCTGGAACGAGACGAACACATACTCAGGCACAGTGGCCATCGCACCAGAGAGCGTATCCGGGGTGATGCCCATCAGGAACACCTTGCCGAAGTCGCCAAAGAAGTTGCCTTCGCCGGAGAAGGTCAGCGAGTAGCCGTAGATGGTCCACAGCACGGTGATCAGCGAAAAGATCGTGAACACCTGGGCCAGCACCGACAGCATGTTCTTGCTGCGCACCAGACCGCCGTAGAACAGCGCCAGACCCGGGATGACCATCAGGATCACCAGCATGGTCGAGGTCATGATCCAGGCGGTATCGCCCGCGCTCAGAACGGGAGCTGCCGCATCAGCCGCAGCCGCGTTGCCCGCAGTGGCCACTGCCACCGCCGCCAGCCCTGCCAAGGAAAGTAGTCGTCTCATGTTGTTCACACCTTCAAGATAAATTGGCTTGTAGCGCGCGCCTTGCCAGCGCGGAGCGCCTTTTTTTTAGATTGCGTTCGGGCCGGTTTCGCCGGTACGGATACGCACCACCTGCTCCAGCGGGGAGACAAAGATCTTGCCGTCGCCGATCTTGCCGGTGCGCGCGGCGTTCTCGATGGCCTCGATCACCCGGTCCACCAGGTCCTCGGCCACCGCGATCTCCAGCTTCACCTTGGGCAGGAAATCCACCACGTACTCGGCGCCTCGGTACAGCTCGGTATGGCCCTTCTGACGTCCAAAGCCCTTGACCTCGCTCACCGTGATGCCTTGCACCCCAATATCGGACAGCGCCTCACGCACTTCATCGAGCTTGAAGGGCTTGATCACCGCCACTACCAGTTTCATGTTCATAGGTTCTCCTGTCGTCACTTATTGCAGCGGCGCTGCATCAAAAAGCCTTGGTCAGCGACACGATCGCACGACCCTTGTTCACAAAGCCGAAGGCGCCTGTCTTGTTGGCACCCACCCAGGCGGCACTCAGCGAGAAACCGTCACCCAGGTCATAGGCACCGCCCACGCTGTAGTCCAGGTAGTTGGGCACGCCCAGGTCCTTGATGTCGCTGGAAAAGCGGGTGTAGCCCACGGCCAGCTTCAACGTGGTTTTGGGCGCCACTTCCTGCGCAAACGCCACATTCAGGTAGCCGGTGTTGCGGCCCTTGTACGTGCTGTCGTACTTGGTGCCGGCCCAGCCAAAGTAATCCTTCGATACGGTGTGCGAGTACTTCACGGTCACCGGGCCGTAGGTGCCCGAGCCGTACAGTTCGGTGGTGTTGCCCAGCGTGTTGCCGGGATAGACATAGGTCAGCAGACCCAGGTCCCAATCCACATCGGCGGCCTTGAACTTGTAGCCACCGTAGAAATCCATCTCCACCTTGTTGTTGTCGAGCCAGTCGACGGTGGAGTTCCAGTTACCCACATAAAAGCCGCTGTCGCCAAAGGCGTAGTCGACCCCTCCCTGGAGTGCGGGCTTGACCCACTTGGCACTAGAGGACTTCTGGTCCTGACCGCGGAACTTGTAGTTCGTGGTCACGCTCACGTTGGCGGTCAGCTGCGCGCTCGCCACCACCGGCAGCGCCAGGAACGCTGCACCCGCCACCACCATCCAGCCTCTGTTGCTCATCGCCATTGCCACACTCCTTGTTGATGAATTCGACCCATCCGTTGGTGGCAAGCACAATGCACAGAGCGTGCCAAACCTGGCACCACCCCGCGCGTTGTGCGCACCAGACAAGCGCCGCCCGCTATGTTTTTTTGCAAATGCTTACGTTCTCAGCCGCCACCGGGCTGTGCGGGGCAAACGGCGCAGGCTGGGTGCCAGCGGCGCTGCCGCTGCGGGCTGGCGCCCCTTGTCCCGAAAACCGACTTTTGCGATGCTGGCTGCAGCCGTGCCTCCAAGAGGTGCTTCGCAATGCACCAAAACGGTGCACAACCACAAGGAAGCCAGCCCATGAGTCTCGCCGTGGTGCACAGCCGGGCCCTGGTCGGGCTCACCGGCCACCCCGTCAGCGTCGAAGTCCATCTGGCCAATGGCCTGCCCAGCTTCACCCTGGTCGGCCTGGCCGATCTGGAAGTGAAAGAGGCTCGCGAGCGCGTGCGCTCGGCGCTGCAGAACAGCGGACTGGAGTTCCCGCACAACAAGCGCATCACCGTCAACCTGGCCCCGGCCGACCTGCCCAAGGAATCGGGCCGCTACGACCTGGCCATCGCGGTCGGCATTCTGGCGGCCAGCGGCGCCATCGATGCAGACCGGCTCCAGCACTACGAGTTTGCCGGCGAGCTGTCGCTGTCCGGCGCACTGCGGCCCGTGCGCGGCGCGCTGGCCGCGAGCATGGATCTGCACCAGCGCGGCCAGCATGTGCGCCAGGTGCTGCCCCCGGGCAGTGCAGAAGATGCGGCGCTGGTGCCCGATGCCGAGGTCTACCGCGCCAGCCACCTGATGGACGTGGTGCAGCACTTTGCGCCGCAGGCCGCCAGCGCCGAGCCCGATGCAGCCCCCAGCCAGTGGCAGCGCATGCCCGCCCAGAGCCGGCCGCCCGAGGCGCCCGGCGCCGATATGGCCGACGTCAAAGGCCAGACCGCCAGCAAGCGGGTGCTGGAGATCGCCGCCTGCGGCGGCCACAACCTGCTGATGCTGGGCGCACCGGGCGCCGGCAAATCGATGCTGGCCCAGCGCTTTGCCGGCCTGCTGCCTGCGCTGAGCGTGGCCGAGGCCCTGGAGAACGCCGCCGTGCACAGCCTGGTCGGCGCCTTTGATGCCCGCAGCTGGGGCCAGCGCACCACCATGGCGCCCCACCACACCGCCAGCGCCGTGGCCCTGGTGGGCGGCGGCAGCCCGCCCCGGCCCGGTGCGATATCGCTGGCCTATTGCGGCGTGCTGTTTTTGGACGAATTGCCAGAATTTCCGCGCAGCGCGCTGGAAGCGCTGCGCGAGCCGCTGGAGACCGGCCAGATCAGCATTGCCCGCGCCGCGCAGCAGGCCACCTTCCCCGCCCGCTTTCAGCTGATCGCCGCGATGAACCCCTGCCCCTGCGGTTTTCGGGGCTCGCGCCAGCGCGCCTGCCGCTGCTCGCCCGACCAGGTCAGCCGCTACCAGGCCCGCATCAGCGGCCCCCTGCTCGACCGCATCGACCTGCACCTGGAAGTCAGCCCCCTGCCGGCCGATGAACTGCTCACCGCCCCGGCCGGCGAATCGACCGCCGCCATCCGCGAGCGGGTGACCGCCGCCCGCGCCCGCTCACTGCAGCGCCAGGGCATGCACAACCAGCAGCTGCAAGGCCAGGCGCTCGATGCCCACTGCCAGGCCGAGCCCGCCGCGCTGCAACTGCTGCAAACCGCCGCCGCCCAGCTGGCCTGGTCTGCACGCGGCATCCACCGCAGCCTGCGCGTGGCCCGCTCGATTGCCGACCTGGCGCAGTCGGAGACCATCAGCCCGGCCCATGTGGCCGAGGCGGTGCAGTACCGGCGGGCATTGTTGGGTACGAGCGGCATGTAGGCAGCGCATGCCCATGCTCATCCCCGCCCTTATGCAAAAAACGCGTTTGCTAAGTCAGAAAAATTAGTTCCTCCCGCAACGCTGCCTTTGCACAATCCCCCCTTTTGCGCCGCGCAGCCCTGCTGCGACTGGCGGGTTTTTGAAAGCGGATATGGGCGTGAGCAAATTGGGCCAGTGGCGAGTCTTGGGCGTGGCGATGGCCTCGATGTGTGTGGTGGCCGGTGCCAGTGCTGCAGGCGCAGCCAGCGCCCCCAGCGGTGCTCCCATCCGTATCGGCCTGCTGGCGCCGCTGACCGGATCGGGCGGCGCCTATGGCAAGGAAGAGGAAACGGCCGCCAAGGCCGCCGCTGCCCATATCAATGCCCATGGCGGTGTGCTGGGCCGGCCCTTGGAGATCGTGGTGGCCGATGACGAGACCACACCGACCGCCGGGGTGTCCGCCGCGCGCAAGCTGATCGATGTGGATGGCGTGGTGGCGATCACCGGCGTGTGGAGCAGTGCCGTGGCGCTGGCCGTGCGCCCGGTGGCGCTGGAGAAAAGCGTGGCCTTGCTGCCCGTGGGTTCGGCCGATGAGCTGACCGAAGGTGACAACAAGGGCCTGGTCTGGCGCTTCCAGACCAATGGCAAGAACTGGGGCCAGGCCTTTGCCAATGTGGCCTACAAGGATGGCGCCAGGACGGCCTCCATCCTGGTGCTGCAGACGCCCTTCACGCTCAGCACCGTCAAGCCCTTTGCCGACCGCTTTGCGCAGCAGGGCGGCAAGGTGCTCGACACCCTCTACTTCAACCCCAACCAGCCCTCGTACCGGGCCGAGGTGGAAAAGATCTTCAGCAAGAAGCCCGATGCGGTCTTCCTGCCCAGCTATATCCCCGAGTTCAGCGCCATCGTGCGCGAGATTTACCGCAGCGGCTACGAAAGCAAGCTCTACACCTTCAGCCATGCGGCCGACAGCGGCGGCAAGTTTGTGCAGAACGTGGGCAAGGCCGCCGCAGAGGGCGTGAACCATGTGCAGGCCACGCCGGTGGGCAACAACGCCAGCTACCAGCTCTACCTGAAGCAGACCCAGCAGCCCGAAGGCACGATCGTCGCGTTTGGCGCCAATGTGTTCGACGAGATCAATGTGCTGGCGCTGGCCATCGAAAAGGCCAAGAGTGCCAAGGCAGCCGACTTCAGCAAGGAAATCGCCAACGTGGTCAACACCAAGGGCCCCGATGTGCACGACCCTGTGCAGGGCCTGCAACTGATCCGCGCAGGCAAGCCTTTCCGCTACTCCGGCGCGACGGCGGACTTCCGCTTTGCGCCCAATGGCGACCAGGTGGACCTGGACTATGGCCACTACCGCGTGCTCAATGGCGTGAGCAAGCTGGTGGGCACCACCAAATGAGCCTGCAGACAGACGATCTGCTCACGGTTCAGGATGTTCATGTAGGTTTCGGCGAATTCACCGCCCTCGACGGTGCCCACCTGCGCATTGCGCGCGGTGGCATCACCGGCATGGTGGGGCCCAATGGCGCGGGCAAGTCCACGTTATTCAATGTGCTGGGCGGCCAGCAGGCGCACCAGGGCGGCCGGGTGCTGTTCGACGGGCAGGACATCACGCACTGGTCCGTGCACCGCCGCGCCCAGGCCGGCCTCACACGTACCTTTCAGATATCGCGCGAGATGGGCGCGCTCACCGTGCTGGAAAACCTGCTGCTCGCCGCCCCCCGGCAGCCCGGAGAAAAGCTCTGGCATGCGCTGCTGAACACCGCTGCCGCGCGCCAGCATGAAGCCCAGGCCATGGCGCAGGCGCAGGCCCTGCTCGAGCGCGTGGGCCTGTGGCGCCTGGCGCATGAGCGGGCCGACAGCCTCTCGGGCGGCCAGAAGAAACTGCTGGAGCTCTGCCGCGCGCTGATGCTCAAGCCCCGGCTGGTGCTGCTCGATGAGCCGGCAGCCGGTGTCAACCCGGTGCTGGTCGGCGAGATTGCGGACTTTATCCGCAGCCTGCAGGCCGAGGGCATGAGCTTTGCCATCGTGGAACACAACATGGACATGATTGCCGCCCTCTGCGACCCGGTGTATGTGCTGGCGCAGGGCAAGGTGCTGACCCAGGGCAGCTTTGCGCAGGTCTCTGCCCATGCGCAGGTGGTCGAAGCCTACCTCGGAGGTGTGGCATGAGCGCCGAACTGCGTCTGGACAATATCGTGGCCGGCTACGGCGCGCGCGCCGTGCTGCATGGCGTGAGCCTGGATGTCGCACCCGGCTCCAGCCAGGTGGTGGTCGGCCCCAACGGCTCGGGCAAATCCACCTTGATGCGCGTGGTCACCGGGCTGATCCGCCCGCAGTCGGGCCGCGTGCTCTGGGACGGCCGCGACATCACCGCCATCGACGCACCGGGCCGCGCGCGCCTGGGGCTGGGCTATGTGCCGCAGGAGGCCAATGTGTTCCGCAACCTCTCGGTGCTGGACAACCTCAAGCTCGGCCATGAGTTCATCGCCAGCGGTGGCGCCAAGGCCTTGCGCCAGCGGCTCGATGCGGTGCTGGCGCTGTTTCCCGAGATCGTTCCCAAGCTGAACGTGGCGGCCGGCTTGCTCAGCGGCGGCCAGCGGCAGATGGTGGCGATGGGCGCGTCGCTGATGCCCTCGCCCCGGCTGCTGGCGCTCGACGAGCCCTCGGCAGGTCTGTCGCCTTTGAATGCATCGCGCCTGTTTGAGGTGGTGCAGCGCGTGGCGCAAACCGGCGTCACCCTGTTCATGATCGAGCAGAACACCCGCCTGGGTCTGGCCGCTGCGGACCAGGGCCTGGTGCTGGTGGCCGGACAGGTCAGGGCGCGCGCGCCCAGCCAGGAGCTGCTGGCCAACGGCCAACTTCAAAGTCTTTATCTGGGGGCGCACTGATGCTGGCGCAGCTCATCTTCAACGGCCTGGTCTCGGGCCTGCTCATTGCGTTGCCGGCGCTGTCGCTGGCCTTGATTTTCAGCGTGCTGCGCTTTGCCAACTACGCCATTGGCGCGATGGTGACCACCGGCGCCTACCTGGTCTATGCCTTCAACGGCCCGCTGAACTGGCCCTTGCCGCTGGCAGTGGCTGCCGGCATGGCCCTCAGCATTGCGCTGGCGCTGCTGCTCGACAGGCTGGTGTTTGCGCCGCTGCGTGGGCGCTCGGGCGTCACCTTGCTGGTGGCCTCGATCGGCCTGGGCCTGGTGCTGGAGAACCTGGTGCGCCTGGTCGCCGGCAATGCGCCGCGCGGCTTTGGTGTCGAGATCGCCCGGCCCGCACGTCTGCTCGGTCTGCGCGTCAACCAGGAGCAGCTCATCACCCTGGCCTGCGTGCTGGCAGCGCTGGCGCTGGTGTGGCTGGTGTTCCGCTTCTCGCGCCTGGGCCGGGCAATGCAGGCCGTGGCCGACAACCCCGATCTGGCGGATGTGCGCGGGATCTCGCGCAAAAAGGTGACGGCCGCCGTCTGGGCGCTGGCCGCCGCGATGGCGACCTTGTCGGGTGTGCTGATCGGCCTGGATTCGAATGTGGACCCGCAGATGGGTTGGAACTACCTGCTGCCGGTCTTCACCGCCGCGATCCTGGGCGGCATCGGCAGCCCGATGGCGGCAGTAGCCGGCGCGCTGCTGCTGGGGGTGACCGAAGAGCTGGCGACCCTGTTCCTGGCGCCCCACTACCGCACGGTGGTGGCCTTTGTGGTCATGGCCTTGTTACTGCTGCTGCGGCCGCACGGCCTGTTTGGCGCCAAGTGGGTGCGCAAATGACAAGCTATCTGATTGCAACCCTGGTGCTGGTGGTCATTGCCACCTTGTCGGGCCTGGCGCTGAACCTGCAATGGGGCCTGGGCGGCCTGGTCAATTTTGGCCTGTTCGGCTTTTACATGCTGGGCGCCTATGCCTGCAGCCTGCTGGAGATGCAGGGTGTGCCGCCTCTCACCGCCATGCTGCTGGCGCTGCTGCTGACGGCAGCGGCCAGTGCGCTGGTCAGCCTGATCTCGGTGCGGCTGAGCGAGGACTACCTGGCCATCGTCACCCTGGGCTTTGCCGAATCGCTGCGGCTCTTCATCAGCTACGAGGAGTGGCTGACCCGGGGCACCCTGGGCATCCCCAACATCGTGCGGCCGTTTGCCGACCTGGTGCCCACGGCCTGGCGGGACCTGTTCTTTCTGGGCTTCTGCCTGGTCTGGCTGGCGCTGGTGTTTGTGGTGCTGCAGCGCCTGGCGCGCTCGCCCTTCGGCCGCCTGCTGCGTGCCACGCGCGAGGACGCGGGCGTGGCCGAGGCACTGGGCAAGAACGTGCTCTGGGTGCGGGCGCGCAGCTTTGCGCTGGGCGGCGCCATCCTGGGCATTGCCGGCAGCCTGCACGCGTTCTACTACACCTATATCGACCCGACCCAGTTCACCACCATCCTGACCGCCTATGCCTTCATGGCGGTGATCCTGGGCGGGCGCGGCAGCCATGCCGGCGTGCTCGTTGCCGGCTTCACGGTGATCCTGCTGCTCGAGGGCAGCCGCATGCTGGCCGGCGTCATCCCCTGGCTCGATGGCGCGCAGCTGGCCGCCATCCGCCTGTCGCTGGTCGGCGTGCTGCTGCTGGCGATGCTGATCTTCAAACCCAACGGCTTGCTGCCGGAATACCGGCTGGGCCCCCGCTCTCAAGGAACCTCACCATGACCCGAATCACCCGCAAATCCCGCGACGACCTGCCCGCTGCAGAGCAACCGCTGTGGGACCGCATGCTGGCCGCTGGCGATTTTGCCGACCAGGCCGGCGTCATGGCGCAGCGCCTGCCGATCTTCTCGCAGACCTGGGCGCTGTTGCTGCAGCTGGGCCAGGAGGCGGTGCTGCCCAAGCGCTACACCGAGCTGGCCATCGTCACCGTCTCGCTGCTCAACGAATGCGAGTACTGCATCGACCACCACGGCCCCAAGCTGCAGGTCGAAGGCCTGTCGGCGGACGGCGTGCGAACGCTGCTGGACTACGCCAGCCACCCCGAGCTGAACGAGGTGGACCGCCTGGTGGTCGAGTACGCGATCGCGGTGACCCGGAACTGGAGCCAGACGCGCGACGAGATCTTTGTGCGCCTGCACCAGCACTTCAGCGAAGCGCAGATTGTCGAGCTGACCTGGCGCACCGCGCTGTGCGGCGCCTTCAACCGCTTCAACGACATCCTGCAAGTGCAGACCGCGCCCCTGGCCAGCCCGGCAGCCAGCGAAACCGCCGCACAGGCCTGAGCACCGGAAGCACCGTGACGGATCCCATCGCATGAGCAGACAGCCCCGGCGTGAACTGCGCCTCAACAGCTTCCAGATGGCTGCGCCCTCCCACAACTGGGCGGGCCTGTGGAAGCACCCGCGCGACAACCAGGCGCAATACCACCAGTTGCGCTACTGGGCGGATATGGCCCGCACCGCAGAGCGGGGCCTGCTCGACGGCATCTTCATTGCCGATGTGTTCGGCATCTACGACGTCTACGCAGGCAATGCCGATGCGGCCCTGGCGGCCGGCGCCCAGTCCCCGCAGCTGGACCCGACGATGCTCATCTCGGCGATGGCGCTGGTGACCGAGCACATCGGTTTTGGCGTGACATCGAGCCTGAGCAACGACCACCCCTTCTCCTTTGCGCGGCGCTTCAGCACCCTGGACCACCTGACCCATGGCCGCCTGGGCTGGAACATCGTCACCGGCTACCTGGAGAGCGGCGCGCGCGGCCTGGGGCGCGACAGCCTGCGCGACCATGACGAGCGCTACGAGGTGGCCGAAGACTTCATGGCCGCGATCTACCAGCTCTGGGAAGGCAGCTGGGAGGCCGGTGCTGCCGTGCGCGACAAGGACAGCGGCGTGTTCACCCACCCGGAGCGCGTGCATGCGGTGGCGCATGACGGCCCCTACTACCGCGTGCATGGCCGGGCACTGGCCGAACCCTCACCCCAGCGCACCCCCCTGCTGTACCAGGCCGGCAGCTCCGCGCGCGGCCAGCAGTTTGCCGGCCGCCATGCCGAGGCCTGCTTTATCAACGGCCCCACACCCGCAGCAGCAGCCAAGTCGGTGAAGGCCTTGCGCGATTCGGCACGCGACGCCGACCGCGATCCCTACGATCTGCTCGCCCTGCTGGGCGCCACCGTGATCGTTGCGCCCACCAACGCCGAGGCCCAGGACCTGCGCGACGAGTACCGCCGCTACCTGGACAGTGCCGGCCAGCTGGCGCTGGTCTCGGGCTGGACCGGCATGGACCTGTCCCGGCTCGCCCTGGACGATGTGCTGCCCTTCGCAAAGACCAATGCCATCCAGTCCACCGTGGAGCACCTGACCCGCAACACGCCACAGCCGCCCAAGGTGCGCGATCTGCTCGATTTCAGCCCGGTCGGTGCGCGGGCGCCGGTCTTCATCGGCTCGCCGGCCGATGTCGCCGACCAGATGGCCCACTGGGTCGCCGAGAGCGATATCGATGGCTTCAACCTCGTGCGCACCGTCATGCCCGAGAGCCTGGATGCCATCGTCGACCTGCTGATCCCCGAGTTGCAAAACCGGGGCATGTTCAAGACGCGCTATGCGCAAGGGACCTTGCGCGAAAAGCTGTTCCCCGCAGGGGGCAAGCTGCTGCCGGCCAGCCACCCGGGGGCTGCTTACCGGCGTTGATTTTTGCAGTGCAATGGGGCTTGGCACTTCAGCGCAGAAGCATGCGCCGAGGCGCAGCAAACACAACCATGGGCGCGCGAGAGACCACCATGGGGCAAAGATGGCACTCGGCATACGAGCTAAGAGCGAGCGGCCTTGGTATTGGCGTCGATGGCCGCAGCGATGTCTCTCGCTTTGGTTGTACTGATGATGCCCTGGTAGCCGCCCACCCGAGCCAGAAACATTGACGCCTCCTGCGCCACTCGGTCAATGGTGGTATCGACCTCGATGCTGCTCAACTGCGCCTCCGCCCCCAAACGCTGGAGATGCGAGCGCCTGATGGTCAAAGCTTCCCCCGCCACATCCATCTGGTGGTAGCCGTTAGGTCCCCTGTTGAAGGTGAGGTCGTACGCGGGTGAAAGCTTCCAGGTGCCGTCCTGGCGCATTCGATAGGAGAAATTCTTCCCGTGGTCGTCGCGGTTGTTAAAAATGACATTGAACACCGCACGCTCAAACGCCTTGTGGACCTCCCGCACATCCTTGGTGAAGATCCTTGTGGCCTGGA
This sequence comes from Comamonas sp. SY3, assembly GCF_041730275.1. NCBI lineage: Bacteria > Pseudomonadati > Pseudomonadota > Betaproteobacteria > Burkholderiales > Comamonadaceae > Comamonas > Comamonas sp. SY3. The sequence goes on along the minus strand of NZ_JBGTYN010000004.1, from coordinate 204,880 downwards.
TGAGCGCACTGTAGCCAATGCTTGCGGGTTGCCGAAAATCTGCCCCCACGAAGGCCGCGAGCGTATGAATGGGGACCTTATGACCCCCTTCCCTGTCAAATCGCTGGATGCCGAAGGCCGACAGATCTCCGCCCAAGTCCATCCACAGGGTTTCAGGCACATCTATCCCACAGCGACGTGCTGACTTGCAATAGAGGTCCTCTATCGCGCAAACCTCGCTGGGCTCATGCATGGCGGGGAACTTGACCAGCCAGGGGCTGCCCTCTTGCATGGGTACGGTGCTTGCTCTTTGATGCTTCGTGTCGATGTACACCAGTGCCTTGGGTCGCGCTCCGTGGGGAGAGCCGCCCACCAGCGCAAGCTGCTTCAGAAGCGCTGTGTCCTTGTCCTCCAAGACAAGCTGCACTTCTCGCGCCAATTGCTCCAAGGGGATAGGTGCCGCCTCTGACGCATCCAGGCCGCTCGCCGGCTCGAAGGCCATTGCGCCCATGGCTGTGTTTCCGATGTAAGCCAGCCGGTCCAGGACCGACAGCTTAGAAGGCTCCAGCCCCCGCTGGCGGAAGAGCCTGTCCATCAGCAGCAAGCCCCAGCCATCTGGCAAGGAATCGTAGGCGGGCCCGGGAAGTCCCATTTGGTGCTGAAACAGCACTTTGGAGAAATCCCTCCCCCGCTGTAACGGCAGCAGATACGGAGATAGCTCAAGCCCGCGCTGAAAAGCCGCCTCGGTGTACTCGAAGATAACGGGACTGCGAAGGTCGGCGGCACCCAAGGTGGCCCAGTGGAAGCGCTCTCCCCAGCCTTCGTAGAACACATTAATCTTTTGCACCATAGGATCCTTTCGGATGTCGGACGCGAAGCGGCAGCGCGGCAGCTTTTTCAAGCTCGGCAATCGTCCGTGGTTGGTAGACGAACAGGTTCTCTAACTGTATGGCGAGGCCAAGCACTTGTACAACCGCGATGACCGTCTCAAAGGAAACGTTTTTTCCCGTCTCCAGGTTCAGCACGGTCGCTTTTGACACGCCTACCCGGCTGGCGAGCTCGGCTTGGGTGAAGCCCTGGGCAATGCGATGCTTGCGCAAGCGCCCTGCGAGTTCAGCAGCGATTTGTGCCGGAGCATAAAGCCCAAGATTCATTATTTTTCTCTTTAAGTACAATAATGACGTTTAAGACCTAATATTTTAAGTTTTATACTCAAACCAGTCAAACATCGACCCGGCCATGTTTCCAGTGGCCGAGGTTGGGCAGAACCGGGGGCGCTGCTGGGTCATCACAGGCTTTTGCAACCTGAACAAAGGCTGCTTCCACAGATAAAACAACCCCCATCGCCCGGCAAAGAGCGATGGGGGTTGCTACATCAGCGCACTAAGCCGCTTCAGGCTTCCGGCATCAGCGGCTCGCCCAGGTTCAGCATCAGGCGGTTGGCCCAGGCAAAGATCGCGTCCGAATGCAGCAGGTCCAGCACCTCGCCGTCGTTCAGGCCCTCGGCCTTGAGCGCGTCGATGTCGGCGGCGTTGATGGCGGCGGGCTGCTCGGTGATCTTGATCGAGAACTGCACGATGGCCTTTTCACGCGCGGTGGTGCCGGCGGTGGCAGGCTGCTCGAACACCTGGGCAATGGTGTCGCTGCGCTTGGCCAGCTGCTCGAAGCGCTGCGCATGGACCGAGGCGCAGTAGACGCAGCCGTTGATGCGCGATACCACCGTGGAGCCCAGCTCGCGCTCGGCACGCGAGAGGCCGCCGGGCGCATACATGATGGCGTTGAAGGCCGTGGAGCGCTCGCGCAGGATCTGCGGCTGGTGCACCAGGAACAGGTAGTAGTCCGAGGTCTTGGCCTTGGGGTGGCTCTCTTCCAGCACGGCCATCTGGTCGGGCGTGGCCTGGTCGAGCTGGACCACATCGAGCCAGGCCTTCCACTCCAGCGATTCGTTGGTGAAGCCGTGGGCGCGGATGACCTGGGCGGGTTGGAATGCGGCGGGCGTGCTCATGCGGTGGCCTCCTCGGATGCTTTCATGGCTTGCAGGCCGGCCACAAGGCGGACCTGATACGAAAGAAACGCGATCAGCTGCGACAGCGCCACGACGGCTGGCGTGCTGATGCCTGCGGCTGGCAGGGTTTCCAGCGCGGCCTTGTCGCCGTCGATCGGGTTTTCGATCAGGGTGCGGGTAAAGGCCAGCATGGCCGCCAGGCGCGGGTCTTGCGCATCCTGGGGTTGGCCGGTCTCGGCCACGGCGATCAGTGCGGCATCCACCGGCAGCTGCTGCAAGCGTTCGCGGTAGTGGGCAACCAGCTCGGGGGCGGGGGTCAGGCGGCAGGCATAGAGCGCGACCAGCAGGCGCTCGGCCAGGCTGATGCCCGGCAGCGCCGGGTCAAACAGGGCCTGGTAGCTGCCCTGGGTGGCAGCCACCACCTTTTCACGCTGGTGGCGGGCCGCGTAGGTGCGGCTGCCCGGTGCCAGACCGACCAGCCGGTCGATCAGGTCATCGCTGGGGGATGTGGACATGCAAGACTCCTTGGTTATGTTTTTGCAGCGCCGGCATGGGCCGCCACCGCACGTGCTAGAAACTGCAGCACGCCCTGCCAGGACGCGGCATCGGCATGGGCGTTGTCGGCCGGGTTGCCGCCGCCGGTGCTGACCTTGCCCGAGACCGGGTGCGCATAGACCAGCTGCGTGGTCGGCACATAGGGGAACAGGATGGCGTGGCCGGCGCGCTCGAAGTCCAGCCACTGCACATCATGCGGGTGCTGCACCTCGGCGAGCTTGTCGCGCACCATCTGCGAATACACGCTCGACGGCCAGGAGCCATCGTCGGTGGCCGACAGCAGCATCACCGGGCCCTGGATGCGCTCCACCGGGATGCGCGCACGCGCGACGGCCTCGGCATCGAGCAAGGCGGTGCGCATCGCGCGCTCATGGCGGTGGGGCGATGGGCCTTCGTCAAACGGGGCCCAGCTGGCGGTGCGGTTGTTTTCCCAGATGTGGGTCAGCGGCTGACCGTCCAGCAGCCAGGTCGGGCCTTCGCGGCCCACCTGCGGGTCGCAGGCGTTCTGGCCGCTGTGCACAAAGGCGCTGGGCACATAGCCCACCACGGCCGATACCTGCTGCGCAAAGGTCGCCCCGAGCAACAGCACCAGTTCACCGCCGCGCGACTGGCCGCTGAGCGCGACAAAGTCATGCGCCGGTTGCACCGTGCGGCGCAGCCATTGCAGGCCTTTTTCAAAATACTCCAACGGGGTGTTGGAGATGTAGGGCGACAGCCCCGGCGCCTTGAAATACGCCAGTGCAAAGGCCGCATAGCCGTGCGATGCATAGAGCGCGGCGCGCGGCTCGTTGATGCCGCCGCCCGAGCCATTGACGATCATCACCGCCGGGTGCGGACCGGGGCCGGCGGGCAGGTACAGGGTGCCGACCAGGCCGTCCTCGCGCACCTCGCGGCGGGTCACGCCGGGCGCAGCGAGCTGCTGGCTGAAGCGGGCCTGCGCCTGCGCAGTGCCAGAACTGGCCTGCAAGGTCGTTACCAGCGCATCGGTCACCGGCTGGTTGAACAGCTCGCGGCTGGAGGATTGCACCGGGCTTTGCGACCAGACCAGACCCATGCCATCGACCCCGGCATAGCTGCCGGAGACGGGGGCATCGCGGTTTAGATCCACGGTCCCCTGCGCATCGGCGATGAAGCGCGCCTGCGCGCGCCACAGCACACCACTGCGCGGGGTCTCGGCACGGATCTCTACCGCCTCACCGGGCTGGGCGCCTTCGATACGGATGTGGCGTGCCACATCGATCAGCGCGTCCGCCTGGTCAACCGTGATGGACAGCTGGGCCATCAGGGTGCCACCTTGGTCACCATCGATGCGGTGGTGCGGTCGCTGCTGAACGGGGTGACCTTCAGGCCCTTCTTCGCGGCCCAGATATTGCGGTAGTGGAACAGCGGGATGATGCCCACATCATCGGACACCACCTTGGCCGACTGGCGCAGAATGCTCTCGCGCTTGGCCATGTCGAACTCTTCGGTGGATTCGGTCAGCGCCTTGTCCACCGCCGGGTTGCTGTAGTGGCCCCAGTTGGAAGCGCCCAGGCCCTTCTTGGCATCGACCGTGGCCAGCACGTTCACCAGCGCATAGCTGGCCTCGCCGGTGCCATTGCCCCAGGCGAGCATGCTCATCGCATATTCGTTCTTGTTGGCGCGGCCCGAGTACACGGCCCATGGCACCACCTCCACCTGGGTCTTGACGCCAATGCGGGTCCAGAACTGGGCCACCACCTGGGCCGTTTCCGGGCCTTGCGGGTAGCGGTCGTTGGGCACATGCATGGTCAGCTTGAAGCCTTCGGGGAAACCGGCATCAGCCAGCAGCTTCTTGGCCTTGGCAGCATCAAACGGAATGTTCTTGATGTCGGGGTTGTAGCCATAGGTGTTCTTGGGCATCCACTGGTTGGCCTCGGTGGCTGCGTCCTGCAGGATGCGGTCCACGATGGCGCCGCGGTTTATCGCCAGGTTCAGCGCCTCACGCACGCGCTGGTCCAGCAGCGGGTTCTTGGGCAAAGGCTTGCCAGCGTTGTCGGTGATGAAGGCATTGGGCGCCGGGTTGAAGCTCGGTTGCAGCAGCATCACACGCAGGCCGTCGTAGGGGTAGACGGTGACGTTGGGCGCGTTCTTCAGGCGCGCCAGGTCGGAGACCGAGACCTTGTCGATCACGTCCACATCGCCTGCCAGCAGCGCGGCGGTGCGCGATGCGGCATTGTTGATGTAGCGGTAGTTGACCTTCTCCCAGATCGGCTTGTCACCCCAGTAGCCATCGTTGCGCTGCATCACCACGCGGTCGCCCGGCGTGTAGGACACCCATTTGTAGGGGCCCGAGCCAACCATGGCCTTGCCCGCGTTGTAGTCTTCGGTGGCCGATTTCTCGCCCACATGCTTGCTGACGATGTGCACCGAAGCCAGGTTCAGCGGCAGATCGGGGTTGGGGATATTGGTCTTGATGATCAGCGTGTGCGGGTCCTTGGCGGTCACCGATTCGACGGTACGCAGGTAGCCGGCAAAGGTGGCCACGCTGCCGGGCACGGCGCGCGCGCGCTGGTAGGAGTAGATGACGTCTTCGGCGCTGAAGGCCTTGCCGTCCTGCCACTTCACATCGGTGCGCAGCTTGAACTCCCAGGTCTTGGGGTCCAGGTTCTTCCAGCTGGCGGCCAGGCCAGGCTGCAGCTTGTTGTAGTTGTTCTGGACCAGCAGGTCCCAGAAGTGCAGGTCCACCGAGCGGTCGCCGGCGTGGTTGTTGAGCTGGGGGTCCATCGACGAGACCGGGTCGGCAAAGCCGATGTTCAAGGTCTGCGCATGGGCAGCCAGGCCAGCGCCCATCAGGGCAGCGGTGAGGGAAGAGACGATGATGCGTTTCATGGCGAACTCCTGGTGAAACTGTGAAAACGGTGCAAAGAATGCGGATAAAAGGTGGCGCTCAGCTGAGCGTTCAGGCGTCGTTCAAATGGCAGGCGCTTTGGTGCTGGATGGCGATGCCCTTGAGCTGGGGCGCCTCCACCGTGCAGCGCGGCATCGCACGCGGACAGCGCGGATGGAAGTGGCAGCCGCTGGGAGGGTTCAGCGGGCTGGGGATTTCACCCTGGATGGCCGAGTAGGTCTTGTGGCGGGCGTTCATGTTGGGCACCTCGGCCAGCAAGGCCTGGGTATAGGGGTGGTTGGGCCGGGCAAACAGCTCTTCGACCGGCGCAGTCTCGATCACGCGGCCCAGGTACATCACCACCACCCGGTCGCAGATGTGCTCGACGACGCCCAGGTCATGGCTGATGAACAGATAGGTCAGGTGCAGCTGCTCGCGCAGGTCCATGAACAGGTTCAGGATCTGCGCCTGGATCGACACATCGAGCGCGGCCACCGCCTCATCGCAGACCAGCATGTGCGGCTGCACCGCCAGTGCGCGGGCAATGCCGATGCGCTGGCGCTGGCCGCCGCTGAACTGGTGCGGGTAGCGGCTGCGCAAAGCGGGGTCGAGCCCGGCGCGCTCCATCTGCGCGCAGACATAGTCATCAAAACCGGCCTGGTCCACCAGGCCATGGATGCGGGCCGCCTCGCCAACGATCTCGTCCACGCGCAGGCGCGGGTTCAAGCTGGCGTACGGGTCCTGGAAGATCATCTGGATGCGCAGGCGCTCGGCATGGCGCTCGGCCGGCGTGAGCGCAGCCAGCGGTTTGCCGGAAAAGCGCACTTCGCCATCGGACGGTGGCAACAGCCCGGCCGCCATGCGGCCCAGGGTGGACTTGCCGCAACCGGATTCGCCGACCAGGCCCACCACCTCACCGGGGCGCACCAGCAGATCGACCTGGTCGACCGCACGGGTCACCGGGTGGGGCTTTTCCAGCCCCAGGCTTTGCAGCAGGCGGCCGCCCAGGCCGGGCTTGTGCTCGCCAAAGCGCTTGCTGACCTGGCGCAGCTCGACGACCGGGGTGACTGCTGCGCTGTCCGCTGGGGTGTTCATCATCTCGTTCATGGGCGGGCCTCCAGGCCTTGCGGCGCGGTGGTACCCAGGTTGCTGGGGGCGCTGGCGGCCAGCGCCGGGTGGAAGCAGCGCACCAGGCGGCCGGGCAGCGGCTCGGTCTGCTCGGGCTGGGCCTGGCAGGCAGCGGTGGCGCGGGCGCAGCGGGCGGCAAAGGCACAGCCCGGCGGCAGCTGCAGCATATTGGGCGTCATTCCGGGAATCTGCTGCAGGCGGCTGCCGCGCCGGTTGTTGGCCGGCAGGCTGCCGATGAGGCCGGCGGTATAGGGGTGCAGCGGGCTGTCCAGCACGGCATCGACGCCGCCTTGCTCGACGATGCGGCCGGCATACATCACGGCCACTTCGTCGGCCAGACCGGCCACCACCGACAGGTCGTGCGTGATCCAGATCAGCGAGGTGCCCTGCTGGCGCGCCAGCTTCTGCACCTCGGACAGGATCTGCGCCTGGATGGTCACATCCAGCGCCGTCGTGGGCTCGTCGGCAATGATCAGATCGGGCCGGTGCAGCATCGCCGTGGCAATGGCCACGCGCTGGCGCATGCCGCCCGACAGCTGGTGCGGGTAGGCCTGCAGGCGCTCGTCGGGGCTGGCAATGCCCATCATCGCCAGGGTCTCGCGGGCACGGTCACGTGCCTGGGCCTTGCTGGCCGAGGTATGGGCGCGCACCGCTTCGATCATCTGCGTGTCCACGCGCAACACGGGGTTGAGCGTCATCATCGGGTCCTGGAAGATCATCGCGATGCGGTTGCCCTGCAGCTGGCGCAGCTCGCGCGGCTTGATCTTGGTGATGTCGCGGCCCTGGAACAGCACCTCACCGCCAGTCACGCGGCCCGGTGCATCGACCAGGCCCATGATGGAAAAACCGGTGACGGACTTACCCGAGCCGGACTCGCCGACCAGGCCCAGGATGCGGCCGCGCTCCAGGGTGAAGGACACATCGTTGACCGCGCGCAGGGTGCCGGCGCGGGTCGCAAACTCGGTGCGCAGATGGCGCACCTGCAAGGTGGGCACGCTGCTCATCGGGTGTTCCTCGGGTTCAGGACATCGCGCAGGCGGTCGCCCACCAGGTTGATCGCCACGATGGTGACCAACAGCGCAATGCCGGGGTAAAAACTGATCCAGTACTGGCCCGAGAGCATGAACTGGTAGCCGTTGGAGATCAGCAGGCCCAGCGAAGGCTCGGTCACCGGCACGCCCAGGCCCAGAAAGCTCAAGGTGGCCTCCAAGGTAATGGCGCGGGCGATCTGCAGGGTGCCGATCACGATCAGCGGCGGCAGGCAGTTGGGCAGGATGTGGCGCACCATGATGCGCCAGTTGGGGATGTCCAGGCAGCGCGCCGCCTCGACATACTCGCGCCGGCGCTCGACCAGGGCCTGGCCGCGTGCGGTGCGGGCGTAGTAGGCCCATTCCAGGATCACCAGGGTCAGCACCACATTGCCCACGCCCTTGCCCAGGTAGGCGAGGATCATCATCGCCACCAGGATCGAGGGAAAGGACAGGATCAGATCGACCACGCGCATGATGATCGTGTCGGTCTTGCCACCGGCATAGGCGGCCAGCAGGCCCAGCAAGGTGCCCACAACGCCGGCAATCAGCGCCGAGCCCACGCCCACCAGCAGGCTGATGCGCAGGCCATAGAGAATCGCAGAGTACAGATCGCGGCCCTGGCCGTCGGTGCCCAGCATGTAGTGGAAGCTGTCCATGCCATTGGCCGAGCCTGGCGGCAGGCGTGCATCGAGCACGTCGAGCTGCTGCAGGTCATAGGGGTTCTGCGGCGTGATCCAGGGCGCCACCAGCGCCGCCAGAATCAGCACCACGGCGACGACAAGGCCGAACAGCGCCAGACGCGAGGCCATGAAATCCGCCACATGCGCGCGCCAGGGCGAAGGCTGGCGCAGCGCCGCTGCCGGGGCCGTGCCCACGGGGGTGTTCGCAGGGGTGTTGGTGCCGCTCATGCTGCGCCCTCCAGGCGCACGCGGGGGTCGAGCACCTTGTACAAGATATCCACGATCAGATTGAGCGTGACGAACAGGCAGACCACCACCACCAGGTAGGAGACGATGACGGGACGGTCCAGCGCATTGATGCTGTCCAGAATCAGCTTGCCGGCGCCCGGCCAGGAGAAGATGCTCTCGGTCACCACCGCAAAGGCGATGGTCGAGCCCAGCTCCAGGCCCAGCACGGTGACCAGCGGAATCATCGTATTGCGCAGCACATGCAGGCCCACCACGCGCAGCGGCGACAGGCCCTTGGCGCGGGCGAACTTCACATAGTCCAGCGGCAGCACTTCACGCACACCGGCGCGCGTCAAACGGATCACCAGCGAGATCTTGAACAGCGACAGGTTGATCGCCGGCAGCAGCATGTGGCGCAGACCGTCAGCCGTCAGAAACGACCACTGCGCGCCGAGAAACTCCACGGTCTGGCCGCGCCCGCTCGACGGCAGCATGCCCAGCGAGACGCTGAAGGTCATGATCAGCATCAGGCCGACCCAGAACGTGGGCAGTGAAAAGCCCACGATGCTGCCGGCCATGATGGATTTGGAAAACCAGCTCTCGGGGTAGAGGCCGGCCAGCAGGCCCAGCGGCACGCCCAGCACCACGGCGATGACCAGCGCGGCAATCGCCAGCTCCAGGGTGGCCGGCAGGCGCTGCAAAATCAGCTCGATCGCCGGTACGTTGTAGACAAAGCTCACGCCCAGGTTGCCCTGCAGCGCACCGCCGACAAAGCCCAGGTACTGGCGCCACAGCGGCTGGTCAAAGCCCAGCTGGGCGATGATGCGCGCGCGCTCGACCTGGTCCACGTCCTGGCCGATGAGGATATCGACCGGGTTGCCGATGGCATGCAGGCCGACGAAGACGATCACCGTCATCAAGAGCACCACCACCAGGGCCTGCGCAAGGCGGCGCAACAGCCAGCCGATCATGGTGCGTCCGCCTTGTCCAGCAACGCAGCGGTCTGGCCGGGGGGGTCGGCCGGCGTCCACTCATCGCCAAACACTTCGGGGTCGCTGAAGGCCTGCAGCTTCTCGAAGTGCCACTGCACATCTTCCGCATACAGGCGGCTGCTGATGCCCTGGGCCAGGCGCTCGGCGCCCACGCTGATCGCAGGAATATCGCCGGATACGGTGCCATGCGTCAGCGCCGCCGGATACGAGAACGCATGGATGCGCTCCAGCCCCGGGCAGGCGCCGGGAATCTTTGGCTGCAACTCGAAGGCCGGGCCCAGGTCGGGCGAGTCGGACAGCTCCTGGTCGTCCTCGCCCTCGGGGTGGCGGAAGCGGTCGCCCCAGTTGCGCACATGGGCGGCAAAGGGGGCAAATTCGCTGCGCGCATTCCAGTCGATGCGAAAGCCGGTGGAGAACACGACAAAGTCCAGGTGGAACACCCCCTTGGAGGTGTGCACGCGGATCTCGTCGCCGGTCCATTCCATGCGCTCGATCGCGCAGCCCAGGTTGAAGCGGGCATTGGCATGGCGCGAGACGCGCAAGGTGCTGCCCCGGGGCGGCGGCACCTGCTGCACATTGATGTAGTGGCGGATCTTCCATTTCCAGTCGTCAGGCAGGTGCAGATGGCCATGGGTCAGGCCCGGGCTGCCGGCGCCCTTGCCCTTGTTGACGCGCGGAATATCGCTGCGGCGGATCAGCAGATCAACGCTGGCAGCGCCGCTCTCCAGCGCCGTGGCAGCACTGTCCATCGCCGAGGCACCGGCGCCCACCACGCCGATGCGCTTGCCGGCCAGCTGGGCGTAATCGGTGCTGTCCGACGAATGGGCCCAGCGGTCACGCGGCAGGCTGCGCGCCATCTCGGGCACATAGGCGCCGCCCAGGCCGTCGCGGCCGGTGGCCAGCACCACATGGCGCGCCAGCACCTTGCGTGCGCCGTCGGGGGTCTCCAGATCGAGCTGCACCACGCCATCGGCGCCGCGCGGGCGCACGGCCAGCACCTTGTGGCCGTTGTGCACCGGCAGCGCCAGCACCTGGCGGTACCAGCGCAGGTAGTCCATCCACTGCAGGCGCGGGATCTTGTCGAGCGCCTCCCAGGCCTCCAGGCCGAACTGCGACTCGAACCAGGCGCGGAAGGTCAGCGCCGGTTTGCCCAGCGCCGGGCCGGTGAGCTGCTTGGGCGAGCGCAGGGTTTCCATGCGCGCCGTCGTCGCCCAGGGGCCTTCAAAGCCGGCAGGCGACTGGTCAAAAATCTCGGCCGGCACGCCCATGAAGCGTAGCGCCGCGCACGCGGCCAGACCCGACATGCCGCCGCCGATGATGGCAACGGGCAGTACCGGTTCGCCCTCGAGCGCGGTTTCGGGCACCCAGTCCTTGGCGGGCAGGTCCAGCCAGGCCAGGTCCTGGCGCACCCGTGCTTCGAGTGCAGCCAGCCCGGCGGGCGGCAATTGGCGGTCGTCGTTCATGCGTGGTTCTCTCAAGGTTCTTGCGCGCCAGCAGCGGGCCGCTGGCCCTCTGGCAGCATTTCTTCCAGCAGCGCGGCGTGCTCTCGCGCGTCATGCAGTACAAAGCCGGGCAGCAGCGCCTGCGCCACCTCGGTCAAGGCCTGGCACAGCGCATCCATCGCCGGCGTGCAAGGCGTGGCCTGCTGGCTGACCACGCCAAACAAAAAGGGGATGTCGGTATCGAGCGGGCGCACCACCACGCCTTGCAGCGGCAGGCCCAGCGCCGTCACCGGCTCCAGCACCGAGACACCCAGGCCCGCGCGCACCGCAGCCATCGCGTTCACCGAGGCATTGGTTTCCATGAACTGGGTCTGCCCGGGTTGCGCGCCCGGGCGGGCGGCGGCAAAGGCCTCATCGAGGCGGCCGCGCAAGCGGTACGGGTTGGCCATGGTGATGATGCGGCGCTCGGCCAGCGCGGCCAGCGGCACCACGTCCAGTGCGGCAAGCGGATCGTCCTCGGGCAGCACCGCCACGCAGGCGGCGCGGCCAATCCAGTGCACCTGCAGGCCGCGGTGCTCCAGCGGCAGGCTGCTCACGCCCAGCTGGGCGGCACCGGTCAGCACACCCTGGGCCACCTGCTCGGGCGACGCGCTGCGCAGCTGGATGTGCGAAATACTCTGCGCCATCGCGCCTTCCAGCCGCGCCAGCGCCGCAGGCACCAGGCCCGCGGCCAGCGCCGGCGTGGCCAGCAGGTTCAGCGGGCGTTGGCTGCCGCCTGCTATTTCGCGGGCGCGCTGGCGGATCTGCTGCAGGCTGTGCAGCGCATGGGCCACATCCTCGTACAGCAGAAAGCCTTGCTCATTCGGGGTGATGCGCGGTCCGTTGCGGCTGAACAGCGCATAGCCAATCTCTTGCTCCAGCTCCTGCACCAGGCGGCTGATCGCGGGCTGCGAACGGCCCAACATGCGGCCGGCGGCCGTCACGCTGCCGGTCGAGATCACGGCCGCGAAGGCCTCAAGCTGGCGAAGTTCCATGGGTATTGAATGCGAAAACCGCATTCTGAGCTATTGAGTATGCAATCTACAAATACTAAATAGACATATCCAAATAGCAGAAGCGTATTTACCCGGGTACCGGGGCGGCGGCAGCCCGCCGGCAGCGCAATGCGGACGCAAAAAAAGGGAGCTTGCGCTCCCTTTGGCTGGCTTTCGGCCTGGGTGGGCGCTGTGCCCGCTCAGAGCCCCAGCTTCCTGGCCACGTAATCGGCGTCCTTGTCGCCCCGGCCCGAGAGGTTGACGAGGATGTTCACGCCCTTGTCCAGCTGGGGCGCGATGCGCATGGCCCAGGCGACGGCATGGGCGCTTTCCAGCGCCGGGATGATGCCCTCGACCCGCGACAGGGTCATGAAGGCGTTGAGGCAGGCCTGGTCGTCCACCGCCTGGTAGTCGACCCGGCCCAGGTCCTTGAGGTAGCTGTGCTGCGGGCCCACACCGGGGTAGTCCAGGCCCGAGGCGATGGAATGCACGGCCGCAGGGCTGCCATCGGCGTTCTCCAGCACATAGCATTTCATGCCATGGATGGCACCGGGCTTGCCCACCGACAAGGTCGCGGCATGCTTGCCCGGCTGGTCCACGCCCTCGCCCGCCGGCTCGACACCGACCAGCTTGACACCGGCATCGGCCAGGAAGGCGCTGAAGATGCCCATCGCATTGGAGCCGCCACCCACGCAGGCCGCGACATAGTCGGGCAGCTTGCCATGGCGGGTCTGGAACTGCTCGCGCGCCTCGCGCCCGACGATGGACTGGAAGTCACGCACCATCTTCGGAAACGGGTGCGGGCCCACCACCGAGCCGATCGCATAGAGGTAGTTCGTCGGGTCCTTGAGGTATTCCTCAAACGCGCTGTCGACGGCTTCCTTCAACGTCGCTTGGCCAAAGGTCACCGGCACCAGCTTGCAGCCCAGGATGCGCATCTTGGTGACGTTGGGGTGCTCCTTCTCGATATCGACCTGGCCCATGTGGATCTCGCAGGGGATGCCCACCAGCGCGCAGGCGGTTGCCAAGGCCACGCCATGCTGGCCGGCGCCGGTCTCGGCGATCACCTTGGTCTTGCCCATGAACTTGGCCAGCAGCGCCTCACCCAGGCAGTGGTTGATCTTGTGTGCGCCGGTGTGGTTGAGGTCTTCGCGCTTGAGGTGGATCTGCGCTCCGCCAAGCTGCTGCGACAGGCGCCGGGCATGGAAGATGGGGCTGGGGCGGCCCACATAGTCCTGGAACAGATGCTGGAGCTCGTCCTGAAAATCCTGGCGTTGCACGATCTGCTCGTAGGCCTCGGCGATATCGTCCATCGCCTTTTTCAGATGCGGGGGCACCAGCTGGCCGCCGTAGTCACCGAAGAAACCGTTGGCATCGGGCATCTCAGCAAAGTTCATCATTGTTGTCATCTGTGGTGTCTCTGTGAACGCAAAGCTTCGTTGATACCACAGCGTCCCCGGCTACAGCTTGCAGGTTTTCCCGGTGCCACAATAGCTGCCATGAAAGCTGACGCCGTTCGTGACATCGCCCTGGCCCATGCCATCGAAACCTCGCCGCCCCATGAGGCCCTGCCCAGCGCTGCGCGCTGCGAGGCCATCACGCAGGAGGTGCTGCACACCTTGGGCAAGCCCGCCTTGGGTGGCAAGGCCGGCCAGGCCGCCTTTGCCCAGTTTTTGCAGCTGCGCGCCCAGCGCATCATCCAGGCCAGCCAGTTGCCCGCCGATGTGCGCCAGCTGTGGCAGCATGCCCCGGGCCTGGCGCGCTGGACGCCGCTGGCCATCGGCCTGCTGGCGCTGTGCCTGGGCTTTGCGAGCCACCGCATCACCGATCCGCACCGGGTCGATCTGCTGTCGCTGTCGCTGATGGGCATCGTGCTGTGGAACCTGCTGATGTATGCGGTGCTGCTGGTACGCAGCATGGTGGGCCTGGCGCGGCGCCAGCCCGCCCGGGTGGCGCTCTGGGAGCCGGCCCAGCTGCCCGTTGGCGGCCAAGACACACCCACCGCAACCGCCGACGAACACCCCGGCTGGCTGGCACGCCTGCGCGGCAAGGCCATGCCCGCGCTGCGCGGCAGCGGCCTGCGCAAGATGGCGCTGCGCTTTGAGCGCAACTGGTGGCAGGCCAGCGAAGGCGTGCGCAACGCCCAGTGGCTGCAGTGGCTGCACCTGGGTGCGGCGCTGGTGGCAGCCGGCGCACTGGCCTCGCTGTGGCTCACCGGCCTGACCAAGGAATACCAGGTCGGCTGGGAGAGCACCTTCCTGTCGGCCGCGCAGGTGCAGCACTGGCTCAACATCCTGTTTGCCCCCACCCAGTGGCTGCAGTGGACAACGCCGTGGAGCCTGGCCGACATCCAGACGCTGCAAGGCTGGGTGACCAGCAGCATGCCGGCGCAGTACCAATCGGCAGCGGCCCAGGCGCCGCAGCCCGGTGTGCTCAGCGCGCCGGTCACCTATGTGGGCGAGCGCTGGGTCTGGGCCTATACCGCCTTGCTGGGCGCCACCGTGGTGCTACCGCGATTGCTGCTGGCCCTGTGGCAGGGGCTGCGCGCACGCTGGCGCCGCCAGCACCTGCAGCTGCCGCTGAACCAGGCCTACTTTGCCCGCCTGCAGCGCGACTTTGGCGGCCTGGCCACGCGCCTGGTGCTGCTGCCTTTCAGCATCGATGTGACGCCCGAGCGCCGCGCGGCGATCGGCCACCATGCGATCAGCCTCTATGGCGCAGGCGCCCATGTGGACTGGCTGCCCACTCTGGCCTATGGCGCGGCGCTGCCCGGCATCGATGTGCCCGCAGGCGCGCAGGCAGTGCTACTGGTCAGCCTGTCGGCCACGCCCGAGGCCGAGGTACATGGCGAGCTGCTCACCCAGCTGCACAACCGCCACGGCGCCAACGGCCAGCTCTGGCTCTGGGGCAGCGATTTTGCCGCCCGCAATGCCGGCGCCCCCCGCCGCCTGCAGGAGCGCGAAGCGCTGTGGCAGGAGTTTGCCCGCCAGCATGGCATCCATGCCCAGCTGATCACCACCGGCACCTGACGAGATCCGCACGATGACCGAGACCACGAACGACCTCCAGCATTCCGCCGCACTGGCACCCGATGCCGCCGGTGCCGGCGACCAGTCGATTGCCTGGTGCCTGCTGTCGCACACCAACATCGGCAAGACCACCCTGGCCCGCACCCTGGTGGCCGAGGACATTGGCGAAGTGCAGGATGCCGCCCATGTCACCAGCCAATCGCAGCGCTATCTGCTGCAGCGCACCGAGCAAGGCGACGAACTATGGCTCTGGGACACGCCGGGCTTTGGCGATTCGGTACGGCTCTACAACCGCCTGAAGCAGCAGGGCAACCCGCTGGGCTGGTTTCTGTCGAACGTCTGGGACCGCTGGCGCGACAAGCCCTTCTACATGAGCCAGCGCGCGTTGCAGGCTGCACGCGACCATGCCGATGTGATGCTCTACCTGGTCAATGCCGCCGAAGACCCGGCCGACGCCGGTTACTGGGCCAGCGAGATGCGCATCCTGCAGTGGATGGAAAAGCCGGTGCTGGTGCTGCTCAACCAGATTGGCAGCGACACCAGCGCCGCGCAGACCGCCGCCGACCTGCAGCGCTGGCGCAGCGCGACGGCCGAGTTTGCCGGCACCGTCCGCTCGGTGCAGGTGCTCGACGCCTTTACCCGCAGCTGGTGGCATGAAAAGCAGGTGATGCAGTCCATCGCGCCGCTGCTGCCCGATGCCAAGCAGCCCGCCTACCAGCGCCTGCTGCAGAGCCGCGCCGCGCGCCAGCAGCAGCGCGAAGCGGCCAGCTTGAAGGCCCTGGCCGAGCAATTGCTGCTGGCAGCCACCGCGCAGGAGACCGTGCAGGCCAGTGACAACAAGCTCTGGCAGCGCGCCTGGAACAAGGTCAGCGGCTCGGTCGCGCAGGCGATCCGGGGCAGCGGTGCTGAGGGCGCCGAACTCAGCCCCGAGCAGACCGCCGCGATGCAGCGGCTGACCCAGGCGCTGCAGCAGGCCGACCTGGCCAGCACCCAGGCGCTGCTGGAGCTGCACCAGCTCGATGGCCAGGCGGCCAGCCAGATCCAGCAGCAGCTCAAGGATCACCTGAAAACCAGCACACCACTGGACCCGCAGACGGCCAGCCTCTGGGGTGCGCTGACAGCCGGCGCAGCCACGGGCTTGGGGGCCGACATGGTCGCCGGCGGCATGACGCTGGGCGCCGGTGCGCTGGTGGGTGCACTCGTGGGCGCCGTCACCTTTGCCGGTGCCGCCTGGAGCGCGAACAAGATGTTCGACCAGCAGGCCCAGCGCTTTCACCTGTCGCCGGAGTACCTGAGCGCGCTGACCGGCCAGTTGCTGCTCAAGTACCTGGTGATCTCGCACTTTGGCCGGGGACGCGGGCGCTACACCAGCCCCAGCGCGCCGGCGCAGTGGAGCGAGGCGGTGCAGGCTGCCGTGCAGCACCGCGCCACACAGTGGCAGCAGCAGTGGAAGGCGCTGGGCAGCCTGGCGCCCGACGCCGCCTTGAGCGACGAGGCGCGCGCCGCCCACTTGCAGGCGCTGCAGCTGCAGTTGGGTGAATGCCTGCACGAGGCGCTGGACCGCCTCTACCCCGGCATGGATCGACCGGCAACCAGTGCTGATACAAATACTCAATAAAAACAACAAATTACAAAATAACCAACGATATAAAACTTCAATTCGCATTGACCCGCTTGTTTTTTGCGCACGCCCGCCGCAGCATGGAGATGCCAGGGCCCCGCAGGCCTGGCACCCGACCAACATAAAGACAGGAGAGTTTTATGCGCAACACCTGGAAAGCCTGGATCAGCGGTATCGCGCTGTGCGGCACGGCGGCCGTCTTTGCCCAAACACCGGCAGCAGGCACGGCTCCGGCCGCCAAACCGGCACCCGCCGCCAAGGCCGCGCCAGCGACCCCCGCTGCTGCTGCAGCAGCGCCTGCAGCGGCGGCAGACAAAACCAAGACCAAGACCGCCGCCCCAGGCGGCGGTGCCGGCAAGGTCTGGGCCAATACCAATTCCAAGATCTACCACTGCCAAGGCGACCGCTACTACGGCACCACCAAGCAAGGCGAGTACATGACCCTGGCAGATGCCAAGGCCAAGGGCATCCAGCCCGCCAAGGGCAGCAAGGCCTGCAACAGCTGATCAGGCCCGCTCCAACACACTCCACCCCGCGCTCCTTGGCGGGGTTTTTTTACGCTCCGCGCCGCTGCAGCAGCCACTGCCACCAGCGCTTGCCGTAACCGGCAATGCCCTGCGGGAACAGCAAGACCAGCAACAGAATCACCGCGCCCAGCGTGGCACGCCAGTAATCGGTGTTGCGCGCCACGGCATCGTGCAGCCAGGTAAAGCTGAAGGCGCCCAGAATCGGGCCCACCAAGGTCTGCACACCGCCGAGCAGCACCATGACCAGGCCATCGACCGACTTGGCCACCGACATGGTCTCCGGCGAGATGCTGCCCTTGGAGAACGCGAACAAGGCGCCCGCCAGCCCGGCCACCGACGCGGCCAGCACAAAGCCCATCCACTGCACTTTGGCCACCGCAATGCCGATGGCCTCGGCGCGCAGCGGCGCATCGCGGCTGGCGCGCAAGGCATAGCCCAGCGGGGCATACAGCACCCGCCACAGCGCCAGCACGCCGGCGGTGGCCAGCAGCAGGGTCAGCAGGTAGAACCAGCGCTTATCCTCCAGCCAGGCAGCGGGCCAGACCCCGGTCAGGCCATTGCTGCCGCCGGTGACCGAATCCCACTGGAAGGTGGTGGCCCAGATGATCTGCGCAAAGGCCAGGGTCAGCATCGAGAAATACACGCCCGTCAGCCGCACCGCAAACCAGCCCGTGAGTACGCCGCCCAAGGCGGCCAGCAGTGGTGCCAGCAACAGCGCCCACAGCATCGGCAGGCCGGCCGCGTTCAGCAGCAGCGCCGCGCCATAGGCGCCCAGGCCAAAGAAGGCCGCATGGCCAAAGGAATGCAGGCCAGCGGGCCCCATCAGGAAATGCAGGCTGGTGGCAAACAGCGCGGCAATGACCAGGTCCACCACCAGCACCAGGGTGTAGGACTGCGCATCCACCGCCCAGGGCAGCGCCAGCAGGGCCAGCAGCACGGCGGCGCCCACCGCTTTCAAAGCGGGCGGCGGCGCACGCAGCGGTTGCTCACGCAGGCCATGGCTGCGGCTGGTGGCCTGCGGTTGGCCCAGCAGGCCCCAGGGGCGCAGCACCAGCACCACGGCCATCACCAGAAAATCAGCGGCAAGGGTGAGCTGCGGAAACGCGATGTCGATGCCGGCGATCTGCACCACGCCGAGCCAGATGCACAGCGCCTTGACGGTGGACACCAGCAGGGCCGCGACAAAGGCACCGGTGAGCGAGCCCATGCCGCCGACGACCACGACGACAAAGGCCGAGCCGATGGTCTGCAGATCGAGCTCCAACGTGGCGGGCTCGCGCGGCAGTTGCAGCGCGCCGCCCAGCCCGGCCAAGCCGGCGCCAAGCGCAAATACGGCCGTGAACAGCCAGGCCTGGCGCACGCCCAGCGCGCCGACCATTTCGCGGTCCTGCGTGGCGGCGCGCACCAGCATGCCAAAGCGGCTGCGGTGCAGCAGCAGCCAGGTGGCGCCCAGTACCAGCGGGCCGACCGCGATCAGGAACAGGTCATAGCTCGGAAAGGCGCGGCCCAGAATATCGACCGCACCGCCCAGCCCCGGCGCGCGCGGGCCCAGCAGCTCATCGGGCCCGCACAGCCAGAGCACCGCATCCTTGATCACCAGCACCAGCGCAAAGGTGGCGAGCAGCTGGAACAGCTCGGGCGCCTTGTAGATGCGGCGCAGCAGCAGCACCTCGACCAGGCCGCCCAGCAGCCCGACGGCGATGGCCGACAACGGCAGCGACAGCCAGAAACCCCAGCCACCGCCCAGCGGCGCCATGGCCTCGGCCAGCGCATAGGCCGCATACAGGCCCACCATGTAGAAGGAGCCATGCGCAAAGTTGACGATGCGGCAGACGCCAAAAATCAGCGACAGCCCGGCGGCCACCAGGAACAGCGACGAGGCGCCGGCCAGGCCGTTGAGCAGTTGTACCAGCAGACCGGAAAAACTCATGCGGCATCCTGCGCTTGTGGCCATGCCTGGCCGTCATGCCGCTCCCGCCAAACGGGCAGCGCCACCCGCAGGCTGGCGGCGCGTGCGGGGGCCAGACAGCGTTCCATCACCTTATTGGGGGCGCATCTTGCGCACTTCGTCGTCGCTGGGCAGGTAGTCCTTGCCGTCGCGGTAGACATAGTCCACCAGCTCGCCCTTGCCACCCACGTTCTTGAGCTTGCCCACATAGGCGCCCATGGTGGACTGGTGGTCCTGCGCGCGCCAGGTGATCGGGCCAAAGGGCGACACCACCTGCAAGCCTTCAAAGGCCTTGATCAGCGCCTCGGTGTCGGTGCTGCCGGCCTTCCTGATGCCCTCGGCCAGCGACTTGATGCCGGCATAGCCAACGACCGAGCCCTGGCGCGGGTAGTCCTTGTACTTCGCCTGGTAGGCGTCAAAAAAGGCCTTGTGCTCGGGCGTCTTGAGGCTGTGCACCGGGTAGCCGGTGACGATCCAGCCATTGGGCGTTTCGGCCTTCAGGGTATCGAGGTACTCGGGCTCGCCGCTCAGCACGCTGACGACATCCCGCCCCTTGAACAGGCCGCGCGTATTGCCTTCGCGCACAAACTTGGTCAGGTCGGTGGCAAACAGCACGTTGAAGATCGCATCGGGCTTGGCATCGGCCAGCGCCTGCACAACGCTGCCGGCATCGACCTTGCCCAGCACCGTGGCCTGCTCGGTGACGAACTCCACATCCGGCTGGGCTGCCTTCATCTTGGCCTTGAACGTGGCGACCGAGGACTGGCCGTATTCGTAGTTGGGGTAGACGAGAGCCCAGCGCTTTTTCTTGAGCTTGAGCGCCTCTTCAACCAGCATCGACACCTGCATGTAGGTGGAGGGGCGCAGGCGGAAGGTGTAGGCATTGCCATTGCTCCAGACCATCTTGTCCGTCAACGGCTCGGTGGCCAGGTAGAAGAACTTGCGCTGCTTGGCAAAGTCGGTCAGCGCCATGCCGGTGTTCGACAGAAAACCGCCGGCCAGCACATCGACCTTTTCACGCGCAATCAGCTCCTCGGCCACACGCACCGTATCGCCCGGGTTGGCGTTGTCGTCGCGGGTGATCAGCGCGAGCTTCCTGCCATTCACGCCGCCCGCGCGGTTGACCTCGTCCACCGCCAGCTCCATACCCCGCTTGTAGGGCTCCAGAAACGCGGGCTGGTTCTTGTAGCTGTTGATCTCACCGATCTTGATCACACCGGCCGCCTGGGCAGCCGAGGCCCCCAGACCAGCGAGCACCAAGGCGCTGACAGTGCGCGACAACAGGGGGGTGCGGGCAGAAATACGCATGCAAAAGTCTCCAGGTGAGACCGGCCTCGCAGCGGAGGCAGGCGCTGATATTCAGGCCGCTATTGTGACGGCTTC
This sequence comes from Comamonas sp. SY3, assembly GCF_041730275.1. Taxonomy (NCBI): domain Bacteria; kingdom Pseudomonadati; phylum Pseudomonadota; class Betaproteobacteria; order Burkholderiales; family Comamonadaceae; genus Comamonas; species Comamonas sp. SY3. The sequence continues at coordinate 184,450 of NZ_JBGTYN010000004.1, read as the reverse complement.
CGCGCGCTGCCCGCAGCCGGGGCGGCAAAGGGCTGTCTGCACATGGATGCCAACGCAGTTTTGACCGCATGGTGCGACAGGTTTTGCGGCAGGCTGGGCGGCGTATGCTGCGATGTATTAATTGCTATTCGATCACATGTATTCGTATTTCATCTAATACTAATCTTATTAAGAATTAGCCATCATCGAGTCCTCTCCCCCAGACTTTGGACCCGTGGGCATATGGCATTGATTCAGACCTTCATCGCGTTGCTTGGCGATAGCGCAGTTCTCCGCAGCCAGCAGGACCTGGCCGGCCATGTGACCGACTGGCGCGGGCGCTACCAGGGCCAGGCCCAGTGCGTTGTGTTCCCGTCGACGACGGCGCAGGTCGCAGAGGTGGTCAAGCTCTGCCATGCCGCGCAGGTGCCGGTGGTGGCCCAGGGCGGCAATACCAGCCTCTGCGAAGGCGCGATTCCGCGCGCGGACTTGCCCGAGACCGTGGTCATCAACCTGGGCCGCATGCGCCAGGTGCGTGCGGTCGATCCGGCCAACAACTCCATGGTGGTCGATGCGGGCTGCGTGCTGCAGACCGTGCAGGAGACCGCCCGCAGCCATGGCCGGCTCTACCCGGTGAGCCTGGGTGCCGAAGGCTCCTGCCAGATCGGCGGCAACATTGCGACCAATGCCGGCGGCACGGGCGTGCTGCGCTATGGCAATACCCGCGAGAACGTACTGGGCCTCGAAGTGGTGCTGCCCGATGGCCGCATCTGGGAAGGGCTCTACGGCCTGCGCAAGAACAACACCGGTTTCGATCTCAAGCATTTGTTCATCGGCTCCGAAGGCAGCTTGGGCATCATCACCGGCGCGACGCTGAAGCTGCACCCACTGCCCACGGCGCGTGCGATGGCCTGGCTGGCGGTGGAATCGCCCCAGGCAGCCATAGCCATGCTGGCCCGCTTCCAGAGCCGCTGCAGTGCCTCGCTGTCGGCCTTTGAGATGCTCAACGATGTACAGCTGAACATTGTGCTGAACCATGTGGCCGACCGCCGCGCGCCGCTGAGCCCCGGCTACCCCTGGCATGTGCTGGTGGAGCTGACCGACACCTGCGACGAGGCCCTGCTGGCCGCCGCGCTGGAAGAGACCCTGTCGGCCGCCGCCGAAGAGGGCATGCTGCTGGATGCGGCCATCGCCACCAACGGCAAGCAGCAGGCCGACTGGTGGGAGGTGCGCCACAGCGTCTCCGAAGGCAACAAGAAGGCCGGCATCGGCATCAACACCGACCCGGCCGTGCCGCTGTCGGCCATCCCCGCGTTCATCAGCCAGGCCACGGCTGCCGCGCACCGCATCGTGCCGGGCGCGCCCATCATCATCGTCGCCCACCTGGGCGACGGCAATGTGCACTTCATCCCGCAGATGCAGTTTGCGCAGTGGCAGGCGCTCAGCCCCGCCGAGCAGGACCAGCTCTCGCACCGCGTCAAGCAGGCCGTCAACGAAGTGGCCTGCGCGCTGGCAGGCACCTTCAGCGCCGAGCATGGCATCGGCCAGGTGCTGACCGACGAGATGGCGCTGTTCAAGCCCGCCGTCGAGTTGGACTTGATGCATGCGATCAAGCGCGCCATCGATCCGCAGCAGCGCTTCAACCCCGGGCGCCTGCTGCCGCCCGCTCCCTGACCCCCTCCCTCCCTTGACTTCTCCTGCCTCTTCCTTCGAAAGGACACTTTATGACTGAGATCACTACCTCCCGTCGCACCGCACTGAAGGCGGCTGTGGCTGGCGCAGGCCTGATTGCTGCACCTGCCGTACTGCGCTATGCCCGTGCCACGTCCAAGCGTATCGTGGTGCGTGATGACGGCGGTATCTACACCAAGGCCTATGGCGCGGTGTACTACAAGCCATTCACGCAGAAGACCGGCATCGAAGTGGTGGGGGTGCAGGCAACGGCCGAGCCCGTGGCGCAGATCCGCAGCATGGTCGAGACCAAGAACTACACCTGGGACATGGCCAAGATCAGCCAGCCCGCGATCCTGCTGCTGACCGAAGGCGGCAAGGTGCTGCTGGAAAAGCATGGCCTGGAGAACGACCCCTTCGTCAAGACCATCCCGGCGCAGTACATGTCGCCCTACGGCGTGGGCACCAATGTCTACAGCACCGTGCTGGCCTACCGCGAAGAGGCCTTCAAGGGCCGCGCCGCGCCCAAGTCCTGGGCCGATTTCTGGAACGTCAAGGACTTCCCCGGCCGCCGTGGCATCCGCAAGCACCCGTTCGACACGCTGGAGCAGGCCGCGATGGCCTCGGGCGTGCCGGCCGCGCAGCTGTACCCGCTGGACCTGGACCGCGCCTTCAAGGCCCTCGATGCGATCAAGCCCAAGATCGACGTCTGGTGGAACTCCGGTGCGCAGGTCGAGCAGATGCTCAAGTCCGGCGAAGTGGACATGATCGCCACCTGGGTGTCGCGCCCGCAGTCGGCCAATGCCGATGGCGCCAAGATCGGCATCGTCTGGAACCAGAACATCTGGGGCGTGGACAGCTGGTCGATCCTGGCGGGCACGCCCAATGCAGACGCCTGCCGCGAGTTCATCAAGTTCGCGTCCGAGCCCCAGCGCATGGGCTCGCTCAGCCAGTACTTTGCCGCTGGCGTGACCCAGCCCGAGGCCTTCAAGTACATCAAGCCCGAGCTGGCCAAGGACTCGCCCACCTATCCCGACAACATCAAGAACGGCGTGCAGATCGATGCCAAGTACTGGGTGGCCAACCAGGCTGCGGTGATCGAGAAGTTCAACGGCTGGGTGCTGAAGTAAGCACTGCCCGCCACTGATGACGAACCCTGCGGAGCGGCGGCACAACACGCCGGCCTCCGCACAGGCACCCCCAGGTTCATTCGTTGCACCGCGGTGCAATGGAGTCCATTGAAATGAAGAACATAAAACTGTCGATTGCGGGTCTGACCAAGCGCTACGGCTCCTTTGTCGCGCTGCACCCCACCAACCTGGAAGTGCCTGAGGGCGAGTTCCTGACCCTGCTGGGCCCTTCGGGCTCGGGCAAGACCACCTTGCTGAGCATGATCGCCGGCCTGTCCGTGCCCGATGGCGGCCAGCTGCTGATCAACGGCAAGGACGTGACCTATGGCGCGCCCTATGAGCGCGACATCGGCATGGTGTTCCAGAACTATGCGCTGTTCCCGCACATGACGATTGCCGAGAACATCGCCTTTCCGCTGAAGATGCGCAAGCTGGACCGCGCCACCGCGATGAAGCGCGCACTGGAGGCGCTGGAGCTGGTGCACCTGCCCCATGTGGCGCAGCGTTTTCCGAAGGAACTCTCGGGCGGGCAGCAGCAGCGCATTGCGCTGGCGCGCTGCCTGGTCTACAAGCCGTCCATCGTGCTGATGGACGAGCCGCTGGGCGCGCTGGACAAGAAGCTGCGCGAGCACATGCAGCTGGAGATCAAGCGCATCCACCGCGAGGCCGGCACCACCATCGTCTATGTGACCCACGACCAGGAAGAGGCGATGACCATGTCGGACCGCATCTGCCTGATGAACGGCGGCCGCATCGAGCAGCTGGGCTCGCCGGCGGACCTGTACTTCCGCCCGCGCACACCGTTTGTGGCCGATTTTCTGGGCGAGAGCAATCTGTTCAAGGGCACCGTGGTGTCCAGCCAGGGCGGCCAGGCCCGCGTGGCCTTGAACGGCACCAACACCGAACTGCTGGCATCGGCCGACCAGCCGCTGACCACCGGCGCCAAGGTCTGCGTGATGGTGCGCCCGCAAAACATGGCGGCCGCTGCAGCCGCCCAGGGCGCCAGCGAACGCTTCAGCGGCCAGCTGCTCGACACGATGATCACCGGCAGCCTCACCAAGCTCTACCTGAAGGCGCCTGCCCTCAGCAGCGAGCCGGTGGTGCTGTCCTTCCCGACCTCCATCGCCAAGCATGACCATGCGCTGGGCAGCACCGTGGACTTTGGCTGGTCCAGCAGCGATGCCGTCGCCGTTCCGGAGCCCGCATGAACAGCGCCGCCACCCCCCGCGCGGCCTGGGTAAGGCCGCTGATGATGGCCGCACCGCTGGTCATGCTGTTTCTGGTGCTGCTGGTCTACCCGGTCGGCCAGTTGCTGCTGCTGAGCATCTACAGCGATGGCAGCTTCAAGTGGAACAACTACAGCCAGCTGTTCAGCTCCTCGGTCTACCTGGACACGATGTGGATCACGTTGAAGATCTCGCTGGTCACGGCGCTGCTGTCCATCGTCGGCGGCTACCCGATTGCCTATCTGGTCTCGTCCTTGCAAAAGGACAAGAAGAGCCGCTGGGTGTTCTGGATTCTGCTGTCCTTCTGGACCAGCTTTCTGGTGCGCGCCTTTGCCTGGATCGTGGTGCTGGGCCGCAATGGCCTGGCCAACCAGCTGCTGCTGGCGCTGGGCCTGCAGGATGCGCCCTCCAACATGCTCTACAGCTTTGGCGCCGTGCTGGTGGGCATGGTCCATGCGCTGATGCCGCTGGCCGTGCTGACCATGCTGTCGGTGATGGAGAACATCGACCGCAACCTGCCGCGCGCGGCGCTCACCCTGGGTGCGCGCCCAGGCACCGCGTTCTGGCGCGTCTACTTTCCGCTGTCCATGCCCGGTGTGGCAGCGGGCGCCATCATGGTGTTTGTCACCGCTGTGGGCTTCTTCATCGTGCCCCAGCTGCTGGGTGGCCGCAAGGAGACCATGATCACCCAGCTCATCATCGAGCAGGTGATGCAGGTGATGAACTGGGGCTTTGCCGGCGCCATCTCGGTGCTGCTGCTGATCGTGGTGCTGATCGTGTTTGCGGTCTATGACAAGGTGCTGGGCCTGTCGACGATGACGGGCGCGCAGTCCGACAAGAGCAACCACAGCAGCGGCTTCATGCGCCAGCTGTCCGAGACGGTGCTGGGCCTGCTGGGCAGCATCAGCGACCGCCTGATTGCGCTGGTGCCCCGCTCGCGCAAACGCGATCTGCAGCAAGGCGATTCGTTCGTGCTGCGCGCCAGCGTGGTGGCGCTGCTGGTGTTCCTGAGCGTGCCTGCGCTGCTGATGATCCCGATCTCGTTTGCCGACAAATCGGGCCTGAACTGGCCGCCCCAGGGCTTCACCCTGCAGCACTACCAGGACATGCTGGCCTCGCCGCTGTGGATCAACGCCACGGTGCGCAGCTTTGTCGTGGGCTTTTTTGCCGCGCTGGCGGCGATGGCCGTGGGCACGCCGGTGGCCTTTTTGCTGGTGCGCAGCCAGATGCGCGGCAAGGCCTTGCTGCTGGCCTTTGTGCTGTCGCCGCTGATCATCCCGCGCATGATCATTGCCGTAGGCATGTTCTATTTCTTCTCCAAGGTGGGCCTGGTGGGCACCTCGCTGGGTCTGGTGCTGGGGCATACCGTCATCGCCATCCCCTATGTGGTGATGACCATGATGGCCGTGCTGCGCAACTACGACACGCGCCTGGACATGGCCGCCCAGAGCCTGGGCGCCCGCCCCTGGCAGACCCTGCGCTATGTGACCTTCCCGATCATTGCCGCCGGCCTGACCTCGTCCTTCCTGTTTGCCTTTGCCACCTCGTTTGACGAGCTGACCATCTCGCTGTTTGCCTCCGGTGGCCTGAGCTCCACCCTGCCCAAGCAGTTCTGGGATGAAGTGACCCTGCAGATCTCGCCGGTGATCGCCGCCGTCTCGACCTGCCTGTTCGCCTTCATCGGCATTTTGATCACCTGTGCGGACTGGCTGCGTCGCCGCTCCGCCGCTTCTTTGAATTGATGAACCATGACTACACGTATCACCTCTGAGCAACTCCGCGGCATCTTCCCTGCACTGGCAACGCCGGTGACCGCCGACGGCCAGATCGACACCCAGGCCGTGCGCGCGCTGCTGGACCACCTGCAAGGCAGCGGCATCAGCGGCACCGTGCCGCTGGGCGGCACCGGCGAATACGGCGCGCTGTCGCGCACCGAACGGGCCCGCATGGTGGCCACCGTGCGCGAGCACCAATCCGCTGACCTGCCGGTGCTGGCTGGCGTGCTCGACCCCGGCTACCACGACGCCATTGCCTCCGGCCAGGCGCTGGCCGATGCCGGCGCAGACGCGCTGATGGTGCTGACGCCCTACTACACCACGCCGTCGCAGCAGGGCATTCGCGACTACTTCCTGCGCTATGCGGATGCGTCGCCGCTGCCGGTGGTGATCTACGAGATCCCTTACCGCACCCGCATCTCCATCGCTCCCGAAGTGCTGCATGAGCTCTCGCGCCACGAGAACATCATCGGCATGAAGGCCTGCAACACCGACATGTACCACTTCCTCAAGGTGGTCAAGGGCGTGGATGCCAGCTTTGCCGTGCTGAGCGGCGAGGACACCATCTTCCCCGCGCAGATGCTCTGCGGCGCCCAGGGCGGCATCATCGTGACGGCCAACCTGCTGCCCAAGACGTGGACCCGCATGTACGCGCTGCTGACCAGTGGCCAGACCCAGGAAGCGCTGGCACTGCACCAGGAGCTGATCGGCCTGTTGGACCTGGCCTTTGCCGAGACCAACCCGGGCCCGATGAAGTCGGTCTGGGACCTGGTGGGCGTGCAGGCGCCGCACCTGCTGGCCCCGCTGGTCGATTGCAACCCCGAGCTGTCCGCCCGCCTGCGCCAGGTGCTGACGGCCCAGCTGCAGGCTGAGCACGCGCTGGCCTGAGCGAGCACCCGCCATGCTGCCCGCCATCAAAGACTACCGGGAGCTGGCGCGCCGGCGCCTGTCCCGCTTCGCTTTTGACTACCTCGAAGGCGGCGCGGAAGACGGCCGCAGCATGGCGCGCAACCTCGCCTCCTGGGGCGATGTCACCTTCTTGCCGCGCACCATGGTCGATGTCAGCCAGGTGGATACCAGCATCACCCTGTTTGGCCGCCAACAGGCGATGCCGGCCTTTGTCGGGCCCACCGGTCTGAACGGCTTGTACTGGCCCCAGGCCGAGCAGGTGCTGGCCCGCGCCGCGCATGCAGCTGGCCTGCCCTTTGTGATGTCGACGGCCTCCACATCCTTGCTGGAAGATGTGCGCGCCGCCAGCCCGGGCGATCTGTGGCTGCAGCTCTATGTGCAAAAGGACCGCCGCATCGCGCAGAGCATGATGGCCCGCGCGCAGGCAGCGGGCTTCAGCGCGCTGATGCTGACGGTGGACACCATGGTGCATGGCAAGCGCGACCACGATGTGCGCAACGGCTTTCGCATGCCCGTGCCCTGGACGCCCCGGCTGCTGGCCGACCTGCTCAGCCACCCGCGCTGGTGCCTGCGCATGCTGCGCCAGGGCGGCTCGCCGCAGCTGGTCAACCTGGCACGCAGCGCCGGGGTCGAGAGCAATATCCAGAAGCAGGCCGCCGCGATGAGCCGCGAGATGGACATGGGCCTGCGCTGGGAAGACCTGGCCTGGGTGCGCCGCCACTGGAAGGGGCCCGTCATCGTCAAGGGCCTGCTCAGCGCCGATGATGCCCGGCGCGCGCTGCAGGCTGGCGCCGACGGCATCGTGGTCAGCAACCACGGCGGGCGGCAGCTGGAGTGCGCACCCGCACCGATGGCGCAATTGCCGCAGATTGCCGACGCGGTTCATGGCAAGATGCATATCTTTGTCGACGGCGGGGTGCGCCGCGGCAGCGACATCGCCAAAGCCCGGGCGCTGGGGGCCGATGCCGTCCTGCTGGGGCGTGCGCCGCTCTACGGACTGGCCGCACGCGGCCCCCAGGGCGTGGCCGAGGTTCTGGAGATACTGCGCACCGAGTTCGAGACGACCCTCAGACTGCTGGGCGCGCCGCAGGCCACAAGCCTGAACGCGACCTTCATGCAAGACCATTAGACAGTGACCCGAGACAGCCGCTTTTTACGATGCCTAAAAACACCCACAGCATTGCCGAGCCCGTAGCAAGCGTTGAACCCTCCGCCCGTGAATCCTCATTGTTCGTGGGCTCCCTGGCCAAGGCCTTCCAGGTGCTGGAAGCCTTTCGCGACACCCACCGCGAGATGTCGCTGGCCGAGATTGCCCGGGCCGCCCAGCTCGACCGCAGCGCCACCCAGCGCATTGTTTTCACATTGGAGAACCTGCGCTACATCCGCCGCCTGCCCGGCTCCAACCAGTACACACTCGCGCCCGAGGTGCTGCGCCTGTCGTACAACTACCTGCGCTCGCAACGCATCGTCGAGCGGGCCTATCCCTACCTGATCGAGATGACCCACACCCTGGGCGAGACCTCGAACCTGCAGGAGATGGATGGCAACGAGGTGGTCTTCATCGCCAAGGTGCCGGGCCGCTACATCTACAACTCGGACTTTGCCGTGGGCTCGCGCCTGCCTGCGGCCTATACCGCATCGGGACGCGCGATGATGGCCAAGCTGCCGGTGGACGAGCGCCTGCGCCTGATCGGATCGACGCCGCTGGTCAAGATCACCGCCCAGACCATGACCGACCCCGAAGAGCTGCTGCGCCGCATCGAAGACGCCGAGCGCGACGGCTATGCGATCGTGCAGAACCAGACCGTGGTGGGCGATATCTCGGTGGCTGCCGCCATCACCGGCCGGGGCGGTGTGCCCATTGGCGCGATCACCATCTCGGCCCCCTCCACGCGCTGGGGCACGGCGAAGGCCGAGGCCGAGCTGTTGCCCCATGTGCTGCTGGCGGCGACCTCGATTTCCAACATCCTGGATAACTTCTAGGGATGCTCTGCAAAACCCTCGCCAAGCGGGATGGACGCGGATCGCCCGAGCCCGCGTTCAGACCACGGCAGGGAGTTTTGCAGAGGGTCCCTAGGCCATGGGTCTTATTGCGATAGACCGAAAATAGGCACTGGTTCACCGAAAAACCCCGTTCACAACGCGCCGATATGTCCATATGACGTTTAAGTTGTATGAATAGTGAACAATAGCGTTTATAGATATACACAAGACTAACTGAGTACTGCACTGCTATGAGCGCCTTTCTCGAAGAACGTGTCCTGTCTGTTCACCACTGGACCGATCGTTTGTTCTCCTTCACGACCACCCGTGATCCCGCGCTGCGTTTCTCCAGCGGCCACTTCACGATGATCGGCCTGAAGGTCGACGGCAAGAACCTGCTGCGCGCCTATTCCATCGCCAGCCCCAACTACGAAGAGCACCTGGAGTTCCTGTCGATCAAGGTCGATGACGGCCCGCTCACCAGCAAGCTCCAGCACATCCAGGTGGGTGACACCATCATCGTCGGCAAGAAGCCCACGGGCACCTTGCTGGTCGACTACCTGCTGCCTGGCAAGAACCTGTACCTGATCGGCACCGGCACCGGCCTGGCGCCGTGGCTGTCGGTGGCGCGCGACCCCGAGACCTATGACCACTTTGAAAAGGTCGTCGTCGTGCATGGCGTGCGCCAGGTCCAGGAACTGGCCTACCAGAAGCTGCTGGAAGAGGAGCTGCCCAACCATGAGTTCCTCGGCGAAATTGTCAAGGACAAGCTGGTGTACTACCCCACGGTGACGCGCGAGCCTTTCCGCAACCAGGGCCGTATCTCCAACCAGATCACCGCCGGCACCTTCCCGCAGAACATCGGCCTGCCCGAACTGAACCCGGACACCGACCGCGTGATGCTCTGCGGCAGCCCCGCGATGCTCGCCGAGCTCAAGGAACTGCTGGAAGCCAGGGGCTTCAAGGAAGGCAATACCTCGACGCCAGGCGACTTTGTGGTGGAACGCGCCTTCGTCGAGAAGTAAGCAGCGCCCCGCCCGCCCAATGAAAAACGACCCTCGGGTCGTTTTTTGTTGCCTGCAGCACGCGTGGCTCAGATCAGCTGCTCGGTGTAGAAATTGCCACCGTGGTAGAGCAGCGGCGGCACGCCCGCCACATGCTGGCAATGCGCCACCTCGCCGACGAGGATCACATGGTCGCCCGCATCATGGTGGGGGCCGTTGCGGCACTCAAAACTGGCAATGGCGCCGGCCAGCAGCGGCACGCCGGTGACGCCCATCTCAAACTCCACGCCCGCCCAGCGGTCAATGCCCTTGCGGCTGAACTGCAAGGCCAACGCCTTCTGGTGCGCGCCCATCACATTGATCGCGTAGTGGCTGACGGTCTCGAACACCGGCATCGAGCTGGCCGTCTTCATCAGGCTCCACAGCACCAGCGGCGGTGTGAGCGATGCGGAATTGAAGGAGCTGATCGTCAGCCCGACCTTGTTGCCATCGGGCGCCAGCGCTGTCACCACGGCCACCCCGGTGGCGAACTGGCCCAGCGCATTGCGAAACTCACGTTCGGAAAACGAGGCAGAAGCGGGTGATTGCAGGTGTTCAGGAGGCAGGGAGCGGTTCACGGGGCAGGCAGACGGCAGGGGCAGATGCCATGCCGTCAAAAGCATGGATAAGGGCCATTATCGGCCAGCAGGCGAGGCCCCTGCGGGCGTAGGTGCTTGAAAACAAGGCAGACGGGCCGCATCTGCGAGGGAAACACTCGGCGAAAAGCACACCTATGTCCCTGATTCCCAATTTTGCGATGCTTGGCAGCGGCCCGACGGTGCTGATGCTCCACGATGCCGACACCGACCATCTGGGCTTTGCCCCACAGGTGGAGTTGCTCGCCAGCCAGGGCTACCGCGCCATCGCCTGGGACATGCCCGGCTACCACGCCAACCCACCGCCCTATGGCGGCTACAGCCTGAAGGCGCTGGCTGCCACGGCCGATGGCCTGCTGGAAGCGCTGAAGATTGGCCGCGCCCATATCGTCGGCCATGGCATGGGCGCCATGGTGGCCGCCGAGCTGGCTTTGCGCCACCCCACCCGCGTGCGCAGCCTGACCCTGGTGGCCGGCGGCCCGGCACTGGAGGCCGACAGCCAGCAGCACTGGGTGCAGACGCGCCAGCAACTGCTGGCCCAGTGCCAGCAGCAGGCCAGCACCGAGCCGGTGCAGATGCAGCGTTTTGCCGAGCTGCTGGTGCAGCTGCAATCGGGCCAGCAGGCCTTGCCCGAAGGCCTGCAGCTGGCGCGCCATGCGATCACCCAGATCCAGCCGCTGGCCTATGGCCGCATGCTGGAGATGCTGGCCGGCCCCAGCACCCTGGCCGAACGCCTGCCCCACCTCAGCCAGCGCTGCCTGCTGGTGAGCGGCGGCCAGGATGTGTGCATGCCACCCCAGCGCATGCAGGCGCTGGCAGACCTGCTGCCCCAGGCCCGGCACGAAAGCCTAGAAGGCGTTGGCCACTGGCCCCAGCTGGAGAGCCCGGATGCCTTCGAAGGCCTGCTGCTCGATTTTTTGGCGACCCAGCGTGCGACGGTTCACTAGGAAAAACCCGTAAGCCGGCCGCCTGCGATGGCCGTTTGCCTCTGCAGGTGGTTGACTCGCCATGCTGGCAATGCAGCCTGCTTGGCGCCACCGGGGCAAAAAACTGGCATGCTATGGGGTTTGGCGTGCAGCCCGTCACTTTGTCCTGGAGCCTCTCCAGGCTGGCGGACGGCCACCATGACCGGCAGCGGCTCCCCCACAGAACGCTGCTGTCCCTGTTGCCAACTGAAGGATTAGTCCCGTGTCCCCCTCTTCCCTGAGCTTTGCCGTCACCCCATCGAGCCAGCCACGCAGCGTCCAAGAGCGCGCCAAGATTCTCGACAACCCGGGTTTTGGTCTGCACTTCACCGACCACATGGTCTCGGTGCACTGGGACAAAGAGGGTGGCTGGCGCGATGCGGCCGTGACCCCTTACGGCCCGATTGCGCTGGACCCCGCTGCCGCCGTGCTGCACTACGGCCAGGAAATCTTTGAAGGCATCAAGGCCTACCGCCATGCGGACGGCTCGGTCTGGACCTTCCGCCCCCAAGCCAATGCCGAGCGCCTGCAGCGCTCCGCCCGCCGCCTGGCCCTGCCCGAGCTGCCGGTCGACATCTTTGTGGAATCGCTCAAGCAGATCATCGCTGTGGACAAGGACTGGGTGCCCAGCGGCAACGAAGCCAGCCTGTACCTGCGCCCGTTCATGATCGGTGACGAAGTCTTCCTGGGCGTGCGCAGCGCCCACAAGGCCACCTACTACGTGATCGCATGCCCCGCAGGCCCCTACTTTGCCAAGGGCGTGGCGCCCGTGGCGATCTGGCTGTCCACCGACTTTGCCCGCGCGGCCAAGGGCGGCACCGGCGCTGCCAAGTGCGGCGGCAACTATGCCGCCTCGCTGCTGCCCCAGCAGCAAGCCCAGGACAACGGCTGCTCGCAGGTGCTGTTTCTCGATCCTGCCGAGGGCAAGTACCTCGAGGAGCTGGGCGGCATGAACGTGTTCCTGGTCTACGGCAAGCAAAACAAGCTGGTCACGCCTGCGCTGTCGGGCAGCATTCTGGAAGGCATCACTCGCGACTCGCTGCTGCAACTGGCACGCGACCGTGGCATGGTGGTCGAAGAGCGCAAGATCGCCGTTGACGAGTGGAAGCAAGGCGTGGCCTCCGGTGAGATCACCGAAGTGTTTGCCTGCGGCACCGCTGCCGTCATCACCCCCATCGGCCAGCTCAAGGGCGAAGGCTTCTCGGTGGGCGACCTGTCGGCACCGGCTGGCGAAGTCACGATGGCGCTGCGCAAGGAGCTGACCGACATCCAGTACGGCCGCGCCCCGGACCGCCACGGCTGGCTGGTGCGTCTGGACGCGTAAGCGTTTCATTCGCGCATATACACACCCGCCCAGCACTTGCTGAGGCGGGTTTTTTCATGCGAATCTTGATGGAGCCATTCACATGTTCGTCTCCCGAGGCTTTGGAGAACGCATTGAGGTAAGCGGCAGCTCTGATATTGAAGCTATGCACTTCGACCAAGATGGCTTACGTATCTACATCGCTCAAGAGCGCGACCATCAGGACATCATTTCCGGCTTAATCGTTGAATTCGCAGGCGCGCGAAAATTCCGATGTCTTGACGAGTCAGATATAGCCGATTATCTGGCCTCTCCAGAATTCATTCACGGTTACAACGTACTGGAGGTTTTGGCGGGAGGCTGGTCTGCAGAAATCCACAGCCTGTCAGGTTATGGATGCGGACTGAGAGAGTGGCTAGTTGCAACCGGCAATCTATGCATCAGCGTCATCAGCGGAGAAGAGCCACTGATACGACAACTGCGCTGGTCCTTAGACAAAGGACCGCAAGCGTAAGCAGGCAACCGGCCAGGATTTGCCTTTAGCACTAATAGGCTGCTGCAATTTGCTGGGCCTCCCCCTCAAAGCCGTAGAAACCAAACTGCATGTCCGGCATGCGACCGCTCACCAGCTCGGCCATGGCCTTGCCGCTGCCGGCACCATGGGTCCAGCCCAGGGTGCCATGACCGGCATTGATCCAGAGCTTGCCGATCTTGGTGCGGCCAATGAACGGGATATTCGTGGGGGTGGCAGGACGCAGGCCGGTCCAGAACTGCGGGTTGCCGCCCTGCTCGGGCAGGCGGGTATCGCAGACGCCGGGCATCAGCTCCTCGATGCGGCGCGCCAGCATGTGGCAGCGGGCCTTGGCCAGCGGGCTGTCCAGCGAGCTGTCAAAACCGTTGAGCTCGATGGTGCCGGCCACGCGCAGCTGGTTGCCCAGCCGGCTCATCGCCAGCTTGTTGCCGTCGTCGATGCAGCTGACAAAGGGCGCAGCCTCGGGCTTGAGGATCGGCAAGGTGGCGCTGTAGCCCTTGCCGGGGTAGATGGCGACGTTCAGGCCCACGGTACGCAGCAGCGGCGCGGTGTAGCTGCCGCAGGCGACGATGACGGCATCGCCCTGCAAGGTGCGTGGGCGGCTGTCTGCACCCGCTGCGGTGGCGCGCACGGTGACGGAATCGATCGCGCCGCCCGCCACATTCAGCCGCTCGACCCGGTGGTTGTAGAGAAACTGCACACCGCCCTGGGCACAGAGCTGGGCGAGCTTTTGCGTGAACACGCGGGCGTCGCCGCTTTCATCGCTCTCGGTAAAGGTGCCACCCTTGATGTGCGCGGCATAGGGCTTGAAGGCGGGCTCGATCTTCAGAAACTCTTCGGTGCTGACCATGCGGCGGTTCACACCGTACTCGCGCATCAGATCGACGGCCATCTGTGCATCCTGCACCGCTTCGTCGCTGGTGAAGAAGTGGGCAATGCCGCGTTCGAGCCGGTTGAACTCAATGCCGGTCTGCGCCACCACGGCCTTCAACGCGCTGTGGCTGTAGGCACCGAGCGCGACGATCTGCTGCACATTGCGGGCAAAGGAGCGGTCATTGCACTCGGCCAGAAACTGGGTGAGCCAGCGCCATTGCTGCGGATCGGCATGGGGGCGCAGCAGCAGCGGTGCCTCTTTGTCGAACATCCACTTGAGCGCCTTGAGCGGGGCATGCTTGTTCGCCCAGGGCTCGCAGTAGCTCACCGAGATCTGCGCGGCATTGGCAAAGCTGGTCTCCAGCGCCGCGTCCGGTTGGCGGTCCACGACGGTGACGTCGTGGCCGAGTTGCAGCAAATGCCAGGCAGTGCTGGTGCCGATGATGCCGGCGCCGAGGATGATGACTTTCATGGCTCTCAGTGTCTGGCATCTTGGCTGTAACATAAAGTGCAATTAAACTTCTTCAGGATTCATCAGTTCTACTAATACTGGAGCCCCATGAGCAACCTGGACCCGGTCGCGCTGGAATGCCTGGCCGCCGTGATTGAAGAAGGCGGTTTCGAGAAGGCCGCTGTGCGACTGAATGTGACGCAATCGGCGGTCTCGCAGCGGCTGCGCGCGCTGGAGGCACAGATCGGCTCGGTGCTGGTGGTGCGCAGCCGTCCGCTGCGCCCGACCGCTGCGGGCCAGTTGCTGCTCAAGCACACCCAGCAGCTGCGGCTGCTGCGCACCGACCTGGAGCAGGAACTGCACAGCCTGCTGCCCCACGCCATGGGCCGCAGCGCCCATGACGAGGCCATCTCGATCGCCATCAATGCCGACAGCATTGCCACCTGGGCGCTGGATGCGCTGCAGGACATCGCGCTGCAGCAGCTGCCGCTGGAGATCATCACCGACGACCAGGACCACACGTTGGAGCTGCTGCGCACCGGGGAGGTGCTGGGCTGTGTCACGACGATGCCCAGAGCCTTGCGCGGCTGCCGCGTGACGGCGCTGGGCGCGATGCACTACATCGCCGTGGCCTCACCCGCCTTCGCCGAGCAGCATGTGCCGCAGGGGATCAACCGCAGCAACTTCAAGCACCTGCCGTTTCTCAGCTACAACCGCAAGGACGACATGCAGCGCGTGTTTGTTGCCCGCGCGATGGGGCTCAAGACGGTGGGACTGCACCAGCTCTACGTTCCCAACTCCGAAGCCCAGGTGCGCGCCGTGGCCGCCGGCTGGGGCGTGGGCGTGGTGCCCGAGTTGCTCGCCCGTCCCTACCTGGCCGATGGCCGCCTGGTCAATGTGGCCGAGGCCCAGGTGCTGCGCGTTGATCTGTTCTGGCACTGCTGGAATCTGCAGTCGGCCTTGCTCAGCGCGCTGAGCGATGCGATGGTGCACAGCGCCAAGGGCAGCCTGGCGCCGCCCACCGCAGCCGCGCGCGCCACCGTCAAGGCATAAAAAAACTGCCTGCACCCCCTGGGGTGCAAGCAGTTTCCGGATGACCACCGGTATTCATTGCACCGGTGGTTCCACCCCTCCCTCATTGGTCAAATCTGTTGGTGGTGCAGTATCCACGCCAAGTATTGCTATATGGTGAATAGCAAATGATAGACTCGTTATCTGATCCTATCCATTTACCGAATCAACAATACCGGCACCTTGCTCTCTGCCAGTACCTGGGTGGCCACCGAGCCCAGCACCAGCTTGGCCAGCGCGCCATGGCCCCGGGTGCCCATGATCAGCAGGTCATAGCCGCCGTTATCGGCCGTCTCCGCAATGGTCTGCGAAATGGGGCCCACAGCGCTCTCTGCCACGGCCTTCACCTGGTGGGCAGCCAGGAACTCCTGCACGGGCACCAGCACCTTTTGCGCTTCTTCCGAGTGGTAGTCATCCACCAGCGCCTTGCCCAAGGCCTTGGCGGCCCGGGGCGGCAGCAGCGGCTGCACCGTGAGTGCCGTGTAATGGTGGTTGGAGGTCAGCCACTCTGCGTGCGCTGCCAGGTAATCCAGCATTTTTTGGGTGTAAGGGCTGCCGTCAACGGCCAACAAAATACGCATGCCTTAACTCCTTCAACAAGGGGTGAGGGACCCAACACCGGTGCCACGACCAACGCTGGACTGTGAGCTGGCAAAACCCGCATACCGGCACCGGCAACGCGCTTTACAGGCTTAAATCATGTGTATCAGCTTATAGATTCATCGTCAAACGCACATTGATATGCATCAGGCTTGGCGAAAAATTTAAGTGAAAACCCTTGGTTTTGATCGAAGATGCTAAGCACGCATCCGAGAAGAAAAGTCGACCGTAAACGTTTTGCTGCTGAAATGCGCCCAAATAACTGTTTTAGGGACGCGGTATGCAAAATGGAGATCAATACGCGGGATATAAGCGTCCGCTCAAGGCATGGCGGCGGCGCAGAGGCTAGTCAGCGCCAAGCACAAACCTTACCGTACCGATGTTGTGGAGCCGCGCGAGAAGTCGTGGCGCACAGAGCAGTCCCTGAGAACCTGCCGCCTTACACCCGCACCAGGCAATGCGGGTTGAAGGTTTCCTGCTCACCCTTGCGCGCATAGCCCAGCGGGTTGGCCACGACCCGGCATTGCCAGGGGCGGCCATCGCTGTGCTGGCCTTTGGCTAGATAGTCGCTGGGCGCATGCAGGTGGCCGTGGATCCAGAGGTCGGCATAGGGCAGGAGCTCGTCCAGCACATTGCAAAAGCCGGCGGTGCCAGGGGTCAGCCCATAGCGCGGATCGGCGCTGCGCAGGCTGGGGGCGAAGTGGGTGATGACGACGGTCTTGCCGTCAAAGGGCTCGGCCAGTGCGGCGCGCAGCCATTGCTGGCAGCGCAGCGCTTCGTCGCGCATCTCGGCAGCCAGAAAGGGCTGGCCGTTGCGCACGGTCTGGGCCTTGGTCAGGTAAAAGTTGGCGGCCTTGAAGGCCTTCTCGCGCTGCTTCATCAGCGCGCCCAGCTCGGTCACGCCGTTGTGCAGCGCAATCGCGTCGTAGTCGGACCAGAGTGTGGTGCCGATGAAGCGCACGCCATCGATCACCAGGGTTTCGCAGTCCAGCATCGTGATGCCCAGCTTGTTGCAGCTGGCGCGCAGGCGCTGCCGGGCCATGTCGAAATCCTGGTTGTCAAACTCATGGTTGCCGGGCACCAGAATCACCGGCTCGGGCCAATGGCCTCCCGCCTGCTGCGGGCTGAACTGGCCCAGGCCAAAATCTGCATCGTCCAGCATCGATCCATTCTGGTAGGAGCCAATGTCGCCGGCCAGGATCAGCAGCTCGGCGCCGGGCGCGGGCTGGGCGTGGAAATGGGGATGGGTCTCCAGGTGCAGGTCGGACAGGATTTGCAGGTGCATGGTGGCCTAGCCTACCATGGGCTTTGGCGGCTTGCAGCCCGCTACATCGGTAATTCCAGGTCAGGAAAAGCCGCCCGCGCCGAGCGCTCCAGCGCATGCAGCATCCATTCCAGCGCCGAGGGTGGAATATGCCCGCTGCGGCTGCGCCACAGCGCATCCACATGCACGGCTTCCACGCGCAGCGGCAGCGGTTGGAAGGCCAGCAGATCGGCAATGCCGGTGGCGGGCACAAAGTGGCGCGGCAGCACGGTCAGCAGATCGGTGCGCGCCACGACGCGGGCGGCGGTGAAGTACTGGTTCACCGTCAGCACCACGCGGCGCTTGCGGCCGATCGATGCCAGCGCCTCGTCCAGAAAGCCAAAGGGCTGGCCGGAAAAACTCACCAGCATATGGCGCGCATCGCAGTAGCGCTCCAAAGTCAGCAAGCCCTCACTCAACGGATGGTCCTTGCGCATCACGCAGAGGTATTCGCCGTCATACAGGCGCCGGCTCTCGAAATCCACCAGATCCCCCGATTGGGCGCGCGCCGTCATCTCGGCCAGCACAAAGGGGAAATAACCGACGGCCAGGTCGGCGGTCTCGGCCTCCAGCTCCTCGCGCGGATCACGTGTAGTGAGTGGTTGCACATGGACGGAGACGCCTGGCGCCTCGGTCTCCAGAATATGCATGAGGCTGGGCAGCAAGGTGGCGGCCGTGGCATCGGCCATCGCCACGACAAAGGCCTGGGTGGCGTGGGCCGGGTCAAAGCGCTCGGGGGCAAAGCTGGCCTGCAGCCGCGCCAGCGATTCACGCACCACCGGCCACAGTGCATTGGCCAGCGGCGTAGGCTCCACGCCCTGGCCGCTGCGCACCAGCAGTTCGTCATTCAAGGCTTCGCGCAGGCGCCGCATCGCATTGCTGACTGCGGGTTGGGTGATGGACAGCTTGTCGGCGGCCCGGGTCAGGCTGCGCTCATTCATCACCTCGTCGAATACACGCAACAGGTTCAGATCGAGATGCCGAAATTGATGGGGCAGCATTTTCAATCCTTTGCGGTGCTGAGCGGCCTGCAATACATCACTGGCATGAATGATACAGATTCAAAAGATAAATTTGAGATGGTCTAGGGTAAACCCTATACTTCGTGCATCGCTTCCAAGAAGCATTAATACCAAAGACATCCATCATGACCAACAGTTTTGTACACACTGGCATGGCTACCGAGCACACGGGCGTTCTGCGTGTGGAACGTGCTGCTGAACATCTCAAGACCACCTTCGGCACCAAGGGCATCGGCGCTTCCTTGATGCTGGCAGCCCTCGTTGCTGCAGTGCTGGTTGTGGCTACCCGCCTGGTGGACTCCGTCGCTGGCGGCAGCCACTGGATCGCTGGCTGGGCCCTGCTGTGGGCCGTCGCCTTTGTCGCCATCGCCCTGCTGGCCGCCCCTGCCCGCAACCTGAGCAGCAGCCTGCGCGCCGCACGCCGCAGCTGGGACGAAGGCCACCGCCGCGCCATGGAAGACGACAAGACCTGGCAAGTGGCCCTGCAAGACAGCCGCGTGATGGCTGATCTGAACCGCGCCATGAGCGACGCAGCGGTTTCGTTCTACCACAAGAACTACTGATCAACGCCGGGGTTCCTCCAGAGCCCCAGCGCCGGCAGCCACGATCTGCCTTTTCAAGAGCCACGGCATGCCGTGGCTTTTTTGTCGTTGGCGACCGCAGTCCCTCCAAAGCGGATGCGCGGCTTGGCGTGGCATAACACCTCTGCCCGCGCAAACCGCAGCGCTTGAACAACGATTGGCAAGCGGTTTACCGCCGAGCAAGCTGCTGGCTGTATGCCACAAACCACAGTTCCATCCCTGCACTGCCACGGAGCCCAGGCAGGTCTACCGCAGCTCCGCATCCAAAACAAAACCCCGCATGCCTGAAACATGCGGGGTTTTGCGGTGCGTCGTTGGCTGCGTCACTGGCAGCGGAGCTACCAGCTCGCGGACGAGCGGCCGGTCAAGCAGCGGTCAGGCGCTTTTCGAGGTCGGCCTTGATATCCAGCAGCGCTTGGGGCAGGCGCTGGGCCAGGTGGTCGAAATGGGCCTGGTGCGACGCCAGCTCTTCGGTCCAGACGGCGGTGTCAATGTTGGTGACGGTCTTGAACTGCTCGGCATTGAAGTCCAGGCCGGTCCAGTTGATCTCGGCGTACTGTGGGGCCACGCCAAAGGCGGTCTGCGTACCCTGCACCTGGCCTTCGAGGCGGTCCAGCATCCACTTGAGCACGCGCATGTTCTCACCGTAGCCGGGCCAGACGAACTTGCCAGCGGCATCCTTGCGGAACCAGTTGGTGGTGTAGATCTTGGGCAGCTGCGCGCCAGCGGCTTCGAGCTTGTCGCCCAGGTTCAGCCAGTGGGCGAAGTAATCGCTCATGTTGTAGCCCATGAAAGGCAGCATCGCGAATGGATCGCGGCGCACCACGCCTTGCGCGCCAAACGCGGCAGCGGTGGTTTCGGAGCCCATGGTCGCGGCCATGTAGACGCCTTCCTTCCAGTTGCGTGCTTCGGTCACCAGCGGCACGGTCGTCGAGCGGCGGCCACCAAAGATGAAGGCATCGATCTTCACGCCCTTGGGGTCGTCCCAGGCTTCGTCGAGGGCCGGGTTGTTGGTGGCAGCCACGGTGAAGCGGGCGTTCGGATGGGCGGCCTTGGCGCCGGTTTCCTTCGCAATCTGCGGGGTCCAGTCCTTGCCTTGCCAGTCGATCAGGTGGTCCGGCAGCTGGCCGCTGTCCTTTTCCATGCCTTCCCACCACACATCGCCGTCGTCGGTCAGCGCGACGTTGGTGAAGATCACATTCTTGTCCAGGCTGGCCATGCAGTTGGGGTTGGTGTGGTAGTTGGTACCCGGGGCCACGCCAAAGTAGCCCGCTTCGGGGTTGATTGCGCGCAGCGAGCCGTCGGCCTGCGGCTTGATCCAGGCGATGTCATCACCGATGGTGGTGACTTTCCAGCCTTCAAAGCCGGTGGGCGGCACCAGCATCGAGAAATTGGTCTTGCCGCAGGCGCTGGGGAACGCGGCTGCCACATGGTACTTTTTGCCCTGGGGGTTTTGCACGCCCAGAATCAGCATGTGCTCGGCCAGCCAGCCCTGGTCGCGGCCCATGGTCGAGGCGATGCGAAGCGCAAAGCACTTCTTGCCCAGCAGCGCATTGCCGCCGTAGCCCGAACCGTAGGACCAGATTTCGCGCGTCTCGGGGTAGTGCACGATGTACTTAGTCTTGTTGCAAGGCCAGCTGGTGGTGTCTTTTTCGCCGGCCTGCAGGGGCGCGCCGATGGTGTGCACGCAGGGCACGAAGTCGCCATCGCTGCCGATCACGTCATACACGGCACGGCCCATGCGGGTCATGATCTTCATGTTGACTGCGACATAGGCGCTGTCGGACAGCTCGATGCCGACGTGGGCGATCGGCGAGCCCAGCGGGCCCATCGAGAACGGCACCACATACATCGTGCGGCCCTTCATACAACCGTCAAACAGCGGCTGTAGAGTCGAACGCATCTCGGCAGGTTCCATCCAGTTGTTGGTGGGGCCGGCGTCCTCTTTCTTGGCCGAGCAGATGTAGGTGCGGTCTTCGACACGTGCCACGTCCGAGGGATCGGACCAGGCCAGAAAGCTGCCTGGGCGCTTGGCGGGGTTGAGCTTCTTGAAGGTGCCGGCATCGACCAGTTGCTGGCAGAGGCGGTCGTATTCTTCCTGGCTGCCGTCGCACCAGTAGACGGAATCAGGCTTGCACAGTGCGGCCATATCGGCCACCCAGGCAATGAGCTTGGGGTTCTTGACATAGTCGGGCGCCTGAATGGCCACACCGGCTTGGACGTTTGCGTTCATCGGAAGCTTTCAAAGTTGTAAACGGTTCATCAAAAACCGCTGCGGCCCGCTCCCTGGCCGGCAACCCATTTTTGAAAAACCGTCTCCACTGCGTCGGACAGGGCGCCATGCCTGTGCGCAAAAATGCCTACGCTGGACTCGCGATTTTAGCAGTCGGACCCCAAAACGGTGATTTTCAGTCACCACATCTATGCATTTGATGCATGACAAAATGCATAATTGTATTGATACCGGTTTCTTTGGCCAGCCGCCTGTCGCGCAGGTGGCGCGGCCCTGCAGTGGCCAAGGCGCGCATGCCGCGCGGGGCCGCGCCAGCCATCATCGGACAGCGGCAGGCGATAAAAAACCCGCCAGCGGCGGGTTCAGCAACAGGCCCTGGGGCGCGGATCGCGCGGCACTCAGGCCATGTAGACGGCAATGAAGGCCAGCAGGAACATCATCAGCGCGCCCACTACGGGGAGCACCACCGGCATCAGCGGAACAATGGCTTCCACGGTATCCACCGGAGGGTGTTCGGTATCGGCGTCGGTGTGCGGGCTGGACATGGGCTCTCTCCAATGCAAAGGCTGCCAAAAAAGCTGAGGACCATTGTAGCTAGCAGGCCCCAGACTGCATGCCGGGCAAAAACCCTGAGCCAGCCGGTGTGGCTCGCGCCAGCGATCAGCCCTCCAGCACCGGATACAGCGACAGCACCAGCAGTGCCGCCATGCACCAGTTGAAGCGCTGCAGTGCCCGGGGCGTGCGCAGTGCGCGTCCCACCGCACTGCCAAACAAGGTCCAGACGCTGACGCTGGGGTAGTTCACTACCCCCAGCACCAGCGCGGCGAGCAGCAGGTTGGCGGTATATCCATCGCGCGGGGTATAGGTCGCCACGATGCCGATGGCCATGACCCAGGCCTTGGGGTTGACCCACTGGAACGCAGCGGCCTGCCAAAAACCAAAGGGCTGCGCACCGGCCTGCCCAGCGCCGGCCTGGCCGGAGCGGGCGATCTTCCAGGCCAGCCACAGCAGGTAAGCGGCACCCAGGTACTTGAGCCAGGTGTAGAGACGCGGCTCACGCTCAAAGGCCACGCCCAGCCCCAGGCCCACCAGCAGCAGCATGGCCACCACCCCCAGGCTGATGCCCAGCATGTGCGGCACCGTGCGGCGGTAGCCAAAAGTGGCGCCCGAGGCCGTCAGCATCACATTGTTGGGGTCCGGGGTGACCGAGCTGACAAAGGCGAACAGGGCCAGGGGCAACACAAAGGCGGAGGTTTGGGGCAGAACGGACATGGCAACGTGCGAACAAGGAAGAAAAGAAAAGCTGTTGTCATGCTAACGCCAGGATACAGTACAGTACCGGTACACTTTAACTGGCCACTTGCAGAATTGGCCTGCTCTTATGACCCAGACACTTTCGCCGGCCACCGAGACCGCAGCCGAGACCGCAGCCGAGACCGCTGTTGACGCCGCTGCGCCCGGCTCCCGTGCCCGCCCGCTGGCAGCGGCCGCCTGGGGCTGGCAGCCGGTGCGCACCGGCAGCGCCTCCCTGGTCGAGCAGCTGGTGGCGCATTTCAGCGACCGCATCCGCCACCACGGGCTGCGCACGGGCATGCGCCTGCCATCGGTGCGGGCGCTGGCCGACCAGGCGGGCGTGAGCCGCGACACGGTGGTGCAGGCCTATGACCGGCTGGCCGCGCAGGGCCTGGTGCAATCGCGCCGGGGCGCGGGCTTTTTTGTCTGTGCCCAGCGCGCGCTGGCCGTAGCGGCCGCTGCCCCTGCGGCCAGCCTGGCCCAGGGTGCTGCGTTTGACACCGCCTACCTGCTGCGCGGCATCTTCCGCGAGGATGCCGATGGCTCCGGCCACACCGGCAGTGCCGGCTGCCTGCCCGCCAGCTGGATGGACGAAGGCCTGATCAGCGGCGCGATGCGCGCCATTCTGAAGCAGGGCGTGCGGGCCGAACGCAGTCTGCTGGGCTACGGCCTGCCCCAGGGGCTGGCACCGCTGCGCCGCCAGATCGCATCGACCTTGCAGGCGCAGGAAGTGCCTGCCCACCCCGAGACCCAGCTGATGACGGTGAGCGGCGTCACCCACGGGCTGGACCTGATCGTGCGCTGCTTTCTGCAGCCGGGCGACACCGTGCTGGTCGAGGACCCGGGCTGGTTCCTGATCTTTGGCCGCCTCAACACGATGGGGGTGAATGTGGTGGGCGTGCCGCGCCTGCCCGGCGGCCCCGATGTGCAGGCGCTGCAGGCCCTGGCCGCGCAGCACCAGCCCAAGCTTTTCATCCTGAACACCGCCGTGCACAACCCCACCGGGCTGAGCCTGTCGGCCGGTGTCGCCCATGAGGTGCTGCGCATTGCCGAGCGGCATGATTTCCTGCTGGTCGAGGACGACACCTATTCCGAATACCTGGGCAATATGCCCCTGCGCCTGGTGGCCATGGACCGGCTGCAGCGCGTGCTGCTGGTGGGGGGCTATTCCAAAACACTGTCGGGCGGCTTGCGCGTGGGCTATGTGGCGGCGCGACCCGAGTTCATCCACCAGCTGACCGATCTGAAGCTGCTGGGCGGCCTCACCTCCGCGCTGCCCAGCGAGCAGATCGTGCACCGCATCCTGGCCGATGGCAGCTACCGCAAGCATGTGGACCGGCTGCGCGAGCGGGTGGACAAGGCGCGCCACCGCTGCCTGCGCCAGCTCGAAGCGCTGGGCTGCCACGCGGTGCATGAGCCGGTGGCCGGCACCTTTGCGTGGGTGGACTGCGGCATGGACTCGGAACTGCTGGCGCGCCAAGCCAGCGAGCATGGCCTGCTGCTGGCGCCCGGGGTGCTGTTCTCACCGCGCCAGGCGCCGTCAAGCCTGCTGCGCATCTCGGTGGCCATGGCCGAGCAGCCGGCCGCCTGGCAGACCTTGGCCCTGCTGCTGGAACGCCACCGGGGCGCTTGAGGAGGACCGCCGCTACCGCACTGTCAGGCCAGATCGACCTGCATGCCTACGGCGCGCAGCTTGTCCACCACCTCGTCGATATGCGCCTTGCTGCGGGTCTGCAGCACGATGTCGATCTCGGTGTTCTGCGCGGCCAGCTTGGTGAAGGCACGCTGGTGGTGCACCTCTTCGATGTTGGCCCCCGCCTCGGCCACGATGGCGGTGATGCGTGCGAGCATGCCGGGCACATCGCGCGAGCTGATGCGCAGGCGCGCCAGCCGGCCCGAGCGCACCATGCCGCGCTGGATGATGGAGGCCAGCAGCAACGGATCGATATTGCCGCCCGACAGCACCAGGCCCACCTTCTGGCCCCGGAAGCGCTCGGGGTAGCGCAGCAGCGCTGCCAGGCCCACCGAGCCAGCCCCTTCGACCAGGGTCTTTTCAATCTCCAGCAGCATCAGCACGGCCTGCTCGATATCGCTCTCTTCGACCAGCACCAGGTCATCGACGGTGCGGGCCACGATCTCGCGCGTGATCATGCCGGCCGTGGCCACGGCAATGCCTTCGGCCATCGTCGATACGCCGACGGGCAGATCCTGGTGCTGCACCGCATTGACCATGCTGGGAAAGCGCGAGGTCTGCACGCCCACCACCTGGATGCCGGGCTTGACGGCCTTGGCCGCGGTGGCGATGCCGGCAATCAGGCCGCCACCGCCCACGGCGATGAGCAAGGTGTCCAGATCGGGCTGGTCTTCGAGCATCTCCAGCGCCAAGGTGCCCTGGCCCGCTGCAATGTCGGCATCGTCAAACGGATGCACAAACACCAGCTTCTGGTCCTCGGCCATCGCATAGGCATGGGCGCGGGCCTCTTCCAGGGTGTCGCCATGCAGCACCACCTCGGCACCAAAGCTGCGCGTGCGCTCCACCTTAACACCCGGCGTGAAGCGCGGCATCACGATCACCGCCCGCACACCCAGCTGCTGCGCATGGTAGGCCACGCCCTGGGCATGGTTGCCCGCGCTCATCGCGATGACGCCCCGTGCGCGCTGCTCGGCGTCCAGCTGCATCAGCTTGTTGCAGGCACCGCGCTCCTTGAACGCCGCCGTGAACTGCAGGTTCTCGAACTTGAGATAGACCTTGGCGCCCACGATCTGGGACAGCGTGTGGGAGTAGAGGCAGGGCGTGCGCTCGACCTTGCCTTGGATGCGCTGCGCGGCATTGCGGATGTCTTGGATGCTGAGCATGGGATGACTCGCTGAAGGGGTGTGGTGCCGCCCGGCCAGGGGCTGGCTGTTGTCATGGAATGTCTCGTCGTCTCGATGGCTGGCGCGGCGTTCAGTCGGCGCTGGGCGGCTGGTAGACATGGTCAAAAAAGGCCTGCTCCAGCGCCACCGCGCGGCTGAAATAATCGGCCGCCTCGGCGCGTGCGTCGGGGTCGATGCTTTCGCCCATGCGGTCGAGCTCAGCGCGCAGCCAGCCTACAAAATCGCGGAAGAAGTCGTTGGCATGCAGGCTGATCCATTCGGCATGCACAAAGCGGGGTGGCAGGGTCTGGCCGGGCTGGTCAAAGCCATCCAGGTACAGGCCTTCGGCCACGCAGAGCACGGCCAGGCAGTTGGCGTATTTCTGGCTGCGCGCGGCCTGGCCCATCAGCGCCTGGAACTGCACGGTCGGCAGCGTCAGCGGCGGTGTCTCGCGCTCCTGCGCGGGCACCTGCAGCTCGTCCAAGCTGCGCTGGAAATAGGTGTTCTCGTCGCTGGTGATCATCGCCGCAAACTGCGCCAGCCGCACGCGCGGCGCAAAGCTGTCGGCACTGGCGATGGCCGCGCCCAGCAGCGCCACGAACTGGTTGATGAACTGGTAGTCCTGCACCAGATAGCGGCGCAGCACCGCATCCTCCAGGCTGCCGGCCCGCATCTCGTCAATGAAGCGGTGGTGGATGCAGGCATCCCAAACGGGCTGGTTCAGCGCTTGGAGCGATTCAGAAAAGCGGTCGGTCATGGTGGGCGGCGGAGGCAGCAACGGCAAAGAGGGCCATTGTGCCGCAACAGCCTTGTGCCTGCGCACCGGCCTGGCGATGCGCTATGATTTTTGCGTATCCCCCTCCGTTACCGAAAGACGAGCATGACCTCTGCCATCGACCGCCGCCACGTCGGCGCACGCCTGTCCGAAACCGCCATCCACAACGGCACCGTCTACCTGGCGGGCCAGATCCCCGAGAACAACCCCGGTGCCGATATCGTCACCCAAACGCAAGAAGTGCTGGGCCATATCGACCGCCTGCTGGGCGAGGCCGGATCGAGCAAGGCCAGCATCCTGCAGTGCCAGATCTACCTGACCGACATCACCGAGATCGGCCAGATGAACAGCGTCTGGGACGCCTGGGTCGCCCCGGGCCACACGCCGCCCCGTGCCACCGTGCAGGCCACCTTGGGCAACCCCGATTACAAGATCGAAGTGGTGGTGGTCGCAGCCGTCGAAAAGGCCTGATCGCCGCGCACGGCCCTGAGCGGGCCGTTGCAGAATGCTGCATTCCTTGCATACAAAGCCTGTCTTGCATCTTGCATGGCAGGCTTTTTGCTTCTGTCTCCGAGGCCGCACAAGTCGGTGAACACTCACGGGTAATCCCTGTTCACCAAATGCTTTGTGCTTGGGTACATTTTTGCATACAAGAAATTTATAACTTGTATACAAACTCAAAAGGAATGCGTATGCGTCGCTTTGTCAGATAGCTGTTCGGGCAGGTGGTGGTGGCTCTCATCATCGGGGTCATCGTCGGCCTGCTGGCGCCGGAATGGGCCGTCAAACTCAAGCCTTTGGGCGATGGTTTCATCAAGCTCATCAAGATGATCATCCCGGTGCTGGTGTTCTGCGTGGTGGTGCATGGCATTGCCGGGGCGGGCGACCTCAAGCGCGTGGGCCGGGTCGGCGTCAAGGCGCTGATCTATTTCGAGGTGCTGACCACCATTGCACTGGTTCTGGGCCTGGTGCTGGCCTTTGTGTTCCAACCTGGTGCAGGCATGAACGTGGACCCGAGCAAGCTCGATGCCTCGGCGATGAGCGCTTACGCCAGCAATGCCGACAAGCTGACCAGCGGCGGCACGGTCGATTTCCTGATGAAGCTGATCCCCACCACCGTGGTGCAGGCCTTTGCCACCGGCGATGTGCTGCAGGTGCTGCTGTTTGCCGTGCTGTTTGGCTGCGGCCTGACGATGCTGGGCGAGCGCGGCGCACCGGTCAGCCTGTTGATCGACACGATGTCGCATGTGCTGTTCAAGGTGATGGGCATCATCATCAAGCTGGCGCCGCTGGGCGTGCTGGGTGCGATTGCGTTTACCGTCGGCCAGTACGGCGTGGGCTCGCTCAAGCAGCTGGGCATGCTGGTGCTGCTGTTCTATGTCGCGGTCGCCTTCTTCGTGTTTGTCGTGCTGGGTTTTGCGATGCGCGTCTCGGGCTTCAGCCTGATCAAGCTGCTGCGCTACCTGCGCGAAGAGCTGATGGTCGTCTTCGCCACCACCTCGTCCGACAGCGTGCTGCCCCAGATCATGGCCAAGCTGCGCCACCTGGGCATCCGCGACTCCACCGTCGGCCTGGTGATCCCCACCGGCTACTCGTTCAACCTCGACGCGTTCTCGATCTACATCACGTTGGCAGCGGTCTTCATTGCGCAGGCCACCAACACGCCGATCTCGATGACCGATCTGCTGACCATCCTGGCCATTGCGCTGGTGACCTCCAAGGGTGCGCATGGCGTGCCGGGCTCGGCCATTGTGGTGCTGGCCGCCACCTTGCATGCGATCCCCGCGATCCCGGCCATCGGCCTGGTGCTGGTGCTGTCGGTGGACTGGTTCATGGGTATTGCCCGCGCGCTGGGCAACCTGATCGGCAACTGCGTGGCGACCGTGGCGATTGCGTCGTGGGAGGGCGATATCGACCGCGAGCGGGCCCATAAGGTGCTCAATGGCGAGAAGCTGCCGCAAGACACGGCACAATCGGAGCTGTCCACACCCCACGCCTGAGCCTCATGACTGCTGTCAGCCCAACCACCATCGCGGAACGCGTTGTCGAAGCCATCCTCGCACAGAAGCTGTCGCCAGGAGAGCGCCTGGGAGAGCAGGCGCTGGCGGACAACTTCTCGGTCAGCCGCACCCTGGTGCGTGAGGCGCTGATGCAGTTGCAGGCGCGCGGCTTTGTGCAGGTGCAGCCGCGCCGGGGCTGGTATGTGGTGCAGCCCAGTGCCGAGGAGGCGCGCGACGCCTTTGCCGCCCGCCGCATCATCGAGGCCGGCATCCTGGAGACGGCAGGCCGCCCGATGCAGCAGGTGATCCGCCAGCTGCGCCTGCATATCGATGAGGAGCAGCGCGCGATCCAGGGCGCCGATGCCGCCACGCGCGCCTTCCTGCTGGCCGATTTCCATGTCTGCCTGGCCGAGAACATGGGCCACCGTCTGCTGGCCGATACCCTGCGCGACCTGACCGCCCGCACCACCTTGGCAGCAACGCTCTACCAGTCCGACCACAGCGCCGAGCAGTCCTGCGCCGACCACGCGAGCATTGTCCAAGCGCTGGAGCGCGGCGACGCCGAGCAGGCCCGCGCGCTGATGCTGGCCCACATCGGCAACGTGGAAGAAGCGCTGGAGACCACGCCGCCGCCGCCGGAGACCGCACCCGGCGAGCGCCTGCGGGCCACCCTCAGCCCCGTGCAGCGCTGATGCCCGGGCCACGCATGCGCCCGCGCAAGAGCGGCGGGCCCGTTCAATTCCTCAAAGCTTCCAAGCCCGCCAGTCCGGCCGGTCCGCCACGGCTGTTGGGTTTTCACAAGCCCTATGGTGTCGTCAGCCAGTTCACGCCCGAGGGGCGCTGGCAAGGCCTCAAGGACTTTATCGATGTGCCTGGCGTCTATGTGGCTGGCCGGCTCGATGGCGACAGCGAAGGCCTGCTGCTGCTGACCAATGACGGCCAGCTGCAGGCCCGCATTGCCGACCCGCGCCACAAGATGGCCAAGACCTACTGGGTGCAGGTGGAAGGCATCCCCGATGCCGCCGCGTTGCAACAGTTGCGCGATGGTGTGGACCTGAAAGACGGCAGGACCCTGCCTGCCCAGGTGCGCATGCTCGACCCGCAGCCAGCGATGTGGCCCCGCCACCCGCCGATCCGCGTGCGCCAGAGCGTGCCCGATTGCTGGATCGAGCTCATCATCCGCGAAGGCCGTAACCGCCAGGTGCGGCGCATGACGGCCGCCGTCGGCCACCCCACCCTGCGCCTGGTGCGCATGGCGATCGGCCCCTATACGCTCGATGGCCTGGAGCCCGGGCAGTGGACGGATCTGGCGCTGTAAAAAGCCGCCGCGCCACGCCTCAATGCGCCAGCATCGGCAGGTCGTTCAAAGCCTCGTCCCCCGTGGGCAAGGCCACGGCCTGCCAGCCGCCGCGCCGGGGCCAGGGCCGGTAGTGCGCCAGCGGCAATAGCTCCACCTGCAGGATCTGCCCCTGCAGCTGCGCGCCCAGCGCTTGCAAGGCCTGGCTGCGCTGCTGCGCGCAGGCCTGCATCTGTGCCCCCTGCGCGCGCCGCGCGGCCGCGCTGAGGGCCGCCATCGCACTGGGGGCCGGCAGGCATTGTGCCGCGGCCAACCAGCGCAGCGCGGCGTGGTCGCCCGCGCCCAGCTGCTGCAGCTGCTGCGCATAGCGCTGCAGCCCCTCCGGATCCAGGCGGCCTGCCAATTGGATATCGAGCACATCGCCCTGCAGCCGGTAGCGCGCCGGCAGGGCGGCCGTCCAGTGGCTGCTGCCGTGGCGGCTGCGCATGCTGGCACGGATGCGGCGGCTGCCCTGCACCAGCAAAGGCTGCACCAGCTCCAGCAAGGCGGCATCGCGCAGGCGCGCCTGCTCAGGGTGGCTGGCGGGCGCCAGCTGGATGCGGAGCGGCTGGCTGTCATAACCGCGCCATTGCAGGCCCCATGCCTGCAGACCGGCCCGGTCTGGCGCCAGCAGGCCCATGGCCAACATGGCCGGCACAAAGGCGATCGCCGCCCAAACCCACCATTCGGGCGACATGCGGCGCGCATTCCAGGCCTGGCCCTGGCGCAGCAGCGACCAGCCGGTGCTGAGCTGCCCCAGCAGCCACACGGCCACCAGCACCACAATGGCACCAGCCAGGCCCGTGCCTATCTGCACCATCTCGGCCGGGTGCAGGCTGTCGGGCAGCAGGAACAACACCATCCAGCCGCAGGCCGTGGCCACCAGGGCTGCCAGCATCGCGTAAAACGGCAGCCACACCGGCGTGCGCAAGCGCCCGTCCTCCATCCGCAACGCCGGATCGCGCAGCGCGCGCCGCCCTTCCAGCATCCAGCCGATACGGCCCACCTGTGACAGCAGCACAAACACCAGCCCGCCTGCGGCCACCGCGATCAGCAGCGGCAGCCACAGCCAGAACAGCAGCACCCCGAGCGCCACCATCACCACCCCGCCCAGCACCAGCAGCGCCGCATGGCCGCGCTGCTGACTGCGCGCATGGATCCCACCCATTCTTCTCTCCACTCCGTTGCCTCTCATCTCCATTGGCCTTCAATTCTTGTGCAAGAATGGCCTTTCACACCCGTAAATCCTTCAAGACCAGCTATGGTTTTGGGAGTATATGAACTGGAGGGGATGGACTCGGCTGCCATACCCCCGCTGTAAGGAGACCCGATGCGCCCCTTGCTCAGCCTCTGCCTTGGCCTGGCCTTTCAACTGACGCAGCCCGCTGCCCACGCACAGAACATGACCACGCTCGCCCTGCACCAGGCAGCGGCTGCCAACAACAGCAGCCGCATCCAGCAACTGCTGCAAAACGGGGGCGCCAGCGCCATCGATGCACGCGATGCCCAGGGCCGCACGCCCTTGCTGGTAGCGACCCAGAGCAACCAGGTGGCGGCGGCCAAGGCCTTGATGGACGCCGGTGCCGATGTGAACGCCAAGGACAACATCGAAGACAGCCCCTACCTCTATGCCGGCGCGCGTGGCCACCAGGAGATCCTGCAGATGACCCTGGCCCATGGCGCCGACCTGCGCAGCACCAACCGCTATGGCGGCACCGCGCTGATTCCGGCGGCCGAGCGCGGCCACGTAGATACGGTGCGCACCCTCATTCAGGCCGGCGTCGATGTGAACCATGTCAACCGCCTGGGCTGGACGGCGCTGATGGAGGCCATCATCCTGAGCGACGGCGGGCCGCGCCACCAGCAGATCCTGCAACTGCTGATTGATGCCAAGGCCGATGTGAACCTGGCCGACAAGGACGGCGTGACGCCACTGGCCCATGCGCGCCAGCGCGGCTACAGCGCGATGGTGGAGATGCTGACGGCCGCTGGCGCACGCTGATGCAGCCCAGCCCAGGACTGCCCAGTCCGGCGCGGCGTTGGCGGGACGGTAGCCATGTCTGCGTTATGTAGTAAAACAATAAAAACTGGCTTTTTTATAACCGATGCTATATAGTGGATCGCTTGCAGAGGCAGTGCCCTATGGGCAAGCCTCTTTCTTGCGCAGCGGCCCCGCACTGCGCAAGCCGCATTCCTGGCGACCTTCGCCTGGTTGGTCTGTAGAGCAGCAGGCAACCGTTTACCTCCCCGCTCACACAGGCGGCCACAGCCTGTGCCCCTGATTGATCCCCATTTCCAAGACTTTTATTGCCATCGGGAAGTACGTCGTTTCCCCCTCGACCCACCCGGCCCCCAACGGACGCTTCGGCGCGTCCTTCTCCGTTCAGCGATCCGGAGGCAACGGCAGCTATTGCCGCGTGTTCCGCTTCGACAAGACATTCGCCACTGCAGAAGCAGCACGCATCTTTGCCGTGACCCAGGGCTGGCTCCAATCGTCGATGCCCAAGCCCCCCGTCTGTTGATGGCCCGGTAGCAACCACTCCATTTCGCCCCTTTGCGATGCAACGCCGATCCCGGCGCTTGCATTCCACCCCTGCGCTGCGTGGCGCAACCTTTTTGAGAAAGGCTCTGACATGAGCAACAAAATCTATGTGGGCAACCTGCCCTACTCGGTGACCGATTCCAACCTCCACGACAACTTCTCCGAATTCGGCACCGTGAACTCGGCCAAGGTCATGATGGACCGCGAGACCGGCCGCTCCAAGGGCTTTGGCTTTGTCGAAATGGCCTCTGCCGAAGTGGCACAAGCAGCGATCGACGCCCTCAATGGCATGTCGGTGGACGGGCGCCAGATCGTCGTCAACCTGGCCCGCCCGCGTGAAGCATCCCGTACCGCTGGCGGCTATGGTGATGCCGGCTACCGTTCGAGCGGCCGTTCTGACGTGGGTTACGGCAATGGCGGCTACGGCGGTGGCCGCTACTGAGCACATTACCTCCTGAAGACCCGGCTGCCCTGGCCGCTGCACTTCGGGTGGGATCCGCCCGCTCACCAGCAAGAGCCTCTCAACGCCCTGTCGCCTGAGAGGCTCTTTGTCATGGCGGGTTGGAAGCGCCGGCCGTGCCCGGCGCAATCGCCCCGGCCTGCACCAGCAGCTGCGCCATCCAGTCGATGAACACCCGCACCCGGCGTGACAGGTGCGCGCGGTGCAGGTAGAGCACGTGCACCGGCAAAGCGGGCGGCGGGTAGGCCTGCAGCACCTCGACCAATTCTCCCGATTGCAGATGGCCCTGCACGTCATAGCGCGGTATCTGGATCAGCCCCAGACCGGCCAGCGCGCAGGCAATATAGCTCTCCACATGGTTGGCCCCCACGGTGCCCGGCAGCGCCATGCTGTGCCCGGCGCCGCCCTCCACCCATTCCCAGGCGGCAGCGCGCCCCGTGGTGGGCGAGTTGTAGCGCACGCTCAGGTGGCCTGCCAGCTCCGCCGGGCTTTGCGGCATGCCATGCCGGGCCAGGTAGGCGGGACTGGCGCAGTTGATCAGCGCCATGCTGCCCAGCGCCTGGGCCACCAGCGAACTGTCCGCCAGCGGGCCCACGCGCAACGCGCAGTCGATGTGCTCCTGCACCAGGTCCACCGCCCGGTCGCTGGAGCCCAGGTCCACCTCCAGCCCCGGGTGCTGCGCCAGCAGAGCGGGCAACGCGGGGGCCACGATCAAGCGTGCCACGCGGCTGGGCACATCGATGCGCAAGCGCCCCGCCACCGCATGCGACTGCGGGCGGAAGCGCTGCTCCAGATCCTGCATGTCGTTGACCAGGCTGCTGGCCCTGTCGACCAGCGCCTGGCCGTCCAAGGTCAGCGCCACCTTGCGCGTGGTGCGGTGGAGCAGGCGCGTGCCCAGCCGGGCTTCCAGCTGCTGCACCGCCAGTGACACGGTGGGCCGGGGCAGCGCCAGCTGGTCGGCCGCCTGGGAGAAGCTGCCGGTGGCCGCCACGCGCAAGAAGATGCGCAACAGGTCAATGCGGTCCATGGCACCTCTGCAGCGCAGTCATTGTTAGTAAATCATGGATAAACATGGAATAAATTCTATATTTATCTTTGATTTATGACCAATTACGCTGAACAGCTTCCCCCATCACAGGAGCTTTTTATGTCCCATCCCAAGCACAGCCTCCAAGGCAAGACCGTTCTGATCGCTGGCGGCGCCAAGAACCTGGGCGGCCTGCTGGCGACCGATTTCGTCCACCACGGCGCCCAGGCCGTCGCCATCCACTACAACAGCGCCGCCAGCAAGGCGGATGCCGAAAAGACGCTGGCTGCATTGCACAAGCTCGGCGCCAAGGCGGTGATCCTGCAAGCGGACCTGACCACGGCCGCTGCCGTGGAAAAGTTGTTTGCCGATGCGGTGGCCGCTGTGGGCCGCCCCGACATTGCGATCAACACCGTCGGCAAGGTGCTGAAAAAGCCGATGTCCGAGATCAGCGAGGCCGAGTTCGACGAGATGGATGCGGTCAACAACAAGGCGGCTTTCTTCTTTCTGAAAGAGGCGGGCAAGCAGGTGAACGATGGCGGCAAGATCTGCACCCTGGTCACCTCGCTGCTGGGCGCGTTCACGCCGTTCTATTCGTCCTACGCGGGCACCAAGGCGCCTGTGGAACATTACACCCGCGCAGCGGCCAAGGAGCTGGGCGCGCGGGGCATCTCGGTCACCGCCGTAGGCCCCGGTCCCATGGATACGCCCTTCTTCTACGGCCAGGAGAGCGCCGATGCCCAGGCCTACCACAAGAGCGCAGCCGCGCTGTCGCCGTTCAGCCAAACGGGTCTCACCGACATCGAAGACGTGGTGCCCTTTGTGCGCCACCTGGTGAGCGATGGCTGGTGGATCACCGGACAGACGATTCTGATCAACGGCGGGTATACGACAAAATAAGCCCGCGGAGGGCAGCGCCCTCCGGCCACCACAAGGAGTTACCCATGCATATGCTGTTGGTCATGCTGACCGGCCTGCTGCTGTTGGCCGTCTTTGCCCTGCTGGGCAAGCTCTGGGGCGCCGATGCGGCCAGCATCATGCTGGCGGTCAAGTACTTCATTCCTGCATGGCTGGCCGTGGCGCTGGTCAACATGTGGGTGGGGGTGCACAAGGCCGGCTACACCGTTGCGCAGGAGCTGCCGATCTTGCTCGTCAACTTTGCCGTGCCTGCCGCGCTGGCGCTGGGCCTGGCATGGTGGCTGGGCCGCGCCTGACCGGCGATTGGACAGAACACCACAGTTGACGCGCTGCAGCATCGAAAACACTGGGCCACTCACCGGGCTTGCACTACGCTGGTGCGCTGGAATCGGATGCCCGCGGCAACCGGCGGTGGCTGCCCTACAGAAGCTTTCAACGGCCAGCAAGGGGCCTGCACACCTCGCCTGTTGTGAGCCGTAGACGCGTGCTTAACATTGTCACAGCGCCGTCATACCGTCCCCGCAGCATCCATCCACTTGCTGATTCACCAACCCTGGGGACAACGGACGATGACAACACACCAACCCACATTTCGCCTGGCTGCGCTGGGCTCTGCCCTGTGCGGCGCACTGCTGCTGACCGCTTGTGGCGGCGGCGATGATGATCCCAGCTTCAAGACCCTGGACGGCAAGCAGCCCCAGGTGATCGCGCACCGTGGCTACTCCGGCATGTACCCCGAGCAGACCCGCATGGCCTACGAAAAGGCCGCCGATGCCGGCGCCGACATGCTGGAGCTGGACATGCACATGACGCGTGACTGCCAGCTGGTGGCACGCCACAACGCCTGGCTGAGCGACAGCACCAATATCGCTGACGTGGCCAAGACCAACGCCGCCGTGGCAGCCCGCAAGCGCACCACGCCCGGTGTGCTGGTCGATGTGAAGTACCCCGCCATTCCAGCCAACGGCCCCAGCCAATACCTGACGGACCTGGTCGAGCCCGGCAACCAGAAGTCGGTGCTCAAAGCCCTGATTGTGGATGGCGAAGACCACACCAATGACTGGTCGATCAGCGACTTCACGATGCAGGAGCTGCGCGACTGGATTGCCGGTACTACCTTGGACAACCGCGCCGACCGCCCCACCGAGTGGAACGGCAAGCTGCCGCTGATCAGCGCCCAGGATGTGATCGACATCGCAGCGGCCAAGGGCAAGGCGCTGGGCCGCACCATCCCCGTGTATGCCGAAACCAAGAACCCCTACTGGAACAACCAGCAGGCGATTGCCAACGGTTGCGGCAGCGGCAGCCACCCGTTTGAAGATGCGGTGATGGCGCTGCTCGAGAAGAACAAGCTCAACAGCAAGGACGCGGCGATTTACATCCAGAGCTTTGACCCCGAGAGCCTGAAGTACCTGCGCAAGGCCGGCATGAAGGCCAAGGGCGTGCAGCTGATCGATGGCAATGACTTCGACCTCAAGGATGGCTCGATGGTCTACATCACCACAGATGAATGGACCTTCATCAGCGGCCGCCCCTACAGCTGGACCCTCGCCGGCGATGCCCGCACCTTTGCTGTGATGCAGACCCCTGCCGGCCTCGCCGAGATCAAGACCTATGCCGATGGCATCGGCCCCTGGAAGCCACAGGTCCTCGCCCATTCTGTCGTGCCGTACAAGGAAGGCGCTGGTCTGAAGGATGTCAACACGCTCAAGGACACGGGCCTGATCGCCAACGCCCACAAGGCCGGCCTGATCGTGCACAGCTTCACTTTCCGCAACGAAGCGGGCCGCCTGGCTGGCATCTACAAGGGTGATCCGGTGCAAGAGTTCCTGGCCTACTACCGCCTGGGTATCGATGGCGTGTTCACCGACTTCACCCCCACTGGCGTGAAGGCACGCGATGCCTACATCGCCGAGCTGAAGAACCAGTAATCGCAGCGCAGCACTCACCCAAAAAGGACGCCTGGCGTCCTTTTTTCCATGCCCGCATCAGCGGGCCAACTCAGCGTACCAAATGCGGCTGGCTACGCCGCGCCACCGCCCAGGCCAGCAGGTTGAGCGCCGAGCACATCAGCCAGTAGATGGCGCCCACCAGCAGGAACACTTCGGCCGGGTGCACCATCAGCCGCGCATTGACCTGGGTGGACAGAAAGGACAGCTCGCCCACGCCGACGATATAGGCCAGCGAGCTGTCCTTGATCAGGGTCACCCACTGGTTCACGAACGAGGGCAGCATCACCGCCAGCGCCTGGGGCAGGATCAGGCTGCGCAGCACCTGCCAGCGCGTCAGGCCCAGCGCGGCGCCGGCATCCCACTGGCCCGGCGCAATCGCCTGCAGGCCAGCGGCCACGCCATGGGCCAGGTAGGCGCCGCTGACCAGCGACAGCGCGCACACCACCGAGAAGCTGCCCGGCACATCGAGCCGGAACAGCACCGGCAGCAAGAAATAAATCCAGAAGATCAGCAGCAGCACCGGGATGGCGCGCAGAAAGCCCAGCACCACCCGCAGGCACTGCAGGGCCCGGCCGCGCCCCATCACCAGTGCAATGCCCAGCGCCAGCCCCAGCAGCGCAGACAGCACGCCGGAGACGGCGCTCAGGATCAGGCTCAGCAGCGCGCCGCCCGGCGGTCCGTCAGGGAAAGTGCCCAGCAGCAGGTAGCGCCAGTCATCACTCAGAGCAGCAAAGTTCATGCGCGCCGCACCTCCACCCGGCCCCAGCGGCGGCGCTGGGCCAGGTGCTGGCTGAGCAGCTCCA
Organism: Comamonas sp. SY3; assembly: GCF_041730275.1. NCBI lineage: Bacteria > Pseudomonadati > Pseudomonadota > Betaproteobacteria > Burkholderiales > Comamonadaceae > Comamonas > Comamonas sp. SY3. The sequence goes on along the minus strand of NZ_JBGTYN010000004.1, from coordinate 147,242 downwards.
GCCCGATGATCAGCACGATGTAGAGCAAGGTGGTGATGCCGTAGACCTGGAAGGACTGGAAAGTCTCGGCCTCTGCCTGGCGTGCCCGGTACGAGAGCTCGGCCAGGCCAATGGCCATGCCCAGCGAGGTGTTCTTGACGATGTTCATGTACTGGCCCATCAGCGGCGACACCACGCGCGCCAGCGCCTGGGGCAGCACGATATGGCGCAGCAATTGCCAGCCATCCATGCCCAGCGAGCGCGCCGCCTGGCTCTGGCTGGCGGGCACGCTGTTGATGCCGGCGCGCACCTCTTCGCCCACGTAGGCGGTGGCATAGAACACCATGCCGATGCAGGCCGAGAGGAATTCCAGCGAAGGCCAGCCCAGGCTGAGCGGACCCAGCGCCAGGCTGTGCGCCTGGTTGAGCCAGGCCATCCACGCGGGCGGCAGCAGGCTGGGCACGCCAAAGTACCAAAAGAACAGCTGCACCAGGAGCGGCGTATTGCGAAACACCGACAGGTAGCCCAGCGCCAGCCAGCGCAGCGGCGCCCAGGCCGCACTGCGCGCGACCGCAAAGGCGATGCCCAGCACCGTGGATGCCGCAATCACCAGCAGCGACGCCAGCACCGTGGTGCACCAGCCATCGAGCAGCCAGCGCCAGTACTTGCCCGCCAGCACATGGGGCCACAGCGGCTCCAGCCAGGACATCAAGAGTTGCATAAATGCCAACGCCAAACGCACGCAGCCGCGTCTTGTCGGACGCGGGGCTGCGCAGCAGCTAGGTGCTTATTGCTTGTCGCCGATCTTGAAGTTGCGCACCAGCGGCGTCGCGCTTTGCGGCCCGAACCAGGTGTCGTAGATCTTGCCGGCCTGGCCGCTGGCCTCCAGCTCCTTCAACGCTGTGTTGACGAAATCGGTCAATGCCGCTTCCCCCTTCGGAATGCCCACGCCAATGTAGTCGCTGGAGATCGTGAACGCCGGCACCTCCCACTTGTCGCGCTCCTTCTTGTCCTTGATGGTGGCCAGCAGGCCGACCAGCTTGGGGCCGTCTTGCGAGATGGCCTGCACATTGCCATTGCGCAGCGCGGTGAACGCAAACGGCGTGTCGTCGTAGGCCACCAAGGTGGCCTGCGGGTGCTTCTCGCGCAGCACGATCTCGTTGGTGGTGCCCTTGTCCACGCCAATGCGCAGCTGGTTCAGCTGATCGGGCGAGGTCAGCGTGCCCTTGGCGGCGATGAACTGGGTGCCCGAGGCAAAGTAGGGAACGCTGAAGCCCACCTGCTTGGCACGCTCGTCGGTGATCGTGAAATTGGCCAGCACCAGATCGACCTTGTTCGACAGCAGCAGCGGCACGCGGTTGGCCGGGTTGGTCGGCACCAGCTGCAGCTTGACCCCCAGGCGCTGCGCAAAGGCCTGCGCATAGTCCACATCTAGGCCCACGATCTTGCGGGTCTTGGGATCGACAAAACCAAACGGTGGATTGGCATCGAAGGCTGCCACGCGCAGCACCCCTGCCTGCTTGATATCCTGCAGGCGATCCGCCCACACCGCCCCCGATGCCAGTGCTGCGACCGCAGCGGTCGCCACCATCGCCCATGCCTTGTTTTTCATAGCTATGCTTTCTGAGATCGCCTCGCCAGGGCACCATGCCCTTGCCAGCGAAACCTTGACTGAGGACCCAGTGTAGAAATGCATAGCGTCGTCAGGCAACGACGATTTCATTCAATCGATATGTAGATTCCGCATGTAGCGATCGACGACAAAGCAAGCCATCCAGAACCGTTTATAAGCTGGGAAGCGCTGCGGACCCCCGGTCTGCACCATCCACCCGAACACCCACCAGCCACAGCCATGGACCGTAAAACGATTACCAGCGAACTGCGTGCGCAGTTCTTTCCGCTGCTGCAGGCCACCGGCTTTGTGCGCCAAGGCGATATCGCCCGGCGTGTGCTGGACGGCAGTGTGGTGCACATCGTCGAGATCCAGCACCGCCCGCGCAGCGCGGTGTTCCAGGTCAACCTGGGGGCCCATCTGTTGGCGCTGGGCGATGTGGCCGGCGGCACCCTGCCCGCGCCGCAAACCATGCGCGACCATGACTGCGCCTGGCGCGGCTCGGTCATCGCCGGCTTTCGCAACGCCACAGACGCCGAGTTGGCCTACGGCGCCAGCGCACACGAGGCGGCCGAATCAGTGGCCTTTCTGGTGTCGGAATGGCAGCGGCAGTCCCAGGCCTTTTTTGCGCCTTTCAGCGACTATCCCGCATTCTTTCTGGCCGCCGCCCGGCAGGCTGCGCAGGACCGGGAGCGGCACCCCGCCCACCTGCTCACCTGGGCCCGGGTCGCCGCGCTGCTGGGTGAGGCTGCACTGGCTCAGTCCATCGCCCAGGCAGCGCTGCCCCGGGTGCCGGAGCGCGCTACTTCGCTGCGTGCGAAGCTGGAGGCTGTTTTGGCGGGTTGAATGTTGAAAAAGCTGGCGAAAAGCCCGTCAACCGCGCTTTACCAATCATCCAGTGACCGAAGTTCAGAGCCGGCATAGTCGCTCGGTTCCGGGCGTGACCGCAGTACCAGGTCCACGCCCAGTACGCTCAGTAGTTTCATCAAGCGTTCAGCGCTGACCGCGTTGGAATTGCGTTCCATCGCGGAGACCGTCTGTTGGGTTACACCCATGCGCACGGCCACATCCGCCTGGGTGAGCTTCGCCGTCTTGCGAAAAGCGCTCAGAAATATCGGTAGCTGGCGGCTGGTGTGGACGATGAATTCATCCATGCGTGCTCCCCTTCACAGTCACTCAGGAGCAGCTATTGTGAGGCCACAACCCATAGGCTGTATTCCGGAAATACAAGGCTTGGTTTGTATTTCCGTTTTACAGCCTATGGCTTGTATTTATGCCAGATTCGGCGCCAGCGCTCGGCGCAGCACTTCGATGTCCATGCCCCGGCGCTCTGCCATGTCCGCCAGTTGGTCTTCACCGATTTCGCCGACGTTGAAGTACACCGCTTCGGGGTAGCCCAGGTAGAAGCCGCTGACGCTGGAGGCGGGGAACATGGCCAGGCTCTCGGTCAGGTGCATGCCGATATCGGCGGCGTCCAGCGCCTTGAACAGGTCGGTCTTGGCGGTGTGGTCAGGGCAGGCGGGGTAGCCGGGGGCGGGGCGCACGCCCTGGTATTTTTCCTTGATCAGCTCCTCGTTGCTCAGCTGCTCGTCGGCGGCGTAGCCCCACAGGTCCTTGCGCACGCGCAGGTGCAGGCATTCGGCAAAGGCTTCGGCCAGGCGGTCGGCCAGGGCCTTGAACATGATGCCGCTGTAGTCGTCCAGCGCAGCTTCAAATTCCTGGTCCTTCTTCTCGGCGCCGATGCCGGCGGTGACCGCAAACAGACCGGCGTAATCGCCAATGCCCGATTCCTTGCTGGCCACAAAGTCGGACAGGCAGCGGCTGGGGCGCAACACGCCATCCACCGCCTGCTTTTCGGTTTGCTGGCGCATGCCGTACCAGGTCAGCAGCTCGGTGCTGCGCGACTCATCGGTGTAGAACACGATGTCGTCACCCACCCGGTTGGCAGGGAACAGGCCCATCACGCCATTGGCCTGCAGCCAGCGGCCTTCGATGATCTTCTTGAGCATGGCCTGGGCATCGGCGAGCACCTTGCGGGCCTCCACACCCACGACCTCGTCGTCAAGGATGGCGGGGTACGGGCCGGCCAGGTCCCAGGTCTGGAAGAACGGGCCCCAGTCGATGTACTGGGCGATCTCGGCCAGGTCAAAGTTCTTGAACACGCGGCGGCCCAGCACGCGGGGCGTGACGGGCGGGTGTGCGGCAAAGTCCACCGGGGTCGCATTGGCGCGGGCCTGTGCCAGGGTCCACAGCGGTGTCTTCTTCTTGTTGGCGTGCTGGGTGCGCACCTTGTCGTAGTCGGCCTCGACCTCCTGCAGGTAGCGGTCCTTGTTCTCGCCGAGCAGGCTCTGGGCTACGCTCACACTGCGCGAGGCATCGGGCACATAGAGCACCGGACCATCGTACTTGGGGGCAATCTTCACGGCGGTATGCACGCGCGAGCAAGTAGCGCCGCCAATCAGCAGCGGGATCTTCTTGACACGGAAATAGTCGTCCTTGTGCATCTCGCCGGCCACGTACTGCATCTCTTCCAGGCTGGGCGTGATCAGACCCGACAGGCCGATGATGTCGGCGCCCTCGGCCTTGGCCCGGGCCAGGATCTCGTGGCAGGGCACCATCACGCCCATGTTGATGACCTCGAAGTTATTGCACTGCAGTACCACGGTGACGATGTTCTTGCCGATGTCATGCACATCGCCCTTGACGGTGGCGATAACGATCTTGCCCTTGCTCGAGACATCCATGCCAGCCGCTTCCTGCTGGCGCTTTTCCTCCTCGATGTAGGGCACCAGGTGGGCGACGGCCTGCTTCATCACGCGGGCCGACTTGACCACCTGGGGCAGGAACATCTTGCCGGCGCCAAACAGGTCGCCGACGATGTTCATGCCGTCCATCAGCGGCCCTTCGATCACATGCAGCGGGCGGCCACCGCCTTGCACGACGATCTGCTGGTAGGCCTCTTCGGTGTCTTCGGTGATGAAGTCGGTGATGCCATGCACCAGCGCATGCGACAGGCGCTCGTTCACGGTCTTCGGGCTCTCGGGCGTGCCGCGCCACTCCAGCTTCTTGCTGTCGTCCTTGGCGCCGCTCTTGGCGCTGTCAGCCACTTCCACCAGGCGCTCGCCGGCGTCGGGACGGCGGTTCAGCACCACGTCCTCGACGCGCTCGCGCAGCACCGGCTCCAGGTCGTCATAGACGCCGACCATGCCGGCGTTGACAATGCCCATGTCCATGCCCGCCTGGATCGCGTGGTAGAGGAACACAGTGTGGATCGCCTCACGCACCGGGTCGTTGCCACGGAACGAGAACGACACGTTGGACACGCCGCCGCTCACCTTGGCGCCGGGCAGGTTCTGCTTGATCCAGCGCGTCGCCTCGATGAAGTCCACGCCATAGTTGTTGTGCTCTTCGATGCCGGTGGCCACGGCGAAGATGTTGGGGTCGAAGATGATGTCCTCGGGCGGGAAACCCACCTCATCGACCAGGATGCGGTAGGCGCGCTCGCAGATCTCGATCTTGCGCTCGTAGGTGTCGGCCTGGCCTTTTTCGTCAAAGGCCATGACCACGGCCGCCGCGCCATAGCGCTTGACCAGACGCGCATGCTTCTTGAACTCGTCCACCCCCTCCTTCATCGAGATGGAGTTGACGATGCCCTTGCCCTGGATGCAGCGCAGGCCCGCCTCGATCACCTCCCATTTGGAGCTGTCGACCATGATGGGCACGCGGGCGATGTCGGGCTCGGAGGCGATCAGGTTCAGAAAACGCACCATCGCCGCCTTGCTGTCGAGCATGGCCTCGTCCATGTTCACGTCGATCACCTGGGCGCCGTTTTCCACCTGCTGGCGCGCAACGGCCAGCGCTTCTTCGTACTGCTCGTTCAGGATCAGGCGCGCAAAGGCCTTGGAGCCCGTCACGTTGGTGCGCTCGCCGACGTTGACAAACAGGCTGTCCTCGCCAACAAACACGGGCTCCAGGCCCGACAGGCGCATGGGAGGAACGGAAACGGGGGCAGCAGACGCGGACATGGGGCTCACCTGTAAAAACCAGAAAACAGAGACAGAACAGGTGAGCGCCGTTGATGCGGGCCATGCGAAATGAGCCCGTCGACCTGCCCCAAGCCTGACAGGCCTGTGGTGGTTACCACTGGCCAGCTGCAGCGCTCCTTGGAACAAGGCCCTGCATTTTAAGCCAGCCCAAGCGCGTAAGCACAGGCGGGGGGACTTGTCCATAGCCATAAACACCACTCACGAACGTTGGTTATAGCCTTATTAAATTAAACGATGCATCAGCTTTCACCCATATTGCAGCACTTTGCTGGCAACCTGCGTGAACGTCTACGCAACGCCGGCTTTCTGTGTTCAACCAGGTCAAGGCCTGCGATTTGAGGAGAATTCCCTTGCATCTGAGTTTCGGTGCTTATTACACGCTGATCTTTGCCGTCCTCGTGCTCTTGCTGGGCAAGCTGCTGACGCGGCACATCCGCTTTCTGCGTGACTTCAACATCCCCGAGCCAGTCTCTGGCGGCCTGGTGGTCGCGGCCATCATCTTTGCGCTGCACCAGGCCACCGGTCTGACGCTGGCCTTTGCCAGCGGCATGCAGACCACCTTCATGCTGGTGTTCTTCTCGTCGATCGGGCTGAGCGCCAACTTTGCCAAGCTCCGTGAGGGCGGCATGGGCCTGGTGGTGTTTCTGGGCGTGATCGTTGCCTTTATCTTTGTGCAAAACGGCGTGGGCGTCGGCCTGGCCACGTTGCTGGGGCTGGACCCGCTGATTGGCCTGGTCGCAGGCTCGATCACCCTGCTGGGCGGCCACGGCACTGCGGGCGCCTGGGGTTCGGTGCTGGAGAACCAATACGGCCTGAGCGGTGCCACCGCGTTGGGCATTGCCTGCGCCACCTTTGGCCTGGTCATTGGCGGCCTGCTCGGCGGCCCGTTGGCCAAGCGCTTGATCACCCGCCACCAGCTGGCCCAGCCACGCAACCTGGCAGAGGCGCAAACCGGCGCGCACGGCAGCGCCAGCGAAGGCACGGAGCCTGCCAACTTTGAAACGCCCAATACCGCCCCGCGCCTGATCACGGCCGAGGCGGCCATCGAGACCCTGGCACTGTTTGCCGGTTGCCTGGCCTTTGCCGAGTTCATGACCAGCGCCACCCAGGGCACCAAGCTGCAGCTGCCCACCTTTGTCTGGGCGCTGGGCGGCGGCGTGGTGATCCGCAATGTGCTCGACTATGGTTTTGGCTTCAAGGTGTTTGACCGCGCCATCGATGTGTTCGGCAACGCCGGCCTGTCGATCTACCTGGCCATTGCGCTGCTGTCGCTCAAGCTGTGGGAGCTGGCCGATCTGGCCGGGCCGCTGATGCTCATCCTGGCCGTGCAGACCGTGGCACTGGCGCTGTTTGCCGTCTTCGTCACCTTCCGCACGATGGGCCGCAACTACGATGCGGCCGTGCTGGCCGCCGGCCACTGCGGCTTTGGCATGGGCGCCACGCCCACCGCCGTCGCCAACATGCAGGCCATCACCAGCCAGTACGGCCCGTCGCACAAGGCCTTTCTGATCGTGCCGCTGGTGGGCGCGTTCTTTATCGACATCATCAACGCCTTTGTGCTGCAGCTGATGATTGCCTGGATTCGCTAAGCGCGGCCATGTAGAAATGAGAAACGGGGCGTCGTGGTGACACGGCGCCCCGTTGTGCTTTTATGGCTGGGTCACTGCGCCGATTGCGGCAGGCCAAACAGACGGTCGAATGACCAGTTGAACACAAAGGTGTAGACCAGGAAGAACAGCAGCAGGCCGATGTCCATCACCAGGGCTTCCCAGAGGCTGACGTCAAACCACCAGGCAAACAGCGGCACGAGCATGAAGACGAGGCCCCCTTCCATGCCCAGCGCATGCGCAATGCGGCGGCCCAGGCCGCGCCCGCGGGTGGGCTGGGTGGCTTCCCAGCGCTCGAACAGATGGTTCCAGACGACATTCCACACAATCGCGATGGCCGACGATGCAGCGGCCACCACGCCCGAGTGCGCTGCGCCCTGGCCGGACAAGGCCGACAGGCCTGCCGTGGCGGCCACAATCGCAATTGCTTCGTACAAGGCCACATAGACCACGCGCCGCATCGGCCCCTGCAGGGACCAGGGGCTGTTCTGTATTTTTTGAACTGACATGGGGCGCTATCTTATGTGTCACGAACTGATAACATAAGTCAGAATCTTTCAGAAAAACTGATATATCAATGCGCAGCGCTTTTGCCCCGTTCGACTCCGACACTATCCAGACCTTGCTGGCCGTGCTCGACCATGGCAGCTTTTCGGCCTCCGCCCGGGCGCTGGGCAAGGTGCCCTCGGCCGTCAGCATGCAGATCGCCCAGCTCGAGGCCGAGCTGCAGATGCCGCTGTTTGCCCGCGACGGCCGCGAGCCCCGGCCGCTGCCCGCCGCGCTGGCCCTGGAGCCGCAGGCGCGCCTGTTGGCCGCGCAGCTGCAGCAGCTCAATGCCCATGCGCTGGCGCTGGAGCAAGGGCTGGAATCACGGCTGACCTTGGCGATCGCGCCGGAGTTGCTGTCCGCCCCCTGGGCCGCGCCGCTGGCCGCGCTCGCGCAGGAATACCCGCAGCTGGCCATCGAAGTGCTCACCGCTCCCCAGGCCGATGCGCTGACCATGCTGCACAGCGGCCGTGCGCAGCTGGCGCTGGTGTTTGAGCGGCCCAGCCTCGATGGCCGCGAAGGCTTTCAGGAAGTGGCGACCGAGACCTTGCTGGCCGTCATCGCCCCCAGCCACCCGCTGATGCAGTCGCTGCACCAGGGGCCGCTACCGGATGAGCCGGCCCGGCCCCAGCTGCGCGAGCACCACCTGACCAATACCCGGCAGATCATCGTTGCCAGCCGCGACTGGACGCTGGACCCTGAGCGCCTGGTCTATGCCCGCGATGTCTGGCGCACCGACAACCATGTGGCCGCGTTGCAGATGGTCAGCGCCGGCATTGGCTGGGGCTGGCTGCCCCAGCCGCTGGTGGCGCCGCTGCTGCAATCGGGCGCGCTGGTGGCGATGGAGTTTGCCAACCTCAGCAATGGCGCACAGCTCTATGTGGACGTGGTCTGGTCCAAGGAGCACCCGATGGGCCTGGCCGCCAAGCGCTTTGTGGCGCTGGTGCAGGCCGCCGCTTCGCCAACCCCTTAAGTGCCCGGGGCCTGCTGCGGTGCAGCCGGGGCGGGCGGCAGATCGCGCACATGGATGTCCATCTGCGGGAAGGCCACTGCAATGCCGGCCGCCTTCAGGCGGGCATTGATGCTGCGGTTGAGGTCGTTGCGCACCGGCAGGCGGTCGTCCACCGCGCCCACGTAGACGCGCAGCTCGAACTTCTGGCCCTGGCCTTCGAGCGCCATGAACCAGCAGTTGGCCTCGGGCTCGCGCAGCACCTTGGGGTGCTCGGCCGCAATCGCCAGCAGCATGCGCTGCACCTCGGCCGGGTCGCTGCCATGGGCCACGGACACATCGATGATCAGACGGGTCACATCGTCGCTCAAGGTCCAGTTGGTCACCTGGCCGGTGATGAAGGTCTTGTTCGGGATGACGATTTCCTGGTTGTCGAAATCGAGCACCGTGGTCGCACGGGTGCGGATGCGCGTGACGGTGCCGGTGTGCTGGTTGATGGTGATCACATCGCCGACCCGGAAGGGCCGCTCGACCAGCAGGATCAGCCCCGAGACGAAGTTCGCAAAGATCTCCTGCAGACCAAAACCCAGACCCACGGTCAGTGCGGCAGCCATCCACTGCAGCTGGCTCCAGCGCAGCCCCAGCAACGACAGCGCACTCACGGTGCCGGCAATGGTGATGCCGTAGCGCGCAAGGGTCGCCATCGTGTAGCGGTCCGAGCTGCTGACCCGGCGCGTGCTGGAGAACACCACCTCGACCAGGCCCGGCAGGTTGCGCGTCAGGCTGAAGGTCATCAGCAGAATCAGCGCGCCGATCAGCAGATCCATCAGGCTCACCGGTGCGGGGCGGGCGATGCCGCTGGCCTCGGTATTGGTGGTGTACCAAAGCACCACACCCTCAAAGCGCAGCAGCGCCGGCAGCACCGGCGACCAGGCATAGACCAGGCTCAGCGCCACCAGCACCCGCTGGAGCAGGCCCAGCAGGCGGTGCGCCTGCGTGCTCACCGTCACCAGCGCCATCTGGCTTTGCTCATCGGTGGCATTGCTGTTGGCGGTGGCGGGGGTGCCTGTGGCGGCATCGGCCACTGCTGCCGCATTGGCCGCCTGGCGCTGCAGCGCAGCCGCACGCAGGCGGTTGAGCGCCAGCCGGCGCTCGCCCAGCAGCAGCCAGCGCCGCAGCAGGCTGACCAGCACCTCCGCTGCCGCCAGGAACACAAAGCTGCTCAGCAGCGCCTGGATCACTTCGGTGGCGGTGTAGACATAGCCCAGCCCGATGCCGGCCAGGGTGACGGCCAGCACCAGCATCACCGCCACGCTCACCACCTGGCTCCAACGCAGCCCCGGGCGCTGCTTGAGCAGGCTTTGGCGCAGGTAGCGGAAGGCCATCCAGGCCAGGCCCAGGGTCAGCACCAGCAGGCACATGCGGCCCCAGGTGCTGATGGCCGTGTCGTCGTGGCTGAAAAAAGCCAGACCGCCCAGCAGATCGATGGGCACAATCAGCCAGGTGGCGCGCAGCACCATCTGGCGCAGCACCTGCACGCGCTCGCGCGGCCAGCCAAAGTGCGCCACCGCGAGGCCGCAGGGGCGGAACAGCACGTTCAGCAAGGTCACGACAAACACAAAGGCGCTCAGCTGCTCCAGCGCCTGGCCCAGCGGCTCCAGCGCCACCGGCGCCGCCGCCGATTGCAGCAGGGTGCCCAGCGCGGCGGTCGCAAAACTCCAGGGCAGCGCATACAGCAGGCTCCAGCCCAGCGCCATCAAGGTCAGGCCAAAGTGGTCCTGCGAGAAGTTGTCCACCCGCAGCGCGATGGCCTGCAGCTTCTGCAACGCATAGCGGCGCAGTCCCAGCAGCAGCAGCACGCCGGCGAAGATGCCGGCATAGGTCCAGATATTGCGCAGCATGCTGTCGCCCAGCACCCGGGCAGTGTTCCACGGCGATGCGCTGGCGCCCTGCTCCAGGCCCGCGCCGTCCGGGCTGCGCAGCACCGAGCGCCACTCGTCCAGCCAGGCACGGCCCATGGCCAGATGGCTGGGGAACCACAGCAACTCCTTGTCCATCACCTGGCGCAGCGCGCTGCCGCTCTTGAGCGTCGACTGCAGCGCAGCATCGGTCTGCTCCAGCACGGCGATGCGCCGCAGCAGCAGCGGCTGGAGCTGGTCGATCAGCGCCGCCTGCTTGGACCACAGCGCGGTGCTTTGGGTGCCGCTGCGCGTGGTCATGCCCGTGTCGCCGCCCCCGCCCACGTTGGCCGTGCCATTGAGGTTGAAGCGCCGCTCGCTGGCGTTGAACAGCGCCAGCCGCAGCTCGGCCAACTGCCGCAAGGTGGCCTTGCGCCGCGCCTGGATGGTGTTGGCCGTCGGAAGCGCCACCCGCTGCTTCCACAGCCACTGGCCCACCGATGCACTGCCGCCCAGGCGCAGGCGCGCCTGCGTGTCGCGCAGCGCAGAGGCCAGCTGGCTCTGGCGGTACTCATCGCTGGCCAGGTCCTGGCGCTCCTGCACCAGGCGGTTGTTGTGCGCGAGGATTTGCTCGGCCAGCGCACTGTTTTGCCGTGCCAGTTCCCGCACGGAAGCGGGCGCCTCGGCCGCATCGTGTTCGGCCGCCTGCGTTTGCTGCACCTGCTGCTCCAGCTGCTGGCGCGCGCGCTCGGCAATGCGCTGGTTCAGCCAGGCCACGCGCGGCGTGCGCTCCAGCAACTCGCGGCGCTGGGTCTGCAGCTGTACATCGAGCTGGCGCTGGCGTGTCTCGATCGTCGATTGTTCTTCCTGGCGCAGCGCCAGCTCCTGCCTGGCGCGGCGGTTCTCAGCACTGCGGCGCAGCTGGCGCGCCTGGGTCAGCGCGCTCGATTCGCCCGGCTCGGCCGCTAGCGGCGTGGCCGTTTCCTGCACCCGTTGCTGCAACGTGGCCAGGTCCGTTCGGCCATTGCCAGGCTGAGCCACCAGGTTCGCCTGTTCGGCCGCCGATTTCTCGATGCCGGACTTGAGCGCGGCGATCGCCTCGCGCTCGTCGGTCAGCAGCTTCTCCAGCACTTCCTGGCTGGCATTGGCAGGCACACGCTCTTCCCAGCGGGCCTGAATCTGACCCAGCTCCAGGTCGCTCAGCGGCGCAGGGGGCGCTGCGGCCGGCGTCTGGACCCGGCTGCGCAGGCGCTCAAGCGATTGCGCAAGCGCATCGGCCTCCTGCTCGGCCGTCGTGGTGGCCTCGCGCTGCGCCTGGATGGCGCGCTCCTCGTCGCTGCCGCTGCTGCTGGACGAGCTGCTCCCCAAGCCCGCCAGCGACGTCAGTGACTGCGCCGACGCCCCCGGCACCCACGGCAGCAGGCAGGCGCACAGCACCAGCCACAGGGCCGGCAACCACCAGCGTGGCAGGCCCTGGCGGGCAGAGAAAGAAAGGGGGGAGGCTTGCATCGGCACAGTGTATCGGTATGCGCCCTGCCCCATGGCTAGGACAAAGGCGCTGCTTGCACCTGATAACAAAGCTTTCAAGCCGGCGGGCGCGGGTCCTGCATCCGGTCAAAAGCCTTGTCGATGTCGTCGGCCTGCAAGGTGGGCTGCACCGGCAGGCGGCCAGCGCGCTGCTGGTCGATCTGCTCCTGCAGGCGCGCAGCGACCTGCAGCAGCACCCGGTGCAGGCCCAGCTGCTGGCGCCGGCTCTGGTCCAGGTGCTCGACGACGGGCTGCAAGGACTGCAGCACCAGCTGGCCGAGCTGCTGCACCGCCAGATCCAGCGGCTGTGGGTGGGCCTGGCGGGCCGGCTGTTGCGGCGGTGCACTGTCCAGCACCGCCTGGCGGATGCCATCGAGCGACTGGCGCACCGCCGTTTGCGCCTGGCCCCACTGCGCCAGCATGTGCTGCAGCTCCGCTTGCGCCGCGCTGGCGCCGCTGTGCCGGGCCTGCTGGGCATCGGCCATCGCGCGGGTGGCGGCCACCAGGTCGACCAGCTGGGTCGTCACCCGGGTGGCGGCATCGGCATTGGCACCGCCGGCGGCCTGCTGGCGCTGGAACTGGGCCTTGATCTCGGCCCAGCGCGCCTGGGCCTGCGCATCGGCGCTGCCGCGCAGCTCGGCGAGCTTGAGCAGGTTTTCCTCGGCGCCGCCGGTCAGCATCTGCGCCTCGCCCTGGTAATGGTCGCTCAGCATCTGCGCCATCTCGGCATCGTTCATCACCGGGGTGATCTTCTCGGCCAGCTTGTTCATGTTGCGGTAGCTGCCCTGCAGCTTGAACGGTGGCTCGGTGCGGTAGTTGTCGTCCTGCGCAGCGCTGTGGATGTACTGCTGGTTGACCTTGAACACCAGCTCGCGCACCTGCAGCATGCGCTGGAGCACGGCCTCCATCTCGCGCAGCTCGGCGGCGGCGTAGTCGTGCGACAGCGCATTGGCCGAGACCTCCTTGCCCTGCACCCGGTCGAGCAGCAGGTACAGGTCCTGCAGGCTGCGCGTGGCCATCGGCGCCAGCACCGCGTTCGAGGTCATGCTGTTTTCGATATAGCTGAGCTTGAAGACCTCGTCCATGCCGCCCAGCACATCGCCCAGGTTGTAGATATCGGCGCGGTTGGCCAGCATGTCCGGGATCTTGAAGACCTCCCCCGACTCGGTATAGGGGTTGCCGGACATGACCACGCAAAAGCGTTTGCCGCGCATGTCATGGGTCTTGGTCTGACCCCGCCACACGCCTTCGATGCGGCGCGTGCCATCGGACAGCGAGATGAACTTCTGCAGAAACTCGGGGTGCGTATGCTGGATGTCGTCGATGTACAGCATCACGTTGTTGGCCATCTCCAGCGCCAGGTTGAGCTTTTCCAGCTCCTTGGCCGCCGTCGCGTCGGGCGCCTGCGCCGGGTCAAGCGAGCGCACCGAATGGCCCAGCGCCGGGCCGTTGATCTTCATGAAGATCAGCCCCAGGCGGTTGGCCACGTACTCCATCAACGTGGTCTTGCCGTAGCCGGGCGGCGAGATCATCATCAGCAGGCCCATCTGGTCGGTGCGCTTGTTCTCGCCCACCACGCCGATCTGCTTGGCCAGGTTGTCGCCGATCACCGGCAGGTAGATCTCGTTGATCAGCCGGTTGCGCACAAAGGACGACAGCGGCCGGGCCTTGAATTCCTCCAGCCGGAAGCGCGCCCGGTAGTCGCCCAGCAGCTGCTGGCGCAGCGCCTGGTAGCGCTCCCACTGCGGCACATAGCGGCGGTAGTGGCGCGCCGCGCGCGTGGTCAGTTCGTCAAGCTGGATGTGCATGCGGCCGCCCTCCACCCGGCCGTGCTGCCCCAGCAGGCCCGGCACTTCGCAGCGCAGATCGGCATGGCTGACCTGGTGCGGCAGCTCGCTTTGGCAGACCAGCCAGGCGGCGGCCTCGCTGCAGTACGGCAGCCAGGCGGCGCGCTCGGCCGGCGGCGCAGCCTCGGCCACCGTCTGCAGCCAGTGCAGCGCGCTGCGCCAGCGCTGGGCCAGCGGTGCGGCGCCGCGCTCACGGCTGGCCTGGCCGGCCTCGCTGCCCGCCCAGTAGCGCTGCAGATCGGCCCAGTGCAGCCCTTCCTTGGGGCCGGCCTTGAGCGCCTGCTGCAAGGCAGCCACCACCGCCTGGCTGGCACCCGAGAAATGGAGGCGCAGCGCCTTGTGCGCCAGCTCGGCCTGCAGGTAATCGGCGGCGGCACGCAGCAGGTTGTCGGCCTCGCTGTCCCACTCGCCCTCATCGGGCGCAGCCGCTGCCAGCAACGGGCTGGCCGGGTCGGAGCGCAGCAGCGCATCGAGCAGCCCCTGGTCCTGCGCAAAGGCGCGCAGCTGGGCCATGATGTCGGTCTGCAGCGCCAGGCGCTCGGCCTCGCTGCCCAGCAGTTGCTGCATCGCCAGGGCCTGCTGCGCGCGCTCCGGCCAGCGCGCAATGCTGCTGGCCAGCTGCGGCTGCTGGATATGGGCTTGCTGGCTCCAGAACAGCAGCGCCAGGCTGCGTGCCTGCGGCGCATGGCGCAGCACACCGGCGCCATCGGCCAGCGGCACCAGCGCCTGCAGGATCAGCGCCGCATCATGGTCGTGGATGCCGCGCTCATAGCCGTCGCGGTAGCGCGGCGCAGAAAACTCCCGAATCGCCTGGGTCAGCGCCCCGGCATCGGGCAAGAGCTGGCGCAGGCGGTCCTCGCTCCAGCCCTCGCGGCCGGCTCGCACGGCCTGCACCACCTCCAGCGCCAGGTACTCCCCCCGGTACATCTCGGCCGATTCGGCGGGCGACGAGGCATCCCAGTAGGCCTGCAGGCCCGCCAGCTCGGGGTTGTCCACGGGCTCGAAGTATTCGGTGCCCACCAGGTGCAGGTAAAGCTGGCCATCGCGGGGCAGCAAGGTCAGGTCCAGATCCTGGTTGCCGACCGAGAAGCGGTGGCGGCCCAGGCGGATCAGCTTGCCATCGCCCTCGTACAGATCATTGCGGTCCTGCAGCGCGCGGAAGGCCTGGTCGCGCAGCGACTTGATGCGGCTGTCGATGTCATCGGCCTTGACGGGGTCCTGCAGCTCTCCACGCAGGCGCTGGGCCAGCTCCTTGAGCTTGGCGATGAGCGGGTCGCCTGCGAAGAATGCGTGCAGCGCTTCGGGGCTGGCGATCTTCTCGGTGCGCTTGGGCAGGCCCTGCACAATGCGCAGCGCGGCGTCGAGCACGCCTTGCGCGCGGCGCTGGCGCTCGTCCTGCAGGGACTGCTTGCGCGCCTCAAAGGTCTCCAGCACCTCTTCGCGCTTGGCGATGATGTCCGAGAGAAACTGCGCATGCTCGCCAAACTGGCCCTCGATGTCTTCGAGCTGCACCAGCAAGCGCGCCAGCTGCTCATCGCATTTCTCGGGGGTCTGGGCCAGGTTCAGCCCGCTGACAATGCTCTGCGAGAACAGCGCCAGCTGCGCGGCAAACTGCGCCAGGTTCTCGGCGCTGCCCAGGCCGGACTTGCGCTGCTCGGCCCGGGCCCGCACCTGGTTGAGGCGGGCGTAGATGGACGAGATGCGGTCCACCACCGCCGTGCGCTGGGTGGCATCGTCGATCTTGAGGCTGCCCATCAGCTCGGACAGCAGGTCGAGCGCGGCCGACATCTGGGCCATCTGCGCCAGCGGCTCGGCCAGCTGCACCACGGTGGTGGCCGCCTGGGCCTGCTGGTCCAGTGCCTGCAGTTGCTCCACATAGGGCTGCATCGCAGCATCGGTGGCAATGAAGCCCGCCGTGCGCTGCGAGACCTCAGCCTGGGCCTCGTCAGCCGTCTGCACCATGGCCTCGATCGCTGCGGCATCGACATAACGCAGCTCGCGCGTGGCCAGCAACTGGCCGCGCAATGCGGCCAGATCGGTCAGCGCGCCTACATAGTCGTCGATGCTGTCGCCATCGGACAGGCGTATCTGCTTGAGCAGCTGCACATGGCGGCTGCTGACCTCACTCATCGCCTTGGCCGAGGCCTGGCGGATGCTCTCGACTTTCTCGTACTCGTCCAGCACCGCATCGCCGGTGGCGACGATGCCCAGCAGGTTCTCATGCAGCGCCTGCATGCCCGGGCCGCTGAGCCAGTGGTAGCGCTCGAACAGGCGGCGCGCGGTGTCGATCAGGCGCTCGTAGCGCGGCAGCGATACCTCGGTGGCGGCGATCTCCTTGCGCACGCTGTACAGGTCAGAGATGCCACTGACCAGCTCGGCATTGCCGATGCGGCCCAGCGCGCTGTCCTTTTGCGGCTGGCGCGCGGCATAGTCGTCCGATGCGAAGGGCGTGCGCCACAGCTGCATCGGGTGCACGCGCGAAGCCTCATTGCTCTCGGCAGCAAAGATGACGATGCGGCCATCGTCCATGCGCGCATAGCCGTGGCCGATGATCGGCGGCTGCAGCGCCCGCTCGATCAGGTTGTACTTGAACAGTGCCATGCGCCCGCTCTCGGGCTCGTAGAACACATAGAGCACGTCCTCGCCATTGGGCGAGCGGATGCTGCGGCGGTAGCGCATGCCCTGCATGTTCTGCTCGAAGGCGCGGTGCTCGCCGTTTTGCAGGTAGTAGCCGCCGGGGAAGATGATGCCGTGGTCCTGCGGCAACTGAATGCAGGCTGCGCCAATCGCATCGATGCGCAGCACTTGGCGCGACAAGGTGTTGTAGACCAGATAGCGCCACTGGTCCTCGCGGTAGGGCAGGATCTTGAGCAGGATCAGGCTGCCGACGGCCGCGTATTCAAACACGGCGTCGTCGAGCGACTGGTTCTTCTCCTGCACCGGCTCGCGGTAGATGCCCAGGCCGTCGTTGGTGTTGTTCTCGACCTTGATCGTCAGGTCGCCATCGAGCGTCTCGACAAACACCTTGTCGAGGATGTTGATGTGCGGGTGGCGGCCCTGTACCAGGTGCTCGCGGCCGGCGCGCTGCCATTCGAAATCATGGGGTGCCGGCAGCTCGATGTCACGCTCGCCCCGGTTGTCGATGTAGCGGATCTGCTGGCCATCGGGCGAGACCGACCAGCGGAACACCCGCACATCGCCCAGGCGCTCGCCGATCTGGAAGCTGGCCAGCAGCTTGCCATCGCGCACCGCCAGCTGCATCAGCTTGGTGTGCTTGTAGTAGGCGTAGAGCTCCTGGAAATCCTGGACAAAGCTCTGGATGCCCAGAAAGCTGTCCTTGGTGTCCACCGGTGTGACTTCGTAGCCCTGCTCGCCCTCGTGCAGGCGGTAGAGCGCGAACACATCGTCGATGCGTGTCTCCTGCTTGAGGCCCATGAAGACGTTGTAGCCAAACAGCAGATAACCGCCGACCTGGGCGATGTCGCGGCCCAGGCAGTTGTTTTCGGTGCGCACCCGCATGCGGGCGATGACCTCCATCTGGCTGCGGCCAAACTCCTCCAGCCGTGCTTCATTGAGTTCACGCGCCAGCGTCTCCAGCGCCTGGCCCTGGGCATCGAGCCGCTTGGCCAGCACTTCATAGGAGCCGCCACTGGCGACGGCGTCGTCAACGGCAGAGCGGTCTGGGGAGTCGTTGGATGGGGTAGTGGACATGGCTAGAGCGGCAGAGAATGCGGTGGGGCACGGCAGGCCAGCGCGCGGACTGGTGCCTGCGTTGCAAGAGGGCTGGGCGCCCAAAAGGATCGGGCCGGCCCAAGGTCAGGCCAGACCAGGCAGGGCGCCTGGCCCGGCATGGCCCGGCCCGGCTTGGCCTGGTCAGGGTTCAGGACTCGGCCGCCGAAGGGGGCAGGCTCTTCTTGTCCTGGCCACCGCCCAGCAGGTTGCTCAGCGCATCGCTGGGCAGGCCCTTGCCGCCAATGAACTTCTGCAGCAGCTCCTGCACGATCGGGCTCTTGGCCGAGACACCCTCGACCGCCTTGCCGACCGACAGCGCCTTGGCAAAGTTGTTGAAGAAGTCGCCACCGCCGCCGACGATGTCGATATTGGCCTTGGACAGCGCGGCCGACAGCACCTCGGCCTGCTCCTGCGCCACCGTCTTGTTCGCCTCGATGGCGGCCAGCGCCTGCTCGAAGTTCTTCTCCAGCTGCATGCGGAACTCTTCGTGCGAGCGGGCCTGGTCGGACAGCGAGGCCAGCGCGCCGAACTTCTCGGTCAAACCCTTGGCCTCGGCGAACAGCTTGTCGCGCAGCACATCGGCTTCGGACTGGCCGACATCGCGGGTCACCACGGCCTTGGTGTTGCCCACCTGGGCCTCACCACGGGCCTGCGCCATCAGGCGCTCTTCGAGCACCTTGGCATCGGCCAGGCCCAGCTTCTCGTTAGCATCGGCCTGGGCCTCGATCACGCGCACTTCGGCCAAGCCCTTTTCCTCTTCGCCCTTGGCCTGGGCGATGAGCTTTTCCGCAATGATCTTGGCTTGCACCAGGCCTTCGCGCTCGATCGCTGCGGCCGTCACTTCGCGCACCTTGGCATCGGCCAGGCCGGGCGCTGCGCGCTCGACCTCGATGGCCTCGGCCATCTTCTTCTTGGCTTCTGCCGTCTTGCCGGCGGCCTCCAGCTCGGCCTGGGCCAGGGTGGTCACCTCGACGGCCTTGTGGCGCGACGCGGTTTCATCCGCCTCGGCCTTCTTGACCTGGCGCACCAGGTCCTCTTCGGCCTGGGCCTGGGCGGTCAGCACGGTGACCTGCTTCATGCGCTCGGCTTCGGACACCACGCGCACTTCCTTGATGCGTTCCTCCTCCTGGGCCACGCCCTTTTCGACCACCACACGCTCGCGGATGACGTTGGCGATGTTGGCCTTCTCGACTTCGATGGCCTTTTCCTTCTCGATGCGCTGCAGCTCCACCTCGCGCTGGCGCGAGACCACTTCCAGGTCCTTGGCACGGGTGACCTTTTCGATCTCGATGACCACCGCACGCTCGCGGTTCTGCTGCGCCACCGCCACTTCGCGCTGGCGGTTTTCTTCGCGGATGTCGAGCTGCTCCTGCGTCTGAATGCGGGCCTGCTCGGCCTTGAGGCGCTCCTCTTCCTGCACCTTCTGGGTCTCGGCCTGTTCGCGCGCCTGGATGGTCGCGATCTCGCGCTTCTGGCGCGCTTCGGCATCGGCCTGCTGGCGCTCCAGCGCCAGCATCGCTTCCTTGGTCTCGACGTTCTTCTTGGTCACGGCCAGCTCGGCATTGCGCTCGAGCTCGTTGGTGACGATGTTCTGGTTGGCCGTCAGCTCGGTGATCTTGCGGATACCTTCGGCGTCCAGGATGTTGTTCGGGTCCAGCGAGGCCTTGGAGGTCTGCTCCAGGTAGTCGATGGCCACGTCTTCGAGCACATAGCCGTTGAGGTCGTTGCCGATCACATGGATGATCTGGTCGCGGAAATCCTGGCGGTTCTCGAACAGTTTCACAAAGTCGATCTGCTTGCCCACGGTCTTCAAGGCCTCGGAGAACTTGGCATTGAACAACTCGTTGACAGCACCCTTTTCCGAGGCGCGGTCCACGCCGATGGCCTTGGCCACCTTGAGCACGTCGGCAGCGGTCTCGTTGACGCGCAGGTAGAACGCGACGGTGATGTCGGCGCGCATGTTGTCGCGGCAGATCAGGCCTTCCTTGCCCCGGCGGTCAATCTCCAAGGTGATCAGCGAGATGCGCATGAACTCCTTCTTGTGGATCACCGGCAGCACCATGCCGCCGGTGAACTTCACCTTGGGCTGCGAGGTGGTGTCGTTGATGATCAAGGCCGTGCCCTGGGGCACCTTGATGTAGAAGGCCTTGACCAGTGCAAACAGGCCCAGGATGACGATGAAGACCGAGCCGATCAGCACCCCGGCAACGATGTACCACTCCATATTTCCCCAATTCATGCGGATCTCCCTATCAATATCAGTCTTTGAAAAATTGCGAATGCGGGCCGCCGCGCTGGCGCGGGCGAGCCGCTTCCATCAAACCGGTGGCAGCAGGCCCGGTATCTCGCTGCCGTCGAACTCGGCCTTGCTGACCACGCGCCAGGCGTTGTGCTCGGGCAAGTGCTCGATCAGCACGATCTCGGTGCCGCGCGGCAGGTCGCGCTCTGGCGAGCGCATCTGCACATTGAGCCCGCCGCCGCCGTCATCGACGCTGCCATAGCCTTGCGTGGCGTTGACCACCCCGCTGCGCACCAGGCCCGTGCGGCCCAGCAGCACCTGGGGGGTCTCGGGCGGCGCAATGCGCGCCACCAGGCCGCGCAGCGGCTGCAGCACCACCACGGTGGCGGCAAAGCCCAGCACCAGCGCAGACACTGCCAGCGCGCTGCCGATAAGCAGGTTGAGCAGCGCCCAGCCCTCGGGCATGGGCACCAGGTGGCACAGCACATAAGAGGCCAGCCAGGACAGCAGCAGCAACACCGTCAGGATCACGGTGGCCGGAATGCCGCCCAGACCCACCTTGAGCAGCAGGCCGGCCAGCGCGCTGACCGAATGCTCCACGCCATGGGCATGGTCGCTGCCGTCAAACAGCAGCCATTGGTCCAGCGAATCGGTCTCCACCAGGCCGACCAGGGCGATCAGCCAGTACAGCAGCATGCACAGCAGCAATGCGCCGAAGATGAAGGTCGGAAAGCCCAGCGCATAGTGCAGAAATGTCGACATGGCAGTCCCTCTTCTAGGTGTGCGGTAGCGGCCGAAGCGCCGGCTCCTCACTTGTTGTGTGTCTGGTCGGGCCAGCCATGGCCCCGGGCGGTATCAACCTTCCTTGGAGCCGGCGCGTTGCGCCTTGAGGCGCTCGAGCACCGACTGCGCATTGCCGGCGGTGGCGGTGATGCCTGCGGCGCGCAGCTTGGCATCGAGCGCGTCCTCGCTGCTGCTTTGCGCCAGCTCGGCTGCGCTCTCCATGCGGGCGCCGCGCTCGGCCTGCTTTTGCTTGATGCGTTCGAGCGAATCAAGCGCCGTCTGCACCCGCGACTGCGAGCCGGTGTAGCGGCCCGCCACCGTCGCCTGGGCGCGTTGCACGCTCTCGGTGGCCTTGACGGTGTCCGCCTGCTGCTTGAGGCGCTTGATGTTGGACTGCGCCGTCTGGATGGCCGAGCGCAGCTGCTCCACGCTCTGGGTGAAGGCGCCCAGCTGGGCCTCTTCCTCATCGCGCTGGGTTTCGAGCAGCGCCACCTTGCCGGCAACCTCTAGCGCCAGGGCCTCGTCCTGGGTTTCCAGCGCCTTGAGCGCATAGCCTTCGTATTCGGCAATCTTCGCCTGGGTGGTCTGCAGCTTGCCGGCAGACAGCTTTTGCTTGGCCATGATCTCGGCCAGCGCTTCCTTGGAGCTGTTCAGGTCGTTGTCGGCATCGCGGATCTCCTGGTCCAGGATGCGCAGCGCCTGGCTGTCAGTGACGGCTTCACCCGCCTCGTGCGCGGCGCCGCGCAGCGCAGTCACCAGCTTGTTCCATACGGTCATGATGCTCTCCTTGTACTGTGGGGTCGGGGACAGGCTGCGCTCAGACCTGCGCCAAGGTCAGATAGGGGGCCAGCGCCTCGGTGGCCTGGATCACGCTGTCGGCCAGGATCAGGATCTCGGCGAGGATGTCGTCCGTGCTGCTGTTGGCGCGCATCGCGGCAAACATCACATAGCCCTCGCCGCCCCGCGCCAGTGGCTCCAGCGCCATCGTCGTGAACGGGAACAGCTTTTGCAGCCGCAGGATTTGGGCATTGAGGCCCGCGCCATCGCGCACCTGGTTGGCGGGCCACAGAAAGGCCTCGACCACCAGCTGCTCGCCCGACAGGGCCACATGCACCGGCAGGTCGCCAAAATCGGACAAGGTGACCAGCACGCTGGTCTCGGCCCCTTCCAGTAGCTCAATCTGCAACTTGCCCTCCCGGGCCAGCGCCGATGCACCCAACTCTTCGGCCAGTGCCTGAATGCTGCGGTAGTGGTGCTTGCTGCTTTCCATACTCCCCTCCTGTTGGTGGATGGTCCATGAACCCGGTTGCGCCTGGGGCTGGCGCATCTGCTTTTCGAGCAGATGCAGGACCGCGCTGTACTCTGGAAGTACCCAGACTTCTTTCTTCACCAACCCTTGCTCCCGCAGCCGTTGGCGGTGCAAGCGCTGGTAGTGGGCAGATGTTTTTTGGTCCATGGGGCCACGATAACAGCCATTACATGTGATGTGTACATGTAATAGTTTCAATATGTAAATTCCCTTTTAAAATCATAGCGCTTCATGGTTGTTTCATGCGGCTGATTTGCGTTTTGTCTCGATGGGGACCGGCCCGCTGGCGATGCATCTTCACAATGGCTGCATGCTTTTGACCGACCTGCACCATGCCCACGCCAGCCTGCAAGACAACGGCGTGGCGACCCTGACTTTCCGCAACGCCGGCAGCCTCAACATCCTGTCGTCACCGGTACTGGAAGACCTGGCCCAGGCACTCGATACCTTGGCGCAGGACAGCCGCATCCGCGTGCTTGTGCTGCGCGGCACAGGCGACAAGGCCTTTGTCGCAGGTGCGGATATCAAGGAGATGCGGGCGCTCACGCCCGACAATGCCGCCGCCTTCATCACCCGGCTGCGCCGCGTCTGCGAAGGGGCGCGCCAGTTCCCCACACCGGTGATTGCGCGCCTGCCGGGCTGGACCCTGGGTGGCGGGCTGGAGCTGGCCTGTGCCTGCGATATCCGCATTGCCAGCAACCGCGTGCAATGCGGCATGCCCGAGGTCCAGGTGGGCATCCCCTCGGTGATCCATGCCGCGCTGCTGCCCCGGCTGATTGGCGCAGCCCGCACGCAGTGGCTGCTGCTGACCGGCGACAACATCGATGCCGCGCAGGCACTCCAGTGGGGGATGCTCGACCAGGTGGTGCCGCCCGCGCGGCTGGACGGCGAAGTGGAACACATGGCCAACAAGCTGGCCAGCTACGGCCCGCAGGCCCTGCGCCAGCAAAAGCGCATGCTGCGTGCCTGGGAGCAGCAATCGATCGACCAGGCGATCGACGACAGCGTGCAGGAGTTTGCCAACGCCTTCAAGACCGGTGAGCCCCAGGCCTATATGGCCCGCTTCGGACAGCACTGAGCCATTTCGCAGGCGCGCCAGGCCTGGCCCGGGCGGCCTGGTCACCCGCAGCGCCTGCTGAGCGCCGCGCCGCCGCTGCGCGGCGCTCCTATCCCCGCCTCCCACCTCTCTTAGCCAGCGCCACGCGCCCGCCCACGCGCGGGCGCTGTCCCGTTGCGCGCTGACCCTCCTTCCCCCGCCCGCTTCTGTGGTCCCGGCCCCGCCCGCCTGCATGGGGCGCGCTTGCCTCCATGGCTGCGCATTTTTTCTATCGGTGTGCGCTTCTTGCCACTGCTGAGCGCATCACCCGGTCACAGAATCCGATGCTGCAGCGCATCATCCGCCGTGTCAAATCGTTAAAAAACACTTCCAAATCAAGCATCAATTTGTAACTGCGACAGGACGAAGATCCGGCAGAGCGTTGATAGTTATCTCCTTTAACGTTAATAAATACTTACTTTTTACTCGGATACTTGTTGAAACACTATTCATACTGTTTTGTCGATTGATATAATCGAATCGCAAGTCGTAAGAATTTTTTTCTATCAATCACCATGCCCAAGCGCTCCGCACCCCTCCTTCAGGCACCTGCCCTCTGCGCAGCGTTTCTAGGCCTTTTTCCTGTTTGGGCCCATGCGCAGCCGTTGAGGCTCTACCAAGTCAGCTGGGCCACCTGGGGCCTGGGTCTGTGCCTGGCAGCGCTGCTGCTGGTGGTATTGCTCGAAGCGCTCTACACCTTCCGCCACTATGCGTTCACGCTCAACCGCCTGTTTGCGCGGCAGCGCCCGCTGTATGCCGGCATCGAGCATGCCCATTGGCCGCACATCACGGTATTTATCGCAGCGCACAACGAAGAGGCCGTCATCTCCGGCTGCATCGAGGCATTGCTGGATGTGGACTATCCGCGCGACCGCCTGACCATCATGCCGGTCAATGACCGTTCGACCGATGGCACACGCCAGATCATCGACGGCTATGCCGACCGCCACCCAGGCCGCCTGCAGCTGTTTCACCGCCAGGAGGGCCCGCCCGGCAAGGCCGCTGCACTGGCCGATGCCACGGCGATCGTCCAGGCCCGGGGCCAGTCCGAGCTGATCGTCGTGTTCGACGCCGACTACCTGCCCGGCAAGAAGATCATCAAGCAGCTGGTAGCCCCCTTTCTCGACCCTGAAGTCGGTGCCGTCATGGGCCGCGTAGTGCCGCAGAACGCCGGTGTGAACCTGCTCACCCGCCTGTTGGATCTGGAGCGCTCCGGCGGCTACCAGGTGGACCAGCAGGCCCGCTTCAACCTGGGCGCCGTGGCCCAATACGGCGGCACGGTCGGCGGCATTCGCCTGAGCGCGCTGCAGGACGTGGGCGGCTGGACACCGGAGGTGCTGGCCGAGGACACCGACCTGACCTACCGCCTGCTGCTCAAGGGCTGGCAAACCGCTTACCTGGGCTATGCCGAATGCTATGAAGAAGTCCCTGAGAGCTGGGCCGTGCGTTTTCGCCAGATCAGCCGCTGGGCCAAGGGCCACAACCAGGTCATGACCAAGCTGGGCACCGAGATGCTGACCCGCAAGGGCCTGCGCTGGATGGAGCGGGTCGATGGCGTGGCACTGCTGGGCGTGTTCCTGATGTCCCCCATCCTGCTGGTGGGCTGGATGCTGGCGCTGGTGCTGACCGTGACGGGCTATGGCATCGGTGCGAATGTGAACATTGCGCTGCTGATGCTGCTGATCGCCACCGGTTTTGCCTGCGTCGGCAACTTCGCGGCCTTCTTTGAAGTGGCTGCGGCCGTGCACCTCGATGGCCACCAGCGCCGCCTGCGCCTGCTGCCGCTGCTGCTGACCGGCTTTGTCGTCAGCATGGTGGCGGTCTCGAAGGCCACGATCGACGGGCTGCTGCTCGACAAGCTGTTCAAGCGCCAGTTCAAATGGGACAAGACCGTGCGCTACCGCCAGGCACCCGCTACGCCCGCCGCTGCGCACGCCGCTGCGCACGCCGCTGTCCCCGTCACCGCTGCCCTGCCTGAAGCCCGTGTATGACCGCCCCCGCCAACCCCTTGCTGTTTGGCAGCATGTGGCTGATCGCGACCGTCCTGGTCTTCCTTCTGCCGCTGTTGCCGGCACTGCGAGAGCTGTACTCGCGCAGCGATGCCGATGCGCTGGAGATCGACCCGCTGGACGACGGCCGCACCGACTACGCCGCCCACCGCATGGCCGGGCAGCTCGACCTGCTCGAAGCCATGCCGCGCGTAGCGCAATGGCAACGGGATGACCAGGGGCGCCTGATGGTCCCCCGAGGCCAGAGCCGCCTCATGGCCCGGACCGCACTGCCGGTGGTGATCGGCTTTCGCTCCGAGCTGCGCACCCTCGTCTCCAGCGATATCGTCGAGCTGCAGGCCAACAGCGTCGTGCAGCGCGTGTTGCATGCCAAAAGCATCCACTGCCTGGGACCGGCGCAGCTGGCGCGCCTGACCAGTGCCGAACGCCATATCGTGCTGTCCCCCGGTGCGCGCTTTCTGCGCCTCGCAGCCGAATGCGTGTTTACCTGGCCGCTCAAGCGCTCGCTGCAGTTTCCGCTGCCCGAGCTGGGCATCGGCATGCCGCTGACGACGCAGCAGCGGCGCCATGAAGGTGACTTGCGCATTCCCGTTGGCACCATCGTGCGGGGCGGCCTGGTGGTCACCGGCAACCTGCTGATGGAGGAGATGTCCGTGGTCATCGGCCACGTCAAGGTGCATGGCAATGCCGTCCTCGCCAAGAGTGCCTGCGTGCAAGGTGCCGTGTTCGTCAATGGCGATCTGCAGACCAAGGGCAACAACTATGTCGAAGGCCCGCTGTGCGCGGGCAAACGCCTGCACCTGGGGCCTGACAGCCAGGTCGGCGACAAGGACTGTCCCAGCAGTGTCTCGGCCTGGACCATTGCGCTCAACGCCAGTGTGCGGGTTTATGGCAGTATTGCGGCGGTACGTTCCGGACAGGTGGTGCTATGAAAACACGCAATCTCTGGATCGCCTCTGCCGCGATGGCCTGGCAGCTCGCAGGCGCGGCCCAGCCGGCCGAGCCGCCGGGGCTGGCCGCCTTTGCCACCGGCGATGGCGCCTATTACACGACCGTGGGCGGCCAGGTGGTGGACCCGTATTTCGTCAACAAGGGCTTCACGATCGCGCTGCAGGCGGATGCGCCCCTGCAGGCCGAGCTGCAGCAGTGGCTGGCCTGGCTGTTGCCGCGCCAGCGCCAGGACGGCGGCTTTGACCGCTTTTGCCCTGCAGCGGACAAGGCCTGGCGCAGTTGCATGGGTGCCGATGCCGATGATTCCATGGCCGCCACGACGATCGAGATGCTGCACCTGGCACAGCAGAAAAAATGGCTGCTACCCAGCCAGCAGCCGGCTGCCGAACAAGCCATCGCGCGCAGCCAGCAGCTGCTCGCACGTCTGCGCAACCCCAAGAACCAGCTCTACAGGGCCTTGCTCGACACCGAGCTGTACTACCTGATGGACAACATCGAGGTCTATGAAGCACTGCGGGTGAGCGAAGGCGCGCAGGCCGGCCCCGGCTCCAAGCGGCTGGCGGCCGCCATCCACCAGCGCTTTCGCAGCGGCAGCGACTGGACACCGGCCTTGCCCGAGTACGACCGCCCCCGCTTTTACCCCCATACCCTGGCCAGTGCCTACCTGTGGCAGACCGGCCTGATCTCGCGCGCCGAATCGGACCGCGCCACCGCCCAATGGCTGGCCCAGCACGGCAACGCCTGGCTCTCGCGCAGCGAAGACCACTATGCCTGGGGTCTGGTGGCCTGGAAGATGCGCCAGACCGCCCCGATCCAGGCTGCCTGCTGGCGCGCATCGCTGCGCCCCTTCCCCGCTGCGCTGGGCTGGACCGTGCTGGATGCGATGATCGACCCCTCGCTGTCGCACGCCGGCATCGGTACGCAGTGCCCCTTTGCCCCTGCTGCGGCGGCCAACCGCTGAGGCTGAACCATGAACAAGCTCTTGCGCTGGAAAAAATGGCTGGCTGCCTCCGCGCTCGTGCTGTGCGTGCTCGCCGCCATCGCCTGGCACCAGTCGCGCAGCCTTCGGGCCAGCCAGCATTACGCCACCATCAGCCTGTTGATCCCCGACCGCATGGCCCCCGATGCGCCAGAGGTCGCCATCTGGCGCCAGGCCGCGCGCGAGCGCGGCGTGCTGCTGAGGCCGCTGGCCATCAGCGAATGGATGCGTGGCATCCACTACGGCGCGCCCGCGGCGCAGCAGTCGGTGATCCTGCCCGATACCTTCCATCGCAATATCTCGGACGCCGCTGTGCAGACCCTGATTGACGTCGTGCATGCCGGTGGCCAGGCCATGGTCGTGCAGGATGGCGGCTTGCTCGATGAGCGGGGCTACTACAACAAGGGCAGCTCACGCCTGTCGCAAATGCTGGGCCTGCGCTATGGCGATTACGACACCTTCAAGGACCAGCTGTCGGACTATGAAGAGATCCGTGGGGCGCCATCGACGATGGAGCTGCTGGGCATACCGCCCGGGCGCTACCTCGATGCCAAGGCCGCCGCCAAGCTCACCGCCATCGACCCGGCCGAGCTGGCGCAGCAGGAACCGGCCTTCCCCAGCTTCATCGCGGGCTACACCAAGGATTCGCAGCGCTTTACCGTGCTGAAAACCGACCGTCCCAGCGGCCTGCAGGTGCTGCTGCAATCGAGCAACGGCGATGTCGTGGCCAGCGTCAACCGCTGGGGCAAGGGCCAGGCGATGTTCATCAACCTGCCGCTGACCTACCTGCTCGAACGCACCGACGGCATCTTTCTGCATGGCTTTCTGGCCTACTTTGCCCACCAGGTGGTGCAGCAGCCCGCGCTGCTCAGCGCGCCGGACGGCAAGGGCGCTCTGGTGCTGAACTGGCACAACGACGACGGCAAGGCCATCGGCTATCTGCACGAGCTGCAGGAGGCTGGCATTTTCGACCACGGCCACCAGTCGATGCATTTCACCGCCGGCCCGGATGTGAACAAGCCGGGCGACGGCCTGGGCATGGACCTGGACTACAACGAAGACGCCCAGCAGATGATCCAGAAGCTGCTCAGCCAGGGCCATACCATCGGCAACCATGGCGGCTGGATCCACAACTATTTCGGCGACGGGGCCTCGGACAGCAACAGCGATGACTTCATGCCGCTGCTCGACCTGAACAATGCCGCCGTCACCAAGGCCAACCATGGCCAGCAGCCCAACGAATACTCGGCCCCCAATGGCAACACACCGCTGTGGACCTACGACTGGATGGCCGAGCATGGCGTGCAGGCCTTCTACACGGTGGCCAACGTCGGCATGCCACCCACGCGGCAGTGGCTGGGCACGCGCCAGATCCACCAGTCCTGGGCCTTCCCGGTGCTGACCTATGGCCAGGTGGCGTCGGCGGAGGAGGCCTCGTTCCAGAAGATGCCGGCCGAGGAATTTGGCGAATGGCTGCAGCAGGTGGCGCGTTTCATCGAGCAGACCCGCAGCATCCGCCTGAGCTACTTTCACCCGATTGGCGCGGTCGGCTACCTGCCCGCCGTCAAGGCCTATATCGACAGCATGCAGGCCTGCGTGGACCGCGCGCAGTGCCAGTTCATCTCGATGACAGAGGCCGCCGACTTCCTCAGCCGCCGTGACCAGGTAGAGTGGTCCCTGCAGGCCCAGGGTAATGCCGATGTGCTCAGTGCCCGCCACCCCCAGTCCCTGGCCGGCATGGCCTGGACACTGCCCAGAAAAAAATATGCTGCCGTGCAAGTACAAGCAGGCCAGGCCCAGGTGCAAGCCACCGACGACGGCTGGCTGGTGCGTGCGCAAGGCGGCCAAGAACTTCGTCTCGAACTGCGCCGCCAACCATGACTTCCTCGCCCCCCTCCTCCCCCTCATCCGTCGTGGCCATCATGGGCACCCGGCCCGAGATCATCAAGATGGCACCGGTGGTGCTGGCACTGCGCCAGCGCGGCATCCCCACCCATGTGCTGCACACCGGCCAGCACGAAGAGATGGCTTGGCCGCTCTATGCGTTCTTTGGCATCGCGCCCGAGCAGGTGATCCGCCTCAAGCGCGAGGTCGCCAGCTTGCCGGCGCTGTCGAGCGAGCTGATGTCCGCGATCGGCAGCACGCTGGCCAGCCTCCAGCCGGCGGTGGCGCTGGTGCATGGCGACACCAGCAGCGCCGCGATGGGCGCACTGGCGGCCGCCTACCTGCAGATCCCCGTCGGCCATGTGGAGGCGGGGCTGCGCTCGGGCCGCATCGCCGAGCCCTTTCCCGAAGAGATCAACCGCAGCCTGATCGGCCGCGTCAGCCAATGGCACTTTGCGCCCACCGGCCAGGCCCGCGAGAACCTGGAGAAGGAAAACGTGCCGGGCGAGATCTCGGTGGTCGGCAATACCGTCGTGGACGCCGTGCTGCTGGCAGCCCGCCATGTGCGTACGCAGCGCGCTGCCGGCCAGCCGGTGGCCAACCCCGACTACCAGTGGTTCATTGACAGTGGCCTGCGCCAGCTGGTGCTGGTGACTGCGCACCGGCGCGAGAACTGGGGCGAACCGATGGTGGAGATTGCCCAATCGGTGGCCCGCCTGCTCGAGCAGCACCCCGATGTGGCAGTGATCTGGCCGGTGCACCTGAACCCGCTGGTGCAGCAGGTGGTGCGCGGCGCCCATGCGGCCTGCCCTGCCGATGTGCAGCGCCGCTGGCGCCTGACCGCTCCGCTCGATTACGCGCCGATGGTCGAGATCATGGACGCGGCCCAGCTGCTGCTGACCGACTCGGGCGGAATCCAGGAAGAGGGCCTGTCGCTGCACAAGCCGCTGCTGGTGATGCGCGAAGTGACCGAGCGCCCCGAAGTCATCGCCTGCGGCGCCGGCCTGCTGGTGGGCACCGAGGCCGGGCGCATTCTGCAGGCAGCCAGCCATGTGCTGGCCACCGGCCAGCTCCCCGGCCAGCCGCCCACCACCGTCGACAACCCCTTTGGCGATGGCAGCAGCGGCGAACAGATTGCTGCCGCGATTGGCCGCCATCTGCAGCACGCCTCTGTCTGAACACTCCACAAGAACACCATGAACATACGCACCCTCCCCCCTACGCTGGCGCTGAGCGCCGCCTTGCTGGCGCCTGCCCTGGCTGTGGCGCAAACCGCCGATGCCACGCCCGCCGCAGCGATGGCCAGCACGCCCGTGGCGCCGCCTGCGGATGCACTGCCCGCTGATGCGCCAGCGGCTGATTTCGAACCCGGCCGCCGTGGCCGCGTCGATGCCGGCATGGGCTTCTCGAGCCTGACCGGGGGCAACAGCAACTGGAACGAGCAGTTCGTGCGTGGCTATGTCGGGCTGCGGCCCGGCACCACGTTGAACTGGGACCTGTCCAGCCAACGCCATTTCGACCAGCGCGGCACCGTGGGCGCGCTGTCGCTGACGCATACCCTCACCCCCTGGTGGTATGTGTCGGTGGGCGCCAGCTCCGGCTCGGCCGACTTCCAGAACAAGTACCGGGGCGACATCGCCATTTACCGCAAGTGGACCGAGAGCCAGCAGTGGGTGACCGGCCTGGCGCTGATGAAGTCGGCCAGCCGCGATGGCATCCACCGCGACACCGGCATCACCGCGTCGGTGGCCTACTACTCGGCCCAGGACTGGGTCGGTGAAGGCGGCGTGGTCTACAACAAGTCCAACCCCGGCTCGGTCGAAGGCTTCCGGGGTTTTGCGGCGCTGACCATGGGCCGTGAAAAGCAGCACTACTTCACCGCCCGCATCGACCACGGCAAGGAGGGCTACCTGCCCACCGGCGCCATCGCCAATGGCGCCGGCAACCAGGTGGGCTTCCAGTCGACCGAGCTGAGCCTGCAGTGGCGCCAGTGGCTGGGCAGGGACTGGGGCTACCTGGTGGGCGGCCAGTTCTACCGCAACCCTTACTACAACCGCAAGGGCATCAGCGCTGCGGTGTTCTTCGACTTCTAGAGGCCAGACCATGTCGTTGCGCATGACCCGCCAGCACCGGGGGCTCAGAAGCTACATCTGGACCTGGCAGCACAGCGCGCAGCTGCTGGTACTGCTGACGGCGTTCTGGCTGGTGCTGTGGTGGGCGGCGCCGCTGCTGATGCACCGCTGGGCCGATGTGCTGGCCTGGGCCTGGCCGCATCTGGGCCTGGGCAGCAGCGATGGGGTCGAGGTCAAAACCACCTCACTGCTGGGTGTGCCCGTGGACGTGGTGCGCACGCAGTTCTATGTGCCGCCGCCCAGCCTGTGGCAGTGGTGGGGCGGCGCGCTGCTGTCGCTGGGGCTGATGGCGCTGTCCTTCGCGCTCTCGCGTGAACGCCTGCCGCTGATCTACGGCCTGCGCATCGTCGCACTGCTGGGCATCGTGGGTCTGCTCTCGTACGAATTTCTGCCCGCGCTGGCCGTCAGCGACGTCAACCGTCTGCTGGCCGACAACATCCTGGACATGGGCCTGGCGATGCTCTGGCTGCTGCCGGCCGTGCATGCGCTGGTGCTGTATATCTTTCCGATCCCGGTGCTGCACAAGGTGGCGGCCACGATGACGGGCATGCTGATGCTGGTCGTCAGCATCCCGCTGCAGGCGGCCTCGCTCGCGTGGCTGGCCCAGCAATGCAGCCTGCTCGTCACCCTGCCCCTGTACATGCTGTTCAGCTTTCTGCCCCAGATTGCGGCACAACTGGGCATCTACGGCCTGTTCATGAGCTTTGCCCCCGCGCCGGAGCCCCGCAGCCCGTAGCGCCTGGCGCGCGAAAAAGTTTCCCAGGCAACAATTAGCCGACGAGACCCTGTTGGCATCCACCTGGGCGGACAATGCGCGCTGGCCCTGCGTTCAGCCCCCGTTGCCGACCTCAGAGGCCACAACTACCGATCGATCACTGGCGCTCGGCAGCCGGCCCTGTGGCAGGCCCGCTCAGCGCCGCCAAGGAGTAAACAATGCTGTACCTGGTTCGCATGGATGTGAACATTCCCCATGACCTGCCCGCAGAGCAGGCCCAAGAGATCAAGGCCCGCGAGAAGGCCTACTCGCAAGACCTGCAGCGCGATGGCCGCTGGAAGCACATCTGGCGCGTGGCGGGCGAGTATGCGAACTACAGCGTGTTCGATGTGGAATCGAACGACGAACTCCATGGCCTGCTGCAGGCACTGCCGCTGTTCCCATACATGAAGATCTCGGTCACGCCGCTGGCCCAGCACCCGTCGGCCATTGCCCAGAACGGATAGCGAGCGCCGGCACCGGCCGGCCACCTGCTGTGCAACGCACACCCTCGCCCATGGCGAACGGTGTGCGTTCTGCTTTCTGGCCTGGCCTGGCGTGCGGATTACAGCTGCACCCGCAGCTCGCCTATACCGTCAAACTGCACCCACACTGCATCGCCGGGCGCGGCCTGCAGCAGGCCGCACCAGCTGCCGGTCGTCACCACCGTGCCGGCGCGCAGGCTGCCAAAGTGTGCGGTCGCATGGCGCAGCCACTGCGGCAGCAACCAGGCGGGGTCCTGCAGGCCATAGCTGTTCTCAAAAGCCTGGGCGGGCTGCACACCGATCTGCACCGTGCAGCGCTGCGTGCGGCCATCGACCGGGCGGTACGGCAGCCAGGGCCCCAGCACCAGCGCGCCATGGCAGAGCAGATCGGCAGCCTTGAGGGCGGCCGGCGCCTGCAGCTGCTGCTGCCAGCGCGAATCAACGATCTCGATGCTCAGCGCCATCGCATCGACCAGCTCGGCGGCGCTGGCCTCATCAAGCGCTGCAGCCTGGGCCGCATCGACCGGCCGGCCCAGCCGCAGCGCAATCTCGGCCTCCACGCCGCGCAGAAAGAACGGGGTATTGCCAAGATCGGCGCCGCCGCCATGCACCCCTTGCGGAGGCAGCGGCGCATGGCCCAGCGGCTGGCTGCGGCTGGGGCCGCCGGATTTCCAGTACTGCGGCGCCTGGGCGCTGTCGCCCCAGCGCTGGGCGCGCTCGCGGTGCACGGCGATGATGTCGGCAGGCGCCAGGCTCGCAGGCCAGGCAGCTGCGTCGATGGCAGTGCCAGCGGACGTGGCCGTCTGCAGCGCCTGGGCCAGGGCTGCGGGTTGGAATGGTGCGGCGGTGTCGGCAGAGGGCATGGCGATCAGGTCCAAAAGTGTAAGAAGTCCAATCGGCATAGCGTAACGGACCGCCGTACCTGCCCCTGTCGCCGCAGCAATACGCAACATGTAAGCAGCACCAGGCCCAGGTTATGCAAAAAAAGCATTCCATCCCAATCATCCGGCCTTGGACAAAGGCTATAGAGCGGATTTAAGCTGTGCAGACCTTTTCAACCGCATGGATCGTATGACGTCCAACAGCACTCCCGCCGCAACGCAACACGCGCTGCCTTCCTACCTCGACGCCAAGCACCTGGGCCCCTGGGGCAACTACCTGCAGCAGGTCGACCGCGTCACGCCTTACCTCGGCTCGCTGGCCCGCTGGGTCGAGACGCTCAAGCGCCCCAAGCGCGCGCTGATTGTGGATGTGCCCATCGAGATGGACAACGGCACGATCGCCCACTTTGAAGGCTACCGCGTGCAGCACAACCTGAGCCGTGGCCCCGGCAAGGGCGGCGTGCGCTTTCACCAGGATGTGACCCTGTCCGAAGTGATGGCCCTGTCGGCCTGGATGTCGATCAAGAATGCCGCCGTGAACGTGCCCTACGGTGGCGCCAAGGGTGGTATCCGCGTCGACCCCAAGACCCTGTCGAAGGGTGAGCTCGAACGCCTGACCCGCCGCTACACCAGCGAAATCGGTCTGTTCATTGGCCCGTCCAAGGACATCCCTGCGCCCGACGTGAACACCAACGGCCAGATCATGGCCTGGATGATGGACACCTACTCGATGAACACCGGCGCCACCTCCACCGGTGTGGTCACCGGCAAGCCCATCGATCTGGGCGGTTCGCTGGGCCGTGTCGAGGCCACCGGCCGCGGCGTTTTCACCGTGGGCGTCGAGGCCGCCAAGCTGTCGGGCCTGGCGTTGCAAGGCGCCAAGGTGGCCGTGCAAGGTTTTGGTAACGTGGGCGGCACGGCAGGCAAGCTGTTTGCCGAAGCCGGTGCCCTCGTCGTGGCGGTGCAAGACCACACCGGCACCATCTTCAATGCCAAGGGCCTGGATGTGCCCGCTGTGCTCGACCATGTTGCCAACACCGGCGGTGTGGGCGGCTTCAAGGGCGCCGACAAGATGGCCAACGAGGACTTCTGGGCTGTCGACTGCGACATCCTGATCCCCGCTGCGCTGGAAGGCCAGATCAATGCCAAGAATGCCGGCAAGATCAAGGCCAAGATGGTGATCGAGGGCGCCAACGGCCCGACCACCACCGAAGCCGATGACATCCTGCATGACAAGGGTGTGCTGGTGCTGCCCGACGTGATCGCCAACGCCGGCGGCGTGACGGTGAGCTACTTCGAATGGGTGCAGGATTTCTCCAGCTTCTTCTGGAGCGAGGACGAGATCAACGCCCGCCTGGTGCGCATCATGCAGGACGCCTTTGCCGCCGTCTGGCAAGTGGCGCAGGAGAACCGGGTGTCGCTGCGTACCGCCACCTTCATCATCGCCTGCCGCCGCATTCTGCACGCACGCGAAGCACGCGGTCTGTACCCATAAAGCCAGCGCGATTCCACGCTTTGTCAGCGGCCCTCGTGGCCGCTTTTTTGCGCCCTGCTTCCGCGCACGCAAAGCATGGCTTTCGCAACGGCGAAGGCCCAATGTGCCCGGGTGCAGGCAAACCCCATCACGCCTGCCAGCGCGACTGCCTATGGTGAACTCCTAACTAAAAATACGGAGACACCACCATGCGCTTTGCGCGCCGCTGCGCCCTTGCGGCCCTGCTGCTTTCCCCGCTGCTGGCCTGGGCGGCCGACTGGCCGGCCCGCCCCATCACCATCGTCGTGCCCGCCGCTGCTGGCGGCACCACCGACATCGCAGCGCGCCTGCTGGCGCAGAAGATGGGCCAGTCGCTCAAGACCAGCGTCATCGTCGAGAACAAGGCCGGCGGCGGCGGTGGCATCGGCACCGCCTATGTGGCGCGCGCCAAGCCCGATGGCTACACCTTGCTGATGGGCAACATCGGCCCGGTGGCGATCAATTTCAGCCTCTACAAGAAGCTGGCCTACGGCCCTCATGACCTGCGCGGCATCACCAATGTGATCTCGGTGCCCAACATCCTGGTCGTGCATGCCAGCTCCCCCATCCAGAACGTGCAGCAGCTCGTGGCGCTGGGCAAGCAAAAGCCGCTGACCGCTGCGACCTCGGGCGTGGGCCAGTCGCCGCACATGTCCACCGAGCTGTTCCGTCAGCAAAGCGGGCTGGATGTGACCCTGGTGCCCCACAGCGGCGCGGCGCCCGCCGTCACGGCCTTGCTGGGCCAGCAGGTCGATTTCATGATCGACAACCTGCCCAGCTCGATGCCGCACATCCAGTCGGGCAAGTTCCGGGCACTGGCCATCACCAGCCGCGAGCGCTCGGCCCAGCTGCCTGATGTGCCGACGATGCGCGAGGCCGGTGTGCCGATGGATGTGACCGCCTGGTTCGATCTGCTCGCGCCGGCCGGCACGCCCGATGCCATCGTCAACCGCCTGCAGCAGGTGGCCCATGAGGCGCTGCAAGGCGCCGACATCCGCCGCACCTTTGCCGAGCTGGGTGGTGTGCCCGGCGGCGAGACGGCGGCCGAGCACGACGCCTTCATCGCGCAGGAGCGCAAGCGCTGGGCCGAGATCGTCCGCGCCGCCAACCTGTCTCTCGACTGATTCCTTTCGTTTGCATCCCTGGTATGTCTGACACTTCCTCCTTCCAACTCGCCCAGCCCTTTGGCTCCATCCCCGCTCTGGTCCTGGCCCAGGCCCAGGAACGCCCCGACCACACCGCGCTGGTGCTGGGTGACACGCGCCTGAACTACACCCAGCTCGCGCAGGGCATGCGCCAGGTGGCCTGCGCGCTGCAGCAGCAAGGCCTGCAGGCCGGTGATGTGGTGGCCATCTGCGCCAGCACCTCGGTGCCCTATGTGCTGGCCTACCTGGGCGCGCTGCAAGCCGGTGTCGTGGTCGCACCGCTGGCGCCCTCGGCCACCGCCGAGCACCTGAGCGCCATGCTGGACAATGCCGAGGCCAAGCTGCTGCTGCGCGATGCCGAGGTCGCCGCTCAGTGGCCGCTGGCCAGCACCGCAGAGCGTCCCTGCATCGCGCTGGACGACGCCGCGCAGGCGGGCACGCCCTGGAGCGACTGGCTGGCCCAGGTGCCCGCCAGCCAGGCGCCCCAGCCGGTGCAGCCCACGCCGCAGTGGCCTTTCAACCTGATCTACTCGTCGGGCACCACCGGTGTACCCAAGGGCATTGTGCAAAGCTGGGGCATGCGCTGGTCGCATGTGATCCGCGCCGTCACCAACGGCTATGGGCCCGATGCGGTATCGCTGTGCGCGACGCCGCTGTACTCCAACACCACGTTGGTGGCAGTCCTGCCCACGTTGGCCCTGGGCGGCACCCTGGTGATGATGCGCAAGTTCGACGCGGCCCAGTACCTGCAGCTGGCCCAGGCAGAGCGCGCCACCCACACGATGCTGGTGCCCGTGCAGTACCAGCGCCTGCTGGACTGCCCGGCCTTTGACCAGACCGATCTGACGCGGCTGCAGAACAAGTTCTGCACCAGCGCGCCGTTCAAGACCGCGCTCAAGGCCGAGGTACTGCGCCGCTGGCCCGGCCGCCTGATCGAGTACTACGGCATGACCGAAGGGGGCGTGCGCTGCGAGCTGCACTGCCACCAGTTCCCCGACAAGCTGCACACCGTCGGCCGCGCCGGGCCTGACGCCGATCTGCGCTTTATCGACGAAGAGGGCAAGGAGCTGCCCAAGGGCGCGCAGGGCGAGATCGTCGGCCGCTCGGCCGGCATGATGACCGGCTACCACCGCCAGCCCGACAAGACCCGCGAGGCCGAGTGGATCAGCCCCAGCGGCGAGCGCTTTATCCGCAGCGGCGATGTGGGCCAGATGGATGCCGATGGCTTCATCGTGCTGGGCGACCGCAAGAAGGACATGATCATCACCGGCGGCTTCAACGTCTACCCCAGCGATATCGAGGCCGTGCTGCTGCAGCACCCCGAGGTGCGCGAATGCGCAGTGATCGGCGTGCCCTCGGACGCCTGGGGCGAGAGCCCCGTTGCCTATGTGGTGCCCCAGCCCGGCAGCAACCCCCAGCCGGCTGACCTGCAGCAGTGGCTCAACAGCCGCGTGGGCAAGACCCAGCGCGTGGCTGACCTGGTCATCCATGCGCAACTGCCCCGCAGCGAGATCGGCAAGGTGCTCAAGCGCGAGCTGCGCACGCTGTATGCGAGCCAGACCCACCCCACCTCCCCATCAACGGCCTGAGCGCCCCCGGGCGCCCATCCACGAACAGGACCAGGAGACATGACATGATCCATCGCCCCCCCTCATCCACCCGGCGCAGGCAGCTGGCCGGCCTGCTCACGGGCCTGGCCGTTGCCGCAAGCAGCCTGCTGGCCGGCGTGGCCCATGCGGCACCCTGGCCCAGCAAGCCGATCCAGTTG
Organism: Comamonas sp. SY3; assembly: GCF_041730275.1. NCBI lineage: Bacteria > Pseudomonadati > Pseudomonadota > Betaproteobacteria > Burkholderiales > Comamonadaceae > Comamonas > Comamonas sp. SY3. Next base: position 109,571 of record NZ_JBGTYN010000004.1, on the reverse strand, counting down.
GTCATCCCCTACCCGCCCGGGGGCAGTGCCGATCTGCTGGGCCGGCCGCTGGCCTTGCAGCTGCAGCAGCAGCTGGGCCAGCCGGTGGTGCTCGAGTACAAGCCCGGCGCAGGCGGCACCCTGGCCTCGCAGTATGTGGCGCGGGCCAAGCCCGACGGCTACACCGTGCTGATGGTGCTGGCCGCGCATGCGATCAACGACAGCCTCTACCCCAAGCTGCCCTACGACACCCGCAAGGACTTTGCACCGGTCTCGCTGGTGGCCAACCTGCCGATGATCGTCGTGGGCAGCAGCAAGCTGCAGGCCAAGAACATTGGCGAGCTGGTCAAGGCCGCGCAGGCCGCCCCGGAAAAGCTCACCTATGGCTCGGCCGGCAATGGCAATACCGGCCACCTCGCCGGCGCGCTGTTTGCCAGCACCGCCGGCGTCAAGATGACCCATGTGCCCTACAAGGGCAGTGCCGGTGTCGTCAACGCGATGCTGGCCAGCGATATCGACCTGACCTTTGACAGCATCTCGACGTCGATCCCGCATGTGCGCAGCGGCAAGCTCCATGCGCTGGCCGTCACCAGCGCCAAGCGCTCCGCACTGGCGCCCGAGATTCCCACCGTGCAGGAGCAGGGATTTCCAGGTTTCGACATCAATGGCTGGTATGCGGTGATCGCGCCAGCAGGTACCCCGGCCGACATCACCGGCAAGCTCAGCCGCGAGATTGCGACCGCGCTGCAAAACCCCTCGCTGCAATCGCAGCTGGCCGCCAGCGGCTATGAGCCAGTGGGCTCCACCCCCGAGGCGCTGGGTGCCCATATCGACCGCGAGATGGAGCGCTGGGCTACCGTCGTCAAAGCCACTGGCGCCCGCATCGAATAAAAAGCTCAGGCCCCAACGACAATGCCCTGGCAAGCCAGGGCATTTTTCATGGGGTAGTCAGCCTGGATCAGCGGCTTTGGCGCGCGCTGGCCTGGGCTTCCAGTGCGGCGCGCAGTGCATCGTCATTGCTGTTCTGCTCGCTGCCGGCATCTGGCGTCACCTTGCGCAGCAGGCCGGTGATGCGGCCCGAGTTCTGCATCAGGCGGTTGGCATAAAGGGCGCCAGTGCCCGAGCCACGGGTGTTGCTCCAGTCACCCTCAGCCTGGTGGACGCTGAAGTTGAACCAGAAGCCCCGCACCGTTTCGCTCGAGGTGCCGCTACGCATCTTCACGCACTGGGTCTTGCCGGCATCGACGCCACGGATGATCTGCTCGCAGGCAAACAGGCCGTCATAAGACACCGTCATGCCGCTGCCGAAGGACGAGCCGCCGGTGATGCGGGTCAGCTGCATGGTCTCGGTTTCGATGTTGCCGTTGCTGTCGCCATAGACCAGGCTCCACAGGCCCAGCAGCGAAGCGGGCGAGTTGTCATAGCCAAACTGGTAGCGCTTGATTTCCTTCTCTCCCTCGCCCGGCAAGGTGATATAGCCCAGGGTGCCGCTGACAAAGCGGATGCGCACATTGCCCGGGCTGCCGCGCTCGACACCGCTGCGGTCGCCACTGCCCAGGAAACGGCCGCCCTCGTAGCGGCCCAATCGGGTGGTCAGCTCGCTGTTGTCATCCAGGCGGCCGGTAGCCATATAGAACGTGGGCTGGCCGCTGCTTTCATAGGCATAGACCTGCATCACCAGCACATCGTTTTGCACATCGATGGCAAAACCCCGGCCGGGGCGGCCGTTGACTTCATCGGAGACGATCCAGGTGCCACCCTGCGGCACGTAGGCATGGGCCATCCCGGTAAGGGCCACGGCGGCCCAGGCAATCGCGTGTTTGAGTTTGAACATGTCGCTCTCCTAATGGGGTGCGCCGCTGCTGCGGCGCGGTAGTGGAGCGAGTATATAGACGAGATTGCGCAGAGCTGTGTCAGAAAGTGTCCTGCTCGGCTACCCGAGCAAGCCACTTTTACGCGTCGCTTTGCAGGCGCCGCTGGGCCTGCTGGTGGCGCTGCAAGGTTTTGTGGGCCAGCGCAATCACCGGTGCGTCGACCATCCGGCCATCGACCACGCAGACCCCGCCTTGCGCCGCCTCTGCCGCCGCCAGCACCTGCTGGGCGCGCTGCAGCTGCGCATCCGTCGGCGCAAAGGCCGCATTGATAGGGGCCACCTGCATCGGGTGGATGCTGAGCTTGCCGCCAAAGCCGCCGCGCAGCGCCCGCGCCGCATCGGCCTGCACCACAGCCGAATCCTGGGTGTTGACCGTCACGCCATCGATGGGCGCGGGCAGTTGGGCGCGGCGCGCCGCCAGCACCACGGCCAGGCGCACCGGCAGCAGCTCGCTCTCGTCCTCCGCACAGGCCATGCCGGCATCGACCTGAAAATCCAAGTGGCCAAAGGCCAGGCGCAGCACACGCGGCGCGCGCGCAATCGCATCAATGGCATGCAGGCCCGCCACCGATTCGATGATCGGCACCAGCACCCCTTGCGTGCCCAGCGCCGGCAGCAGCAGTGCCATCGCCTCGGCCGTCTCGGCCTTGGGCAGCACCACGCCGGCGCCGCCCTGTGCGACCAGCTGGGCCAGCGCCTGCAGATCGCCGTCAAACCAGGGCGTGCCATGGGCATTGATGCGCACCAGCACCCGGGCGCGCCCGGCCGCCTGCAGCTGGCCAAAGGCGCCCAGCAAGGCACTGCGTGCAGCTTCCTTGTCCTGCGGCGCCACCGCATCTTCCAGGTCCACGATCACTGCATCGGCCCCACTGGCCAGCGCCTTGGCGATGCGCTCAGGGCGGCTGGCCGGTACAAACAGCCAGGAGGTGGCGGTGGCCAGCGGATGCGTGTTGAGAGTCATGTCTATCAGTCTTCCGTTTATCAAAAAAGGGGCCCATGGCCCCTGCTCCTGCGCGGGTCAAGCGCCAGGCTTATTCGGCGGTCACGCCGGCTGCCTTGATCACCGTATTCCAGCGCTTCACTTCCGATTCCAGCAGGGTCTTCAAGCTCTGCGGCGTGGCGCGGTCCGGGGTCACCAGCTCGCTGCTCAGGTCGGCAATGCGCTGCACCACCACAGGGTCCTTCAAGGCCACATTCAGGGCGGCGTTGATCTTGTTGATCACCTCGGCTGGCGTGCCCTTGGGCGCATACATGCCGTGCCAGACCTTGACGTCAAAGCCCTTGAGGCCCTGCTCGTCGAGCGTCGGGATCTGCGGCATGGCGGTCAGGCGCTGGGGCGTGGTCACGCCAAAGACCTTGACCCTGTTGCCGTCCTTGATGACTGGTGCGGTCTGCGTGGTCTGGTCGCACAGCAGATCGACCTGGCCGCCCATCAAATCATTCATCGCCGGGCCGGCGCCCTTGTAGGGCACCGTCGTGAGCTTGACGCCCGCCTGGTACGCAAACAGCATGCCGCACAGCTGCGAGACCGCGCCAATGCCGGCATTGGCCAGCGACACCTTGTCCTGGTTGGCCTTCACATAGGCCATCAGTTCCTGGAAGTTGTTGGCCGGAAAGTCCTTGCGCGACAGCAGGGTCATCGGCACATCCAGCACCTGGCCGATGTACTCGAAATCCTTCAGCGGGTCATAGGGCAGCTTTTTGTAGAGCGACGGCGCCGTGGCCATGCCCATGTGGTGGATCAGGATGGTGTAGCCATCGTTCTTGGCGCGGGCTACGCGCGCCGGTGCAATCGTGCCGCCTGCGCCCACGGTGTTTTCCACCACCACGGTCTGGCCCAGCGATTTGCCCATCGGAATGGCCAGCATGCGCGCCACCACATCGGTCGGGCCACCGGCCGAGTAGGGCACCACCATCACCACCGGTTTGGTCGGCCAGTCCTCTGCCTGAGCGTTGAGGTGCAGGCCCAGGCCGGCACAGGCCAACACGGCGGCAGCGGCTGCCGGGGTCAACAAGCGAAAGCGCATTTTTGTCTCCTGGTCTTGGGAGGGGTACATTGCCCATCCCGGTAGGGGGAGGGGGCCGGGTCGGGCCCCCCGCATCGCAGCCGCCCAGCGTCGGCGCTGCTGCATTCTTTATACGGCCAGCAACAGCTTTTCGACCCTGGTCCATTCCCGTACTTGCCACAGTTTCTGCACCGATTGCTGCATCTGCGCGGCGGGCACCGCACGGCTGAATTCGCCCAGGCGCAGTGCCTTGTCGGTCAGCTCCTCGCGGCTCAGTGTGTTGCCTGGGTCGCCCTTGGGCTCGTCCACCCGGCCCTCCAGCACGCGGCCATCGGTGGTGGTCACGGTCACCTTGCCAATCCAGCGCTGCGGGTAGGCGCTGTCCACCTCGGGGTCCAGCACCATGCGCACCTTGTCGCGCAACGCCATCGTGTCCTCGGCGCGGAACTCGTTGTCGAACTCATTGAGGCCGGCAAAGCCAAAGCGCGCGGCCAGCGCCAGCACCGTGCCCATCGAAAACTTGCTCTGGTGCACGGTGCTCGGGTCCACGACGGGGCCCAGCACATCGATCGCCGCCTGGTGCACATGGGTCACCACTTCGGCAATGTCGGACACCTTGAGCTGGTGCGCGCGTACCACCTGCAGCAGCGCATCGGCGGCCGGGTGCGTGTGGCGGCAGGAGGCATGCCATTTGAACGAGGTCTCCGGCGTGGCCCAGCGCGTACCCAGGCCATCGACCAGGCGGGCCGGATCGCTGTCGCTGGACATGCCGGCGGCCATGCCCTGCGCGCCGCAGAAGATATCGGCCGCGCCAGTGAAACCATCGTTGGCCAGGTAGGCGGCCATCAGGCCGGCACCGGCGGCGTGCGCGGTGTGCAGCTGCTTGCTGTCGGCAGCGGTGCGCAAAAACTCCCACAGGCCCGCAGACTGCGTGCCGGCCGAGCCAAAGGCATGCAGCATCTGCTGCGCATTGAGGCCCAGCAGATGGCCCACAGCGGCCGCTGCGGCCAAGGTGCCGGCCGTGCCGGTGGTGTGGAAGATCTTGTAGTGCGAGCGGCCCAGGAATTCGCCCACACGGATGCCCACTTCATAGCCGGCGATGCAGGCGGTCAGCAGCTCCTTGCCGGACTTGCCCAGCGCCTGCGCCACGGCCACGGCCGGGGGGAAGACGACGGCCGCCGGGTGGAACACCGAGCCGTTGTGCACATCGTCCTGCTCGGCGACGTGCGAGGCGGCGGCATTGGCCATGGCCGCCAGGTAGGGGCTGCTGCTGCGGCCTTCGGGGCCGATCACCTCGGCCGGGCCCTGGGCCGGGCCCTGGCCCAGCGCAAAGCGGGTGATGCTGGCCACGGGGCGGGCATTGTGGCCGGCCACCACCGAGCCAAACCAGTCGACCCAGAGGTCTTCGGTCTTCTGCAGCACGGACTCGGGAATGTCGCTGTATTGCAGCTCGGCCGCAAAGCGGGCCAGCTGGGCCGCTGGCGTGGGGGATGTGGTTGCTGTGGTCATGTTCTTTTTTCTCCAACAGAAAGCATCAAAGGCCGGAGGCCTTGCGCACCGCTGCCAGCGCATCGGCCGGCAACTGCAGCGCGTCTAGGATGGCGGCCGTGTGCTCGCCCACCGCAGGCACCGCGTCCATGCGGTAGTCGTACTGGTTGTTGCGGCCGGGCGGCAGCAGCGCGGGCACTGCGCCCACCGGCGTGTCCACCTGCGCAAAGCGCTGGCGTGCCAGCAGCTGCGGGTGCGCCCACAGGCCCGCCATGTCATTGACATGGGCGTTGGCAATGCCGGCCTCGTCCAGGCGCTGCACCACATCGCTGGCATTGAGCGAGCCAAAGATGCGCAGGATCTCGGCCTGCAGCTCGGCACGGTTGGCATTGCGCTTGGCATTGCTGTCAAAGCGCGCATCGGTGGCCAGCGCCGGTGCCAGCAGCACCTGGTCGCAGAAGACCTTCCACTCGCGCTCGTTTTGCAGGCCCAGCATCACCGTGCCGCCATCGCCGGCCACAAAGGGGCCATAGGGGTAGATGCTGGCATGCGATGCGCCGGTGCGCGGTGGCGGCGCAGCGCCTTCAAATGCGTAGTACATCGGGTAGCCCATCCACTCGCCCAGCGCTTCGAGCATGGACACATCGATATGGCTGCCCTCGCCCGTCTTGCCGCGCAGCAGCAGGGCCGAGAGGATATTGGTGTAGGCATACATGCCCGCCGCAATATCGGCCACCGAGATGCCCGATTTGCTCGGCGTCTCGGGCGTGCCGGTCACCGACAGAAAGCCCGCCTCGCTCTGGATCAGCAGGTCATAGGCCTTCTTGTCGCGGTAGGGGCCGTTGTCGCCATAGCCGCTGATGTCGCAGACGATGAGGCGCGGAAAGGCGGCGTGCAGGGCCTCGTACGACAGGCCCATGCGCGCCGCAGCGCCCGGCGCCAGGTTCTGCAGCAGCACATCGGCCGTGCCCAGCAGCTGCTTGAGCGCCTCCAGGGATGCAGGGTCCTTCAGGTCCAGCGCGAGGCTTTCCTTGTTGCGGTTGAGCCAGGTGAAGTGCGAGGACTGGCCGCGCACGCGGCTGTCATAGCCGCGCGCAAAATCGCCGCTGCCCGGCCGCTCCACCTTGATGACGCGCGCCCCCAGATCGGCCAGCTGGCGTGCGCAAAAAGGCGCCGCCACGGCGTGCTCCAGCGATACGACGGTAATCCCGTCCAATGGTCTGGTCATGAAGACTCCGGTTCTCTGTTTTTCTCGCTGCGCGGCGCCATCAGAACGAGCGCGGCAGGCCCAGGATGTGCTCGGCCACGTAGGAATAGATCAGGTTGGTCGAGATCGGTGCCACCTGGTACAGGCGCGTCTCACGGAACTTGCGCTCCACGTCGTATTCGCAGGCAAAGCCAAAGCCGCCGTGGAACTGCAGGCAGGCGTTGGCCGCCTCCCAGCTCGCCTTGGCCGCCAGGTACTTGGCCATATTGGCCTGGGCACCCATGGGCTCGTGCTTGTCAAACAGCTCGCAGGCTTTCCAGCGCATCAGGTTGGCCGCTTCCACCTCGATGAAGGCATCGGCAATCGGGAACTGCACACCCTGGTTCTGGCCAATCGGGCGGCCAAACACTTCGCGGTCGCGCACATAGTTGGTCACGCGGTCCAGGAACCAGTAGCCGTCGCCAATGCACTCGGCCGCGATCAGCGTGCGCTCGGCGTTGAGGCCGTCGAGGATGTACTTGAAGCCCTTGCCCTCTTCGCCGATCAGGTTCTCTTCGGGGATCTCCAGGTTCTCGAAGAACAGCTCATTGGTCTCGTGGTTCACCATGTTCAGGATGGGGCGCACGGTCAGGCCCTTTTTCTCGGCCTCGCGCAGGTCGACCATGAAGATCGACATGCCTTCGCTCTTCTTCTTGACCTCGGCCAGCGGCGTGGTGCGCGCCAGCAGGATCATGAAATCGCTGTGCTGGATGCGGCTGATCCAGACCTTCTGGCCGTTGATGACGTACTTGTCGCCCTTCTTCACGGCCGTGGTCTTGATCTTGGTCGTGTCGGTGCCTGTGGTGGGCTCGGTCACACCCATCGATTGCAGGCGCCATTCGCCGCTGGCGATCTTGGGCAGGTACTTTTCCTTCTGCGCGGCCGATCCATGGCGCAGCAAGGTGCCCATGTTGTACATCTGGCCGTGGCAGGCGCCGGAGTTGCCGCCGCAGCGGTTGATCTCTTCCATGATGACCGAGGCCTCGGTCAGGCCCAGGCCCGAGCCGCCGTACTCCTGCGGAATCAGCGCCGCCAGCCAGCCGGCCTTGGTCAGCGCGTCGACAAAGGTCTCGGGGTAGGCACGCGCCTCATCGACCTTGCGGAAATACTCGTCGGGGAACTCGGCGCAGAGCGCGCGGATGGCATCGCGGATTTCGGGGAAGTTGTTGGAGCCGGTATGTTCGATCATGGTTCTGGGTCGGGCGTTGGGGCTGGCGGCGCTGACAGCGCATGCGCCACCCCCCGGGTGTTGGGAAAAGCGTGGTGGTCTGCGGCGCTCAGCGGATCTTGGCGGTGGCCTGCATCGTGAGCCAGCCTTCGTGGTCATGCGCCCAGAGCTTGATGGTCTTGCCATCGTCCTGGGGCTGGCCCAGCACGGTGAATGGATGCAGATCAAAGGTCGGGCGGATGGCCTTGAACGAGAAGTCGGTCAGCACTGCATCGGGGGCATTGCGGCGCAGCAGATCGACCAGCAAGGTCGCAATCAGCGGGCCATGCACGATCAGGCCGGGATAGCCCTCTTCCTGCGTGACATAGCTGCGGTCGTAGTGGATGCGGTGGCCGTTGAAGGTGAGCGCCGAATAGCGGAACAGCATCACCGGGTCGGCGTTGATCTCGCGCTTCCAGGCGGCCTGCGTGTCGGCGGCAGTGGGCGGGGGCACCGGGTCGCCGGGCTGGGCGGCGGCGCGGTAGACGATGTCATGCTCCTCGGTCAGCGCCAGGCCGTCTGCATTGCTGTAGCTGTGCTGTACCAGCACAAACAACAGCTCGCCCGAGCGGCCGACCTTGTGGTCCACCGAGGCGATGCGCGAGACCCGCTCCACGCGCTCGCCAATGCGCAGCGGGTTGTCCGCCTGCCACTGCAGGCGGCCACCGGCCCACATGCGCCGGGGCAGCGGCACCGGCGGCAGAAAGCCGCCACGCGCCGGGTGGCCATCGGGCCCCAGCAGGCTTTGCCGCGCCATCGGCACAAAGTTCATCCAGTGCCACAGCGGCGGCAGGCTGTCACCGTCCTGGGCCGGGAGGTCATCGCGGTCCAAGGTGGCCGACAGACCGGTCACGGCCGTGCGGGCCACCAGGTCCTGCGTGGTCTCGGTCTTGTTGATCCAGCTTTGCAAATGGGCGACCTGCTCGGCAGAGAGCGAGGCGGCAGAAGGTTCAGGGGTGTGCGACATGGTGGCACTGTCGCAGGCTGCGCTCGCCAGCGCAATCGCAGAGATTGGAACCTCTCCTTTGGCAGCGGTGAAGACAGCGGGTTAACGCGCATTAGTGAGCCAGCCGTTTCAGTTTGCCAAAGCCCTGCCTACGTATTTGCGAATTGGCAATGCGCTTCATGGACGGCATGCTGGCGATATTCATCTACACACAGCTCCAAGGAAAAACAGACATGTCCACCATGCTCGAAGGCAAAGTCGTTATCGTCACCGGTTCTGGCGGTGGCATCGGCCGTGATATGGCACTGGCCATGGCCAAGGAAGGCGCCAAGGTCGTCGTCAACGACATCGGCACCTCCACCACCGGTGAAGGCCATGACGACGGCCCCGCGCAAAAGGTCGTCAACGAGATCAAGGCTGCCGGCGGTGAAGCCGTCGCCAATACCGACAGCGTCTCGGATGCCAATGCCGCCGCCAAGATTGTGCAGTGCGCGCTCGACAGCTTTGGCAAGCTCGACGGCATCGTCAATAACGCCGGCATCCTGCGTGACCGCTTCTTCCACAAGATGAGCGTCGATGAGTGGGACGCCGTCATCAAGGTCCACCTCTACGGCAGCTACTACGTGGCACGCGCTGCGGCCAACCACTTCAAGGAGCAGGAAAGCGGCGCCATGGTCCACATGACCAGCACCTCCGGCCTGATCGGCAACTTTGGCCAGGCCAACTACTCGGCCGCCAAGCTGGGCATCGTCGCGCTGTCCAAGAGCATTGCGCTGGACATGGGCAAGTTCCATGTGCGCAGCAACTGCATCTCGCCGTTTGCCTGGAGCCGCATGATCGGCTCCATCCCGACCGACACGCCCGAGCAGCAGGCCCGTGTGGACAAGCTCAAGCAGATGACCCCCAACAAGATTGCGCCACTGGCCGTCTACCTGCTCAGCGAGCAGGCCAAGGATGTGAATGCCCAGGTGTTTGCGGTGCGCAATAACGAGATCTTCCTGATGAGCCAGCCGCGCCCGCTGCGCTCGGTGCACCAGGGCGAAGGCTGGACCCCCGAGGACATTGCCTCGCATGCGATGCCGGCGCTCAAATCTTCGTTTGTGCCGATGGAGCGGTCGGGGGAGGTGTTTAGTTGGGATCCGGTTTAAGAGGCATCCCCCTGAGCCGCTTTGCGGCTTCCCCCTTCTCTCACGCTTCGCGTGGGAAGGGGGACGGCACCCTCCGGGCGGGGCGGCCCTTCGTCGGTGCCTGGTTGATCGGCTCTGCCAGTTTTTGGCGTGGCGTACGGTAGGTCGAGCAGTTATCTAACAACGCGGCCCTATAGGTGTGCTCTGACCGTTTCATAGATGCCCTTCGGTGGCGTTGCAAAACCTCCAGAACAGCCTCCTGCGCATATCCAGAGCCGATACCGAAGTTCCGTTTCCCTTCCGCCTTCGCACCACAACAACCCCAGAGACAACAACCATGACGATCAACTACCAGCAACTCAAGGCCCGGCCGTTTGCGCCGGTGCACCAGGATTATTCGCAGCGCGACACGATGCTGTATGCGCTCAGTCTGGGGGTGGGCAATGATCCGCTCGATACGCGCAATCTGCCGCTGGTCTACGAGGGCATGGCGCAGCCGCTGCAGGCGCTGCCGACAATGAGCTCGGTGCTGGGCTATCCGGGCTTCTGGGCCAAGGAGGCGGACACGGGGATTGACTGGGTCAAGCTGGTGCATGGCGAGCAGCGCACCACCATCCACCAGCCGCTGCCGGTGGGGGCCAAGGTGGTGGGCAAGACAAAGGTCACGCGGGTGATCGACAAGGGCGCAGGCAAGGGCGCGATTGTGGTGAGCGAACGCAGCCTGGAAGGCGAGGACGGCACGCGCTATGCCACCTTGGAGCAGGTGACGTTCTGCCGGGGCGATGGCGGCTACAGCGAAGCGCTGGGCGGCCAGCCCAGCGATGACTCGCTGCCGGCACTGGCGCCCACGCCCGATACGGCACCGCGCTGGACCTATACCCACACCATCCGCCCCGAGGCCGCCCTGCTCTACCGCCTGATGGGCGACTACAACCCCCTGCATGCCGATCCCCAGGTGGCGCAAGCCGCAGGCTTTGACAAGCCCATCCTGCACGGCCTGGCCACCTACGGCATGGTCTGCCATGCGCTGGTGATGACGGCCTGCAATGGCGATGCCAGCCTGCTGCGCAGCATGCATGCACGCTTTTCGTCGCCGGTCTTTCCGGGCGAGACCTTGCGCACCGAGGTCTGGCAGACAGGCGATGCGCTGCAGTTCCGCGCGCTGGTGGTCGAGCGCGGCATTGTCGTGCTCAGCCATGGCAATGCCAGCCTGGCCCCCGCACAGCCATGAGCATGGCCCAAGGCCGGCAGATGGCGCTGGCGGATCTGGACCTGGCGCAGTTCATCCGCGCTGGCGACAGCATCGTCTGGGGCCAGTCCGCTGCCGAGCCGCTGTCGCTGATCCAGGCCTATGTGGCCCAGCGCCAGCGCTTTGCGCGCACCAGCGTCTTTCTGGGCATCGGTGGCGCCAACACCCTGCAGCCCGCGCATGCCGATGCCATCGATATGCGCGGCTATGCCGCCGGTGGCGCGCACCGCGCCCTGGGCATGGCCGGTGTGCTCGATCCGATTCCCTGCCATTACTCGCAGATTCCGCAGCTGATCGCCAGCCGCCGCATCCCTGTCGATGTGGTGTTCGTCCAGGTATCACCGCCCAATGCCGATGGCGACTGCAGCCTGGGCCTGGCCCATGACTACCTGGTCACCGCGATGCGCCATGCGCGCTGCGTGATCGCCGAGGTGAACGCCGATGTGCCCTGGGTCGCGGGCGCCAGCCTGCGCCTGGCCGATGTCGATGCCTGGGTGCAGAGCGACCAGGCCGTCGTCGATGTGCCCGCCGGCAAGATTGGCCCCGCTGAAGAGGCGATTGCGCAGCTGATCGCCAGCCGCGTGGAAGACGGCGCCACCTTGCAGCTGGGCATTGGCAACCTGCCCGATGCGGTGCTGCAGGCGCTGCAAGGCCACCGCGACCTGGGCGTGCACAGCGGCACCATCGGCGACCGCGTGGCCGACCTGGTCGACGCCGGTGTCATCACCAATGCACGCAAAGGCATCGATGCGGGCACCAGCGTCACCGGCCTGCTGATGGGCAGTGCCCGCACGCGGCGCTGGGCGCATAACAACCCTGCGTTGCGCATTGCCGGCACCGACTACACCCACAACGCCCAGGTGCTGGGCCGGACCCACCGGCTCACCGCGATCAACTCGGCGATCGAGGTGGACCTGACGGGCCAGATCAATGCCGATGTGGTGGCAGGCCAATACCTGGGCGCCGTCGGTGGCGCGATGGATTTCCTGCGTGCCGCTGCCGCCTGCGATGGCGGCCTGCCGATTGTCGCGCTGCCCTCCACCGCACGGGGCCAGTCGCGCATCGTCGCGCAGCTGTCCGGCCCGGTCTCCACGCCGCGCGCCGATGCCGGCCTGATCGTCACCGAACACGGCATTGCCGACCTGCGCGGCCTGAGCCTGGGCCAGCGCCTGCGCGCGATGCTGGCCATCGCCGCACCTGAACACCGAGACCTGCTGGCGGCCCAAGCGCGCCAGCACCTGAATTGACCCCTTTTTTTCTGGAGAGAAAGCCATGCGTAAAGCTGCCATCGTCACCCCTTTGCGAACCCCGGTGGGCACCTACGGAGGCAGCCTGCGCCCCGTCTCGGTCGAAGACCTGGCCGCCACCACCGTGCGTGCCGTGGTCGAGCGCAGCGGCATCGACCCCAGCCGCATCGACGATGTGGTGTTTGCCCAGTCCTATGCCAGCAGCGAAACGCCTTGCGTGGGCCGCTGGGCTGCGCTGCAGGCCGGCCTGCCGGTGGAGGTGCCGGGCATGCAGCTCGACCGCCGCTGCGGTGGCGGCCTGCAGGCCGTGGTCACCGCCTGCATGATGGTGCAAAGCGGCGCCGCCGACGTGGTGATCGCCGGCGGTGTGGAGAGCATGAGCAATATCGAGTACTACACCACCGATATGCGCTGGGGCAAGCGGGCCGGCAGCGTCACCATGTATGACCGCCTGGACCGGGGCCGCGAGCGCTCGCAACCGGTGGAACGCTTTGGCGTCATCTCCGGCATGATCGAGACCGCCGAGAACCTGGCGCGTGACTACGGCATCAGCCGCGAAGAGGCCGACGCCTTTGCGCTGCGCAGCCACCAGCGCGCTGCTGCCGCCTGGCAGGCCGGCCGCTTTGATGCCGAGGTGGTGCCCGTCAGCGTGCCGCAGAAAAAGGGCGAGGCGACCCTGTTCAGCCGCGACGAAGGCTTCCGCGCCGATGCCACGATGGATTCGCTGGGCAAGCTGCGCGCGTTGATGAAGGGTGGCACCGTCAGCGCCGGCAATGCCAGCCAGCAAAACGATGCCTCGGCCGCCTGCCTGATCGTGGCCGAAGACAAGCTCCAGGAGCTGGGCCTGACGCCGATGGCCAGCCTGGTCGGCTGGGCCGCCGCCGGCTGCGAGCCCTCGCGCATGGGCATTGGCCCGGTGCCGGCCGTCAAGAAGCTGCTGGGCAAGCTGGGCCTGACGATGAACGACATGGACCTGGTCGAGATCAACGAGGCCTTTGCCTGCCAGGTGCTTGCTGTCCTGCAGGGCCTGGAATGGAACGATGCCGAGCGCCTGAATGTGAACGGCTCGGGCATCTCGCTGGGCCACCCGATTGGTGCCACCGGCGTGCGCATTCTGGCCACCTTGCTGCATGAGTTGGAACGCCGCAAGGGCCGCTACGGGCTGGAGACCATGTGCATCGGCGGCGGCCAGGGCATTGCCGCCGTGTTCGAGCGCTACTGAGCGCCCGCCCTCCCCACCGCTTACAAAAACCAGGAGACAAGACATGACCCTCATCCACCGCCGCCGCCTGCTGGCTGCCACGGCCGCTGCCGCCCTTAGCCTCTGCGCCTCTGTCCATGCCCAGGGGGGCCTGGGTTCAGGCGCACCGGTGCGCCTCATCGTCGGCTACTCGGCAGGCGGCCCTGTGGACCAGGGCGCACGCCTGCTGTCCATCGCGCTGTCCAAGGAGCTGGGCAGCAACGTCGTGGTCGACAACAAGACCGGTGCCAACGCCACCTTGGCGGGCAACGAGACCTCGCGTGCCAACCCCGATGGTCTGACCCTGTGGTTTGCCGCCAGCCCCACGATCACCATCAGCCCCAATGTGATGCGCAAGATGCAGTTCGACCCGGCCAAGGACCTGACCCCGATCGCACCGGTACTGAGCTACTACAACGTGCTGGTGGCGAACAACAACGAGCCTTTCAAGACCACGAAGGCGCTGGTGGACTATGCCAAGGCCAACCCGGGCAAGCTCAGCTATGCATCGGCCGGCGTGGGCGGCTCCAACCATCTGGGCACCTTGCTGTTTGCCAAGCGCAGCGGCATCGAGCTGAACCATGTGCCCTACCGGGGCAATGCACCGGCGATGACCGATGTGATGGGCGGCCAGATCAACATGATGATGGACATCATCAGCACGGCGGGCACCTACATCCACAGCAAGAAGGTGACCCCGATTGCCGTGACCTCGCCCCAGCGCAACCCGGCGCTGCCCGATGTGCCGACCTTTGCCGAAAGCGGCATCGACGGCCTCAAGGGCTTTGATGTGGGCGGCTGGTATGCCGTCTACGGTCCCAAGGGCATGGCGCCCGAGCTGCAGATGCGGCTGAACAAGGCCATCAATGCCGCGCTGGCCCAGCCCGAGCTGAAGGCCAAGTACAAGGAGCTGGGCTACGACGAATGGACGGGCAGCCCCCAGACCCTCGTCGAACGCGCCGCGAAGGAACGCCAGATGTGGTCCACCGTGACCCAGGGCATTGTGGTGGACTGACAGGACCCAAGATGGAATTTCGCATTCACCAGTTTCTGGACCGCTGGCTGCAGGAGGCCCCGGACCGGCCCTTTATCTACCTGCCCGATCGCACCCTGAGCTATGCCGACCTGGGCCGCCTGGTCGATGCGCTGGAGGCGGAGCTGCGCGCGCTGCAGGTGCGCAGCGGCGACCGCGTGCTGGTGGTCGCCGAGAACTGCCCCGAGCATGCAGCGCTGCTGCTGGCCTGCAGCCGCGTCGGCGCCTGGGCCTGCGGCGTCAATGCCCGCATGGCGCCCGGCGAGGTGCGCGGCTTTGCCGACAAGGCCGACGCGCGGGTGGTGTACTTCACCGACCGCGTCTCCAAGGCCGCGGCAGCGCACGCCGAGCGCTATGGCACCCGCCCGTCCTGCGTGCCGGGCCTGGCCCACACGGCCGTGCGTGCCGATGCGCGCGCCGAGCCCGAGCCGGATGGCAATCCGGTGGCCGCCATCATCTTCACTTCCGGCACCACCGGCACCCCCAAGGGCGTGCTGATGAGCCAGCGCGGTGTGGCGCACTTCGCCCGGGTCTCGGCCCAGTCGCGCCGGCTGGGGCCTGCTGACAAGGTCTATGCCTTTGTGCCTATGACCCATATCTTCGGTCTGGGCACCGTGCTGCTGGCCTCGCTGTCGGCCGGCGCTGCGCTGGAGATGCGCAGCCAGTTCGAGCCCGCTGACCTGCTGGACGCGCTGGCCCACCATGGCATCACCCAGCTGCAAGGCCCCCCCACCTTGTTTGCGCGCCTGCTGCAGTACTGCGAGCAGCATGGCATCCGCCAACCGGCGGCACCGCATCTGCGCTACCTCTACACCGGCGCCGGCCCGCTGGATCTGGCGCTGAAAACCAAGGTCGAGGCGCTGTTTGGCCAGACCCTGCACCACGGCTATGCGATGAGCGAATACGCCGGCTCTCTGCACCTGACGCGCATCGACGAAGCCCGCAGCGACACCAGCGCGGGCTACTGCATCGATGGCGCGGAATTGCAGATCGTCGATCCGCACAGCGGCCGGCCGCTGCCGACCGGCGAGCGGGGTGAGATATGGGTGCGTGGCACGGGCTTGATGCCGGGCTACTTCCGTGACCCCGAGGCCACCGCCGCGGCCTTGCGCGAAGGCGGCTGGTATGCCACTGGCGACCTGGGCGAGCTGCATGCCGATGGCGCATTGTTCGTCGTCGGCCGCCTCAAGGAGATGATCATCCGCTCGGGCTTCAACGTCTACCCCAGCGAGGTCGAGCATGCGCTGGGCAGCTTCCCCGGCATCCAGCGCGCCGCCGTCGTGGGCCAGAAGGAGGCCGATGGCAATGAGGCCGTGGTCGCCTTTGTGGTGCAGGATGCCCGCCATCCACCGGACCTGGATGCCTTGCAAGCGCATTTGCGCGAACACCTGGCACCCTACAAGCGGCCGGCACGCATCATCGCCATCGATGAGCTGCCGGTGAATGCCAATGGCAAGGTGATGAAGCGCGAGCTGCAGGCCCGGCTGGAGGCGGAGCAGGCTCAGGCCTGAGGGGCCACCACTACGCCATCGGGGTCCATCACCAGGTAGTCCCCCGGTTGCAACTTGGCGCCGCCCAGCTGCAGCGCCAGCCCCAGCGCACCGCCGCCGTTGCCGCTACCCCGCAGCGGCGTGCGGCCCAGTGCAAACACCGCCAGGTCCATGCTGGCCAACACATCCGTGTCGCGCACCGCGCCATAAATCAGCAATCCCGCCCAGCCGTTGTCCAGAGCGATGCGCGCCATGCGGTCGCCCAGCACCGCGACCCGCAGCGAGGCCCCGGCATCGACCACCAGCAAACGACCTGCACCCGCAGTTCCCAAGGTCTGGCGCAGCAGGCCTGCATCTTCGTGGCAGCGCAAGGTCTGGATACGGCCGCCGGCGGATGCGCGCCCGCCATAGGATTGCCAGGGCGCCTGGCACAGCTGTACCGAGCTGCCCAGATGGTCGCAGAGATCGGAACTGCGGGTGGGCAGCGACGGTGGCGCGTCGGCTGCAGAGGCCGTTGCCATCGCCATCAGTCGATCCTCGCGCCCGAGAGCTTGACCAGCTTCTGGTGCTTGGCCAGCTCCTCCTGGAAAAATGCAGGCGCCTGCGCCGGTCCCTTGTCCAGCACCATCAGGCCCTGGCCGGCGATGGCGGTCTGCGCCTCGGGCGAGGCCAGTGCGGTCTTCATGGCCGCAGCGTACTGGTCGACGATGGGCTTGGGCAGGCCGGCCGGGCCCACCAGCGCGATCCAGGCATCAAAGCGGTAGCCGGGCACGCCCGCTTCGGCCAAGGTAGGCACATCGGGCAGCGCAGCCGAGCGCTGCGTGGTGGACAGCCCAAGGGCACGCAAAGTGCCGGCCTTGATCTGCGGCAGCGCCTGCGATACCGACACAAAGGCCAGCTGCACCTGGCCGCCCAACAGGTCGGTGATCAGCGGCCCGGTGCCCCGGTAGGGCACATGCTTGATGTCGATGCCGGTCTCGGCAATCAGCAGCTCGCTGGCCAGGTGCAAGGTGCTGCCATTGCCAGCCGATCCGTAGTTGAGCGTGCCCGGGTGCGCCTTGGCATGGGCCTGCAGCTGGGCCAGGTCCGTCACCGGCAGCTTGGCGTTGGCGACCAGCACCAGCGGCACGGTGGCCAGCACCGCAATCGGCGTGATGTCGCGCAGGCTGTCGTAGGGAATCGTCTGGTAGATGCCGGGGTTGATCACATGGTTGGACGAGATCATGCCCAGGGTCAGCCCATCCTTGTGCGCCCGCACCACCTGGGCGGTGCCGGGGATGCCGCCGGCCCCGGCAATGTTCTCGACCACCACCGGGTGCCCGGTGAGGCGGCCCAGGCCGGGGGCCAGCGCGCGGGCCACGGCATCGACCGTCGATCCTGCGGCCAGCGGCACCACCATGCGGATGGGCTTGTCCGATGCAGCGGGCTGCGCACTGGCCGGGCCCGTGGGGAGCCACAGCGCAGCGGCCAGCAGCGGCAGCAGGGCGAGCAAGCGGCGCTTGCTGGGTTGACTGTTTCTTTTCATCGTTGTCTCCTGGTCTCTTTTTTTCTCAGTGGGAAAAGCGGCGTCTCAACTCCTCAAACGATATGAGCTCACCGGCGATGGCGCTGGCCGCCACGGTGGCGGGGCTAGCCAGCCAGACGCTGCCCGGCCCGCCACGGCCGGGAAAATTGCGGTTGATGGCGCTGACGGTGACCTGGTCGGCACGCTCCGAGCCGCCCGGGCCGCAGTTGCCGCAGGCCCCGCACGAGGGCTGCAGCAGGCGTGCGCCCACGCGCTCGAAGGCGTCGAGGTAGCCGGCAGCGGCGCAGTGGTCGCGCACGGCAGTGGTGCCAAACTGCAGGAACAGCTGCACGCCGGGCGCCACCTTCAGGCCGTGCTCGGCAGCCCAGTGCAGCACCTGGTGGTAGTGCACAAAATCCTCGCGCTTGCCAGCGGTGCAGGAGCCGCCGTAGGCAATGTCGATGCGCAGTGGCGCAGTGATCGATGCCAATGGCCGGCCATTGCCCGGGTCGCCCGGGCTGGCCACCATCGCGGGCACGGCAGCGCAGTCGATGCGGATGGTCTGCGCATAGTCGGCGCCCGGGTCGCTGTGCATCCAGTCCTCCAGCACCACCTCGATGCCGCGCCGCTCGCGCAAAAAGCGAACGGTTTCGGCATCGGGCGCGACGATGCCGCAAAAGCCACCCAGCTCGGCCGTCATATTGGTCAACGTGGCGCGCTCGTCGGTGCCCATCCGGGCAATGACCGTGCCGCAGAACTCAAACACCTTGCCGACGCCACCACCGGCGCGGATAAAGGGCTGCGCCAGCAGGTGCAGCACCACATCCTTGGCGGCCACACCGGGCGCCAGCGCACCATCGAGCACAATGCGCAGGCTTTGCGGCAGGGTCAGGCGCACGGCACCGGTGACAAAGGCATTGGCCATGTCGGTGGTGCCCACGCCAAAGGCCACGCAGCCCAGCGCACCGCTGTGGGTGGTGTGCGAATCGGTGCCCACCACCAGCTGGCCGGGCAGCGCATGGCGCTCGGTCATCATCGCGTGCGAGATGCCCGCCACATTGCTGCCGTCATCGCGCAAGGCCTCGTCTTCCGTCAGCGTGCGGTAGCTGTGCAGGCCATAATCGGCGGCAAAGCTGCGCTGGGCCTGCACCATCCGCTGCACGTTGGGCACCAGGCCGCCCTGCACATGGGCAGGGCTCTCCTGCACATAGGAGGTGTGGTCCTCAAACACCAGGATCGAGGCCGGGTCGTTGAGCGGCAGCGGGCGGCCCAGGCTGGCATGCAGCATGTGCGCAGCCATGCCCGTGTAGTACTCGTGGATAAAGCGCCAATCGGCCCGCACAAAGGCGCCATCGCCAGCGACCGGCCGGGCCGGGGTGACGGCCGTGGCCAGTGCATGCCGGGCGACGATTTTCTCGAACAGCGTGCGCGGCTGGGTAGTGGGTGTTGGTGCGGACTGTGCTGCGCTGGCCAGGTCCGCCCCATTCGCCAGATGCGTGCGGCCAAAGGCCAGCAGGCCGCCCTGCACCAGGATGGCTGCGGCCAGTGCATCGCGCCCGGCCAGCAGCTCCTGCCAGGCAATCGCCTCACCCGCGGCAATGCGCGGGACCAGGCTCAGGTCGGTCGAGGTGATCAGGCCGATGTTGTCGGCGTTCTGGCGGTAGATGCGCTCAAAGCTCTCGGCAATCACCAGGCGCACGCCGGCCAGCTTTTCGGCCATGGGGCTGTGCTCGCGCGAGGAACCCTTGCCATAGCGCTTGCCCGCGACAACGACCTCGATGCCGCTGCCCCGTATCGCACCGGCTGCAATCGGGAACACACCGCCGGCCTGGAAGCCGCTGTAGGGGTAGTGGCCCAGCGCATCGTCAAAGTGCGTGAGGATCGCGATCGGCGTAATCTCGTCGGTGGAGACATCGTCGCGCAGCGGCTGCGCCGCCGCCAGGGATAGCTGTGCGCCAGCCAGCACCTGCTGCACGCAGACGGGGTTCTGGCTCAGGTACAGGATGCGCGGAGAAAAATGGAGTGCCGTGGGGCGGTTGCTTTGCATGCCCCATCATCGCGATGGCGCCGCGCCGCAGGAAGCGCTAAGACAGCACAGGGGATAGCGCAAAAATCGATTACCGGGATTACCCGGGGAGCTGCTCCGCGCCGCCTTGCAGCACCTGCAGCAGGGCCTGCGTGGTACGCAGCTGGGGCTGGCGGCGCAGCGCATACAGGTGCAGCTCGCGCTGCGCCCAGGGCTCGGCCAGCGGCCGCAGCATAAAGCCGGCCGAGCCGGCATAAGCAGCCACGGCGCTTTGGGGAACGACGGCAATGCCCAGGCCCGCTTCGACCATGCGGCAGACCGCATCAAAACTGCTGAGCGAGACCTCGGGGTTGAAGCGCTGCTGCAGCGCCTCGGCGCGCTCGTGCAGCATGCGGTCCAGCGCGCCGCCCTGGTGCACGCCGATCAAGGGGTGGGCCAGCACCTGCGCAAAATCAACGTCGCCGTGCGCGGCCAGCGCATGCCCCGGCGGAACCACGACCTGCAGCGGATCGCTGGCAAAGTACCAGGCATCCAGCCCCGAGGCCGGTGGCACGGCCACACCGACACCGACATCGGCGCGGTCATCCAGACAGGCGCGCAGCACCTCGCGGGTATCGGCCTCATGCAAGGAGATGCGCACATGCGGATAGCGCGCGCGGAACTGCGACAGCTTCTCGGGCAGAAAGCCCACCACCGCCGACATATTCGCGTAGAGCCGCACGGTGCCGCGCACCTCGTCGCCCTGCTCCTGCACCTCGCGCACGAGGCCTTGCAGTTCCTCATCAATCTGCATGCCCCGCTCGAACACCCGGCGACCGGCTTCGGTCAGCACCACGCCGCGAGGGGAGCGCACCAGCAAGGCCGTGCCAAACGCATGCTCCAGGTCGGACAGGCGCCGGCTGAGCGCCGATGATGCAATGTGCTCGCTCTCTGCCGCGCGGGCGATCGAGCCGGCATGCACCACGGCGATGAACAGCCGCAGGCTGTAGGTATCGAGGCGTCTGACGGGCGGGCGCTGGGAGGTCATGGTGGGACGAGCGAGATGGTGAGCCGACAAGGATAGCGCCCGGAGGCGGACTGCCGTACGATACCCGAGCGCGCCCCGCCCTGTCGCCGCAAGCGATCGGCCTAGCTGCCTGCGGCCGGCACGATCTTCTGCATGAAGTCGTTCAGGCTGGCTCCCGACAGCTCGCCCACCCTCTGGCCCTGCAGCTGGCCGTTCGCGTCATAGAACAGGGTGGTAGGCAGCGCACGGCTGCCCGCCACCTCGCCCATGCTGTTGCGCGGGTCCAGCAGCACCTGGCCATCGGGCAGGCCAAAGCCGCGTGCGGCCTTGAGCACCACTTCGGGTGCTTCCTGCTGGTTCACCCACAGAAACTGTGCCTGCGGGTAGCGCTTTTGCGCCTCCAGCAGCGCCGGCATCTCGCGTACGCAAGGGGTGCACCAGCTGGCCCAGAGGTTGATCACCACGGGCTTGCCCTTGAACTGGTCGAGCGCATGGGTTTGGGCATCCAGCGCCACCAGTGACAGCTGCGGCAAGGCCTTGGCGCTGGAGGAGAAGTGATGGACCAGCGCATTGCTGCCCAGCCACAGCACTGCAAACAGCGCCGCCGCACCCGCCAGCGGCTGGAACACCGCCTTTTTGCGCAGCCACAGCCACCAAACGTAAACAACGGCTACCGCCAGCGCCGCCCAGGGCTCCCAGCCCCCATCGCGCACATTGAACAGCGCCAGTGGCTGCGCCAGGTAGTCATCGGCATAACGCGCCACAAAGCCCAGCCGCGCTGCGACCAGCGCCAACAGCGGCAGCAGCCAGGCATGTGGCGTCGTGGACAGTCCCCGCTGTCGCGCCCAGCGCGCCAGCAGCACATCGGCCAGCAGCCATGCCAGCATCAAAATGACCAAACCCCAGGGCAGCGAAAACGGCCCGATCTGCAAACTTGCGCTCATCGTTGTATTTTTTAAAAACAGAAGGCGCTGGTGTGAAGGCACACCAGCGGCGAATCTGCTGTCTGAATACCTGGCGCGCTGTTTGGTTCCATCGCTGGCCCCGCAGCAGGAGCCAGCCATGGGCCGGTGGGTATTAGTGGTCCTCGCTCACCAGCTTGATATTGCAGTAAGCCTGCAGCCCTTCAATACCGCACTCCGAGCCCCAGCCGCTTTCCTTGACGCCGCCAAAGGGCGCCTCGGCCATCGAGATGTTCAAGGTGTTGATGCCCAGCATGCCGGTCTGCACGCCGTTGGAGAGCTGCTGGCGCACGGCGCTGTCCTGCGTGAAGGCATAGGCGGCCAGGCCGTATTGCAGGCGGTTGGCGCGTTGCAGCGCTTCGTCCATGTCGGCGATGGGATTGATCAGCGCGACGGGGCCAAAGGGCTCCTCGTTCATCAGACCGGCGTCTTCGGGCAGGTTGCTGATGACGGTGGGCTCCCAGAAGAAGCCCTTGCCGGGCATGCGCTTGCCGCCGGTGTGCAAGGTGGCGCCCTTGTCTTGCGCATCGGCGATCAGGCGGGTCAGCGCCTCGATGCGGCGCGGATTGGCCAGCGGGCCCATCTGGCTGCTTTCGTCCAGGCCATTGCCGACCTTGAGCTTCTTGGTGCGCTCGACAAAGGCGCTCACAAAGCGGTCGAACACATCGCGGTGCACATAAAAGCGTGTGGGCGAGATGCAGACCTGGCCGGCGTTGCGGAACTTGCCGGCGACCAGGGCGTCGGCGGCTTTCTCGATGTCTGCATCCTTCCAGACGATCACCGGCGCATGGCCGCCCAGCTCCAGGGTGGCGCGCTTCATGCTCTTGGCGGCATGCGAGGCCAGCATCTTGCCCACGGCGGTGGAGCCGGTGAACGAGAACTTGGCCACCTCGGGCTGGTCGAGCAGGTAGCCCGATACCTCGGCAGGCACGCCGAACACCATGTTCAGCACGCCAGCGGGCAGGCCGGCATCGTGCAGCACGCGCACCAGCTCCTGGGCGGTGGCGGGGGTTTCCTCGGCGGGCTTGAGCACCAGCGTGCAGCCCGCAGCGAGGGCGCCGGCAATCTTGCGTGCCGGGGTGATGGCGGGGAAGTTCCAGGGCGCAAACGCGGCGCAGACGCCAACCGGTTCATGGTGCACGGCAATGCGCTGCGTCGGGGTCTTGCCCGGCACCAGCCGGCCATAGTTGCGGCGGCCCTCCTCGGCATACCAGTCGTAGGTGTCGGCAGCGGCCAGCACTTCCAGCCTGGCTTCGCGCACGGGCTTGCCCTGCTCCAGGGTCATGCAGCGGGCGATGTGGTCGGCACGTTCGCGGATCAGGCTGGCGGCCTTGCGCAGGATGTCCGAGCGGGCCAGCGGTGAGGTGCGCTTCCAGCCTTCAAACGCGGCGTTGGCGGCCTGCAGGGCGGCCTGCAGATCGGCTGGGCTGGCATGGGGCAGCTGGCCCAGTGTGGACTCGTCCAGCGGGTTGATGACGGGCTCGCTCTTGCGGCCGTCGGCGGACAGCCATTGGCCGTTGATAAACAGCTGCAACTGTGGATAAGCTTGGGACATCGGTGGCTCCTGCCAGGGGTTTGGAATGCATAACGCGGTCTTTCTGAAAAGAAGACCGCGTGGCTTGTGGATAAGACTGTGTTTATTTCTTCACAAAAGCACACTTGCCATCGGCCATGGGGCGGAACGCCTGGTCCCCCGCAATGGTGGCCAGCACCTTGTAATAGTCCCAGGGTCCTTTCGATTCCTCGGGGGACTTGACCTGCACCAGGTAGAGGTCGTGCACCATGCGGCCGTCCTCACGCACATGGCCGTTCTGGCTGAAGAAATCCTCGATCTTGTTGGACTTGAGGTACTTGGTCACCGCTGGGCCGTCGTCGGTCTGGGTGGCGGCCACGGCCTTCAGGTACTGGGTGACGGCCGAGTAGGTGCCGGCGTGCACCATCGAGGGCATGGTCTTCTTGCCCATGCGCTCAAAAAAGCGCTGCGAGAAGGCGCGCGTCTCCGGCGTGCGGTCCCAGTAGAAGGCGGTCGCAAAGGTCAGGCCTTGCGCGGTCTTGAGGCCCAGCGAATGCACGTCCTGGATGAACATGAACTGGGGCGCCACCGTCTGCTTTTGCATCAGGCCGAACTGCTTGGCCGACTTGATCGCATTGATGGTGTCATTGCCCGCGCTCACCAACGTGACCACCGAGGCCTTGGACTCCTGCGCCTGCAGCACAAAGGACGAGAAATCGCTGGCATTGAGCGGGAAGTTGGTGCGGCCCACGACCTTGCCGCCGCCCTTGGTGACGATATTGGTCACCGTCTCGGCGCCGGCCTTGCCGAACGCATAGTCCACCGCCATGATGTACCAGTCCTTCTTGCCTTTTTCCAGCATCGCATGGGCCACGCCACTGGCCATCGCATAGGTGTCATAGGTGTAGTGGATGCCGGTGGGCATGCAGGCCTCGCTGGTCAGCGCGTCCGATGCGCCGCCCGAGGTCAGCACCAGCTTGTTGCGCTCCTTGGCCAGGTTGTAGACGGCCATCGCCACGGCCGAGTTGTTCAGGTCGACCACCACGTCCACGCCATCGGTATCGAACCAGGTGCGTGCGCGGCTGGCACCGACGTCGGCCTTGCCTTGGTGGTCGGCAAACACCACCTCGATCTTCTTGCCCCCGACCTTGCCGCCGAAGTCCTCCACCGCCATACGGGCGGCTTCCACCGAGCCGCGTCCTGCGGTGTCGGCATAGGGGCCGGACATGTCGCTGAGCACGGCAATCTTGACGACGTCGTCAGAGATGCCCTGCGCTTGCGCGCCCGTGGTGCAGCATGCGGCCATCGCCAAAGCCAGCGCGGTCATTTTCATGGTCTTGTCTCCGGTTTTATAGAAAGCGTTTGACAGACGATGCTAGAGATTTCTGGCCCCCTGGTTTCTGCATTTGCGAAGCAGCACCTTAGGCTGTGCCAAAGCCTAGAAAACCCTGATGGTTTTCTATACCAAACTGCTGTCACCCAGGTTCGTCAAGCGCGGCCAAACCCCCTCTTCGGCAACCAATAATTGCGTGCAGCAGGCATTAGGCCCATGCTTGACCATCCGCTATCTCCTCAGAAAGACTCCGCAATGACACCCTCGATGTCAAGCCAGTACCAGGCTGCATTGGATACGGGCAGCTTCCAGATTCAGCGCTGCAAGGCCTGCGCCCAGGCCATCTTCTATCCCCGTGAGCTGTGCCCGCATTGCGGCAGCGATGCGCTGGCCTGGGAGCAACCCAGTGGCAAAGGCACGGTTTACTCGACCACGGTGATCCGCCGCAAGGCCGAGGCCGGTGGCGACTACAACGTCGCGCTGGTGGACCTGGCAGAAGGCCCGCGCATGATGAGCCGCGTCGAAGGCATGGCGCCCGCCGATGTGAAGATCGGCATGGCCGTGCAGGCCGAGGTGATCGAGCACAACGGCAAGGGCCTGGTGGTGTTCAAAGCCGCATAACAAGAGGGATAAGACATGGCACAAGTACATACCAGCAGCGGCCTGCGCGCGCTGCGCGGCAAGGCCGCCATCACCGGCGTGGCCACCTATGGCTGCGGCGAGGCCCCGGGCTCGGACGACATGCTGCTGCTCGCACGCGCTGCCCATGCAGCCGTCGCCGATGCGGGCCTGACGATGCAGGACATCGACGGCCTGGCCACCTGCAGCGTCAACGCCACGATGTGGCCGATGCCGGTGATCGAGCACCTGGGCATCAACCCGAACTACATCAACGGCACCATGGTGGGCGGCTCCAGCTTTATCGCCCACCTGCTGCCGTCGGTCATGGCGTTGGAGGCTGGCCAGTGCAAGCATGTGCTGGTCTGCTACGGCAGCGCCCAACGCTCGGCCGCCTTTGGCCGCAAGGAGTCCACCGCTGCGCGCAAGTTCATGGACCCGCAGCCTTTTGAGCATCCCTTCGAGCCCACGATGCCGGTCGCCGCCTATGCGATGGCAGCGGCCCGCCACATGCACCAGTACGGCACCACGCGCGAGCAGCTCGCCGCCGTGGCCGTCTCGGCCCGCCAATGGGCACAGAAGAACCCCGAGGCCTTCATGCGCGACCCGCTGACCATCGAGCAGGTGCTGGGCGCCCGCATGGTGGCCGATCCCTTCACCGTGCGCGATTGCTGCCTGGTGACCGATGGCGGCGGCGCCTTTGTGCTGAGCCGCGCAGACGATGCCCAGCGCGGCCCGAACGCGCCCATCTATGTGTTGGGCAATGCCACGGCCTGCTGGAACCGCCAGATCTCGTCGATGCCCGACCTCACCGTCACCGCTGCGAGCCAGTCGGGGGCGCTGGCCTTTGCGATGGCGGGCCTGACGGCGCAAGACATGGATGTGGTCGAGCTCTACGACGCCTTCACCATCAACACCCTGCTCTTCCTGGAAGACCTGGGCTTTGTCAACAAGGGCGAGGCCGGTGCCTTTGTCGCCAGCGGTGCGATTGCGCCGGGCGGCAGTCTGCCAGTCAACACCAATGGCGGTGGCCTGTCCTGCGTGCACCCGGGCATGTACGGCATCTTTGCGCTGATCGAGGCGGTGCGCCAGCTGCGCGGCCACTGCGGCGAGCGCCAGGTGGCGGGCGCCCAGCTGGCACTGGCCCATGGCAATGGCGGCACCCTGTCGAGCCAGGCTACGGCGATTTTGGGCACGGCGGCAACGCTCTAAAAGCCCTCAAGAGAGAGAACATTCGATGATCCGAGACCAAGAAACCCTGGACGCACTGCTCGACAGCGTGCGCCGCTTTGTGCGCGAGCGCCTGGTGCCCGCCGAGAACGAAGTCGCCGAAACCGACGAGATCCCCGAAGCCATCGTGCAGGAGATGCGCGAGCTGGGCCTGTTCGGCCTGACCATCCCGGAAGCATTCGGCGGCCTGGAGCTGACGATGGAAGAGGAAGTGCATGTGCTGCTGGAGCTGTGCCAGACCTCGCCCGCCTTCCGCTCGGTGATCGGCACCACGGTGGGCATCGGCTCGCAAGGCATCCTGATGGATGGCACCGATGCCCAGAAGGCCGAATGGCTGCCGCGCCTGGCCACCGGCGAGGTGATCGCCTCGTTCGCGCTGACCGAGCCCGAAGCCGGCTCGGACGCCGCATCGTTGCGCACCACCGCCGTCAGGCAGGGCGACCACTACATCGTCAACGGCACCAAGCGCTTCATCACCAATGCGCCCCATGCCGGCATGTTCACGTTGATGGCACGTACCAACCCGGCCGACAAGGGCGCCGGCGGCGTGTCCTCCTTCATCGTCGATGCCAAGAGCCCGGGCATCAGCTTTGGCAAGTACGACAAGAAGATGGGCCAGCGCGGCGCCCACACCTGCGATGTGATCTTTGACAACGTCAAGGTGCCCGCTGCCAACCTGATCGGCCTGCAGGAGGGGCGGGGCTTCAAGACCGCGATGAAGGTGCTGGAAAAAGGCCGCATCCACATCGCCGCCGTGGCCGTGGGTTGTGCCAAACGCATCCTGCGCGATGCACTGCAGTACGCGCTGGAGCGCAAGCAGTTTGGCCAGGCGATCTGCGACTTCCAGCTGGTGCAGGCGATGCTGGCCGACAGCCAGGCCGAGCTCTACGCCGCCGAGTGCATGACCATCGACGCCGCACGCCGCCGCGATGCGGGCCAGAACGTCTCGACCGAGGCATCGAGTGCCAAGATGTTTGCCACCGAGATGTGCGGCCGCGTGGCCGACCGTGCAGTGCAGATCCTCGGCGGCTCGGGCTATATGGCCGAGTACGGCATCGAGCGCTTCTACCGCGATGTGCGGCTGTTCCGCCTCTACGAGGGCACGACGCAGATCCAGCAGATCATCATTGCGCGCAACATGGTGCGCGAAGCCAAGGCCGCCGCATGAGCACCACCCCGCCCCGCCAGCAGCTGAGCATCGAGGACCTCAACACCCGCGTGCCGTTTCTGCGCCTCATCGGCGCCCGCCAGGATCCGAACTTTGAAGACGGCATCGTGCGCGTGCACCTGCCCGACCTGCGCGAGGAGCTGTGCAACCAGCTGCCCGCCGCGCACGGCGGCATTCTGATGACCCTGCTTGATGTGGCGATGTCGCGCGCCGCCGTGCTCGCCCCCGGCGCACCGTCGAGCACCGCCGTCACGGTAGAGATGTCCTCGCGCTTCATCTACCCTGGCCGCGGCCCGCTGGTTGCCGAAGGCTGGGTCATCAACCAGGGCCGCTCGCTGTGCACCTGCCAGGCCAACATCTATGACGCCAACCGCCGCATCCTGGCCACCGCCCAAGGTACCTTCAAATACTGGAAAGCCCACGCCTACGACAACACGGCCGAACCCAGTGCATAACTGAGGGGAAAAGCACAGACATGTGCACTGTTTTGTGGATAAACCAGCCACTTATCCACGACCCGCCAGAAATCCACCGACTTACCCCCAACGAAAACGCGACCCGAAGGTCGCGTTTGTTTTTGGAGGAAGCAATGACAAGAACGCTGCAGTAAAACGGCACCCAGATGCCAGGATGGTAATTCCGGTATTCAACAACGAAACCCAGCAGCGCACAGAGCGCCCGAGCCACCCACCCCAATGGCGAGATGGGCCCGCAGGCTAGGCGTGGCGCCGCAGACAATACTTCGGTATGGCAAGGCGCCACAACAACGCATGCGGGCCCATATCGCCACCCCAAAACGAAAACTGTCAACGCCCCTCAGCCGCTAGACGCCGTCACAGCGCCCAAACACCCAAGAATCAAGAACCCACAATTCGGTATGGCAAGGCGCCACAACAACGCATGCGGGCCCATATCGCCACCAAAAAACGAAACCTGCCAAAGCCCCAAAAATCACCAGCATCCGCCGCAGCACACATGCACCACGGAAAAAAATCCAAGCAACTTACTTATCTGGCAGCTCGATTTTTACTTCGAGGACTTCCAGGTTGTCTTGTCGCTCCAGATTGACGCGTACATCATCGGGATTGATGGAGACGTACTTGGCAATCACAGCCATCAGCTCCTTTTGCAGGGCCGGCAGATAGTCGGGCTGGTTATTGCTGCGGCCCGTGCGCTCACGCGCCAAAATAATCTGCAGCCGCTCCTTGGCGACCGACGCGGTCTTCTTCTTTTCACCCAAGAACAGGGACAGCAAGGACATCAGACTTACCTCCCGAAAATACGTTTGAAGAAACCAGGCTTCTGCGCATCGGTAAAGCGCATCGGCTTGTCTTCACCCAAAAAGCGCGCCACCACATCCTTGTAGGCTTCGGACACATCGGTCTGGCTCAGATTGATCGCAGGGGTGCCCTGGTTGGAGGCCTGCAGCACCGATTCCGACTCGGGAATCACACCGATCAGCGGAATGCGCAGAATGTCCTGGATGTCTTCCAGCGACAGCATCTGGCCGTCCTGCACCCGGTTGGGGTTGTAGCGCGTGATCAGCAGGTGTTCCTTGATAGGATCGCCGCCATCGACGGCACGCTTGGTCTTGGAGCTGAGCATGCCCAGGATGCGGTCCGAGTCACGCACGGACGACACCTCGGGGTTGGTGACCACCAGTGCCTCGTCGGCAAAGTGCATCGCCATCAGCGCGCCGCTCTCGATACCGGCGGGCGAGTCGCAGACGATGTAGTCAAAGTCCATCGCCGCCAGGTCCTTGAGGATCTTCTCGACCCCGTCCTGCGTCAGCGCATCCTTGTCGCGCGTTTGCGAGGCGGCCAGGATGTAGAGGTTCTCCAATTGCTTGTCCTTGATCAGCGCCTGGTTGAGGTTGGCCTCTCCCTGGATCACATTGATCAGGTCATAGACCACACGGCGCTCGCAGCCCATGATCAGGTCCAGATTGCGCAGGCCGACGTCAAAGTCGATCACCGCAGTCTTGTTGCCGCTCAGCGCCAATCCGGCCGCAAAGCTTGCACTGGTGGTAGTTTTTCCAACTCCGCCCTTGCCGGAAGTTACAACGACGATTTTTGCCATCTTTCGATCCGATCCCTTTACGTCCTCAAATGTCCAAAGCCCTGTCCGGGCTGTCCCTTGGTGCCTGTCACAGCGGTTCAATCAGCAGTTTCTCACCTTCAAGCCGCACCACGGCAGCCTTGCCCGACAGCTCGGCGGGCCAATCCGACTCGACCGTGCGGTAGATGCCCGCAATCGACACGAGCTGCGGCTCGAAACAGGTGCAATAAATACGCGCGCTCTTGTCCCCACGGGCGCCGGCCACGGCCCGGCCCCGCAGCGGACCGTAGACATGGACGTTGCCATCGGCAATCACCTCGGCGCCAAAGCTGACGATGGCGTTGACGATCACATCGCTGCCCGACGCATAGACCTGCTGGCCCGAACGCATGGGTTTGTCGACCCGCAGGGTGGTCTTGGGCGGCAGCTGCACTTCCTTGATCACCTCGACCTCAACCTCGCGCACCTCGGGTTCCGCCGCCTTGCGCGCTGGCGGCGCTTCGGGCGCGGCGATGAGGCCTGCTGCGTAGGCACTGGCCATCTGCGCCTCGCTGCCGCCGCGCACGGCCACTGGCGTGGTGCGGTACTGGCGCAGCAACGCCACGAGCGCCGCAAAGTCGATGTCCTCCCCGCTCTCGCGCAGTTGCGCGAGATCGACCAGCACCGGGTCATGGTCGAAGAACGCGGAGTCGCTGCCAAAACGCTCGGCAAACTCCTGGGACAATTGCTCCAGGTCGGCCGAACGCAATGCGAACGCAACCACCGGCAACTGGGCGCTTTTCATATCGAAACCGCTGCGCTGGGTTGTTTCACCTGACATGGTTATAAGCCGATCTACTTATTGGACATGAATCGGCAAAGTGTAACCTGCTTGACGTGAACCGCCGCAGCCGGTCTGCCGTTTTGCCCGGATTGACAACACTCTTTTACCAATGAGGCCATGCGGGCCGGGGCTTGCAGAGTGCCATGAAAAAGGGCGCTCATGCGCCCTGGGGAATGCCTCAGCCGGTCAGGGCTTGAGCTGGAAGCCGCAATGGCCGCAGAACACATCGTCAGCCGCCACCACCTCAAAGCAACTGCGGCAGCGCAGCAAGGGCTCGGAGGCCACCGGTGCCGCTGGCGCTGCCGTGGGCGGCAAAGCCGATGCGGCCGCACCGCCAACGACTGCTGCAGCGCCCAGGCCAGTGGTGGGCGTTGGCGCCACCGGCGGCTGCACGGGCGCAGGGGGCACCACGGAAGCCGGCGCCACAGGGGCTGGCGCTACCGGAGCAGAGGGTGTGGGGGCTGCGGGTGCTGGGGCTGGCACCGGAGCGACGACCGATGCCGGTGCAGGAGCCGACGTCACCGGGGGCACCGGAGCCACGGGAGCGACCGGCGCAGGTGCCGGCGCAAAGATGTCATTCAGCGGCGCTACCGGTGCAGCAGGCGTTGCTGGTGCTGCCGGAGCCACGGGTGCAGCCGGGCCACGCGCCGTGCCGCCGTGGTGGCCATGGCCATCCATATGCGCAGCATGGCGCACCTTGTCGGCCGCCTCGCGGGCCATGCCCTGGGCCTGGCGGGCCTTCTCGCGCGCCAGGTCAATGCCGGCCTGCAGGCTCTCTTCGGTACCTTGCTCATCGAGGCCATCGGTGACCATCAGGTAGATGATGTTCACGCCCATGATCATCACCTGCATGGTCAGCGCCATCAGCACGGCAAACAGGATCACGGTCGACAGGGTGCCGGCCAGCATATGGCCGCTGCCGGCCATCGCGCCAAAGGCGGCAGAGTTGCCCATGCCGCCCATCGACGCCATCATGCTCGGGCCGATCACGCCGCTGGCAATCGCCGTCATGTAGGCAAAGCCGGGGATGAAGCCGGTGAACACCACCAAGGTGATGACGGTGATGACGATGTAGAGCGCCAGCAGCATCAGCACCAGCGGCACCAGGCGCGTGCGCACCACTGCCAGCACCAGCGAGACCGCGCGGCGCAGCGAACGGCCGTCCCAGATCGCGGGGGCCAGCAGCGGCGCCGCCACCCAGTACAGCGCGATGAAGAACACCGACGCGGCAATCACCATCACCGGATGGGCAAAGAACAGCAGGATCGGGCCGATGAACGGAATCTTGCAGACGAAATAGACAATGGCCGCCACCAGGCACAGGCCCAGCACCACGGCCAGTACCAGCAGGCCAAACAGGATGAAGCGCGGGACACACAGCAGGCCCGCCCGGATGGCGGCAGCCACGCTGCGCTGCTCCACATCCTTGGCCTTGTCCTGCAGCAGGATGCCGACTGCCGACATGCCGGCCGAGAACACCACCGAGGCGATGACCAGGAACAGCAGCGCCAGCAGCATGCTGCCCGCGCGGGTGGCCAGCATCTGGCCGCCCACCATCACCAGGCCGCCGGCCAGCCAGGTCAGGAACGACAGGCCGAGCACACGCCATTGGGTCAGGCCCTCGGCCGCTCGCATCAGTTGGCCAAAGTCAATGGACTTCAGCATCGATTTGGGAGAAGACATCAGCGATTCCTTCGTCGTGGTTATCGTTGGGTGGGGCCAGCGGCCCCGCAGGGGCGCGCATGGCTGCTACAGGCGCGGGTGGTGGCTTCAATCGATGCGGCTGGGCCAGGGTTTGGCCTGGATCACGAAGTGCTCGATACCCGGTGGGACATTCTTGTCGGCCGATTTCTTGACCTCGACCGGGTTGCCGGCCTCGGTGGGTGCGGTGCCGGAATTGGTATTGACCTTCTTGGCACGCAGATCGCGCGGCGAGACGGTGACAAAGATCGTGGCGCCGCCCCGGTTGTCGGCCATCATCGTGGCGATGTCCTTGATGGCAACCATCGCATCCTTGTGCTCCTGGCGCGACTTGGCGGCCCAGGGCAGATCGAGCGATACCGCATCGAGCACCGGCATGCCGCGCGTCGCAGGCGACTGGCTGGAGCTGAAGACCTGCTCGGTGGTGGTGGTCTTGCTGCCCGAGATGCGCTGCTTGACCGGCAGCGCCGACATCGCCTCGACCGCGCGGACGCGCAGCGCCTCGGCCTGGTCGATCTCGCCCTTGATCTTCTGCTCCCAGGTCACCAGTGCAGGTGGCACGGCAGGCTCACGGCAGCCGGGGGGCGACGCAACCCCGCACTCCACCTGGACCGGCACCGCTGGCGCGGGCGCAGGTGCGGGTTCTGGCGGGGGCGCCACGCAGCCCGCCAGCGCGAGCACCGACACCAGGGCGGACATTTTCATCAACAGCTTCACAATGCTCTCCTTCAATTCAGCAAATCATCCAGGGTTTGGGGGCGCGCCGGCTTGCGCACGGCTGGCCGGGCCGGCGCCGGTGCGGGCGCAGGGGCAGCCGCTTCTTCGATGGGCACCGCAGCGGCCACGGCCTCCTCGGCAGTTGCCGGGGCTACCAGCGATTCATTGGGGGCGAGCGCAGCATTGGTCTCGACCATCGCCGGCGCAGCCGCCTCTACCGGCGCAGCGACGGCGGCAGGGGCGGAGACGCTGGGCGCCGCCACGCTGCCCGCTGCAGGGCGCCCCTGCTGGCTCTTCCACCACCAGGCACCGCCTGCGGCCACTACCACCAGGCCCAACAGTGCCAACATAATACGCAGCCCGTGGCCGCTGGAGGGCACCGGGGCTTCGGGCATGGGGTTGCGCACCTGCGCGCCGGCACGCGGGCGCAGGCTGGGGTCCGGGGCGGTGGAAGGGGCACGCCTGGCAGCGGCATCGGTCTGCCACAGCGGCACGTCGGGTTCGCGCAAGGCAGGCGCCGGCACGGCCGCTGCCGAGCTGGCCGCCGCACCACCGATCACCATCGCGGCGCTGGTCTGGATGCGCTCACCGGGCAGCGTGGACGCGGGCTCGGAGCTGTCCTGCACATTGCCAAAGACCAGAATGGCCTTCTCTTCGGCCGGGCTCAGCGGGGCGTCCCAGTCGGGCGCGGTGTCCTGAAACCCGGGGCTTTCCTCAAAGCGGCAGCCGCATTGCTTGCAAAACAATGCCTGCCCTTTGCACAGCGCGCCGCAGTCGGGGCAGGTTGCATAGGCGGCCACCGGCGCTGCCGGCAGGCTGCGGGGGCTGGCCAGCGCCTCGGACAGCGGCTCCGACTGCACCTTGCAGCCGCATTTCCGACAGAATTTGGCGTTGGCGGCCAATGCCTCGCCACATTGCACACAGTTCATCGAAACCCTCTCTCCCTGGACGTACAGGCTGCCGAAAGCAACCTACCGTATTTGTTCTGAATATCATTGTGATTATCTATTGCATTGACCCATTGGGCCAGTGCCATGGCGCCACACCGTGCAGCATCGCCGTCCCGGCCGCACTGCATGGGTTCCTGGTTAGAGAGTTTCCCTCTCTCTACAAGGATTGGCAAATTCACTATGATGCAGCACCTTTTCTCTCGCCCGCCTGCAATTGCGCCCACCGGCGCAGCCCTGCACGCGGCCTGCCCATACCATGTCTGAATCCTTCCTTCCCCGCTGGCGTGAAGTGCGCCCGGGCGCTGACGATGTCGTCGCGCCTGACGAGCGCCTGCCCTGGCCACAAACCTCGATCATGGGGGTGCAGCATGTCATCGCCATGTTTGGCTCGACCATTCTGGCGCCCATTCTGATGGGTTTTGACCCGAATGTCGCCATTTTGATGAGTGGTGTCGGCACTTTGATCTTCTTTTTGATCACCGGCGGCCGGGTGCCCAGTTATCTGGGATCGAGCTTTGCGTTCATCGGCGTGGTGATTGCCGCCACCGGCTATGCCGGCTCCGGGCCCAATGCCAACATCGGCATGGCGCTGGGCGGCATCATTGCCTGCGGCCTGCTCTACACCTTGATCGGCTTCATCGTGCAGGTGGTGGGTACCGGGTGGATCGAGCGCTTCATGCCACCGGTGGTGACGGGCGCGATCGTCGCGGTGATCGGCCTGAACCTCGCCAGCGTTCCCGTCAAGAACATGGCCAGCAACAACTTCGAGAGCTGGATGCAGGCGATGACCTTTGTCTGCGTCGGCATGGTGGCCGTGCTCACCCGGGGCATGGTGCAGCGCCTGCTGATCCTGGTGGGCCTGATGGCAGCGTCCATCATCTACGCCATCCTCACCAATGGCATGGGTCTGGGCAAGCCGGTGGATCTGTCGGGCCTGGCCTCGGCCGCCTGGATCGGCATGCCCAACTTCTCGGCCCCCCAGTTCAGCCCGCAAGCGATGGTGCTGATCGCGCCGATCGTGATCATCCTCGTCGCCGAAAACCTGGGCCACATCAAGGCGGTGACCGCGATGACCGGCCGCAACCTGGACCAGTACATGGGCCGGGCCTTCATCGGTGACGGCGTGGCCACGATGGTCAGCGGCGGCGTGGGCGGCACGGGTGTGACCACCTATGCAGAAAACATCGGCGTGATGGCCGCAACGCGCATCTACTCGACCGCTGTCTTCATGGTGGCCGGCCTCATTGCGCTGCTGCTGGGTTTTTCGCCCAAGTTCGGCGCGCTGATCCAGGCGATTCCGCTGCCTGTCATGGGCGGTGTGTCCATTGTGGTGTTTGGCCTGATTGCGGTGGCCGGCGCCAAGATCTGGGTGGAGAACAAAGTGGATTTCTCGCAGAACAAGAACCTGATCGTCGCCGCCATCACCTTGATCATCGGCACCGGTGACTTCACATTGAAATTCGGCAGCTTTGCGCTGGGCGGCATCGGGACCGCGACCTTCGGCGCCATCATCCTCTACCAACTGCTCAACCGCAGCGACAAGCGCTGAGCGGCACATCTCCTCAAGCCCGGTTGTCCCGGGCTTTTTTCTTGCGCTAAATTGTTGCAGCGCAACAATAAATGGGCATTGCAGTAGCACTTATCCACAATCGGGTATTCCCGGATCCCAAATGGTTTCGCGTGCAACGACTGCTAAGATTTGCCCGCCTCGCCGCCCGGCCATTGCCGCTGGGCTGCATCTGTAGACAATAACGAAAACACCCTCCCGGAGTCTTCCCCATGTCGTTGAATGACCGCGTGCGCTGCAGCGCGCTGCACTCCCGCATCATGTCCGCTGCCGACGCGGCTGCCCTGATCCCCGCTGGCGCCAATGTGGGCATGAGCGGCTTCACCGGCGCCGGCTATCCCAAGGCGCTGCCACAGGCCATCGCCGCCCATGCCAAGTCCGAGCATGCGGCCGGCCGCCCCTACAAGCTCAATGTCTGGACAGGCGCGTCCACCGCCGCCGAATGCGATGGTGTGATGGCCGAGGCCGGGGCCATTGGCCAGCGGCTGCCGTTCAACACCGACCCGATCGCGCGCAAGGCGATCAATGCCGGTGACATCGACTTCATCGACATGCACCTCTCGCATGTGGCCCAGCACGCCTGGTTCGGCTTTCTGGGCCCCATGCATGTGGCTGTGGTCGAAGTGCTGGGCATCACCGCCGATGGCCTGCTGATCCCGTCGACCGCCGTGGGCAACAACAAGACCTGGCTGGAGATTGCGGACAAGGTGATCCTCGAGGTGAACACCAAGCCGCCCGCCAGGATGGAAGGCATGCACGACATCTACTACGGCACGGCGATCCCGCCGCGCCGCGTGCCCATCCGCATGACGCATGCCGACGACCGCATCGGCGAGGGCTACCTGAAGGTGGACCTGGACAAGGTGGTAGCCGTGGTCGAGACCCACAAGGGCGACCGCGACAATGTGTTTGCCGCGCCGGATGCCAACTCCAACACCATTGCCGCCTCGATCATCGACTTTCTCTCGCACGAGATGAAGATGGGCCGCCTGCCCCAGCAGATGCTGCCGATCCAGTCGGGCGTGGGCAATGTGGCCAATGCGGTATTGGCCGGCCTGCTGACCGGCCCCTTCGACAACCTGCTGGGCTTCACCGAAGTGCTGCAGGACGGCATGCTTGACCTGCTGCGCAGCGGCAAGATGGCGCGCGCCTCGGCCACCGCCATCTCGCTGTCGTCTGCCGCCTACCGCGATTTCGAGGAGAACATCGACTTCTACCGCGACCGCATCATCCTGCGCCCGCAGGAGATCTCGAACCACCCCGAGCTGGTACGCCGCCTGGGCGTGATCGCGATGAACTCGATGATCGAGGCCGACATCTACGGCAACATCAACTCCACCCATGTGATGGGCTCGAGCATGATGAACGGGATCGGCGGCAGTGGCGACTTTGCCCGCAACGGCTTTCTGTCCTTCTTCGTCACGCCCTCGGTGGCCAAGAACGGCCACATCTCCTGCATCGTGCCCATGTGCTCGCATGTGGACCACACCGAGCACGACACACAGATCATCGTCACCGAACAAGGCCTGGCCGATCTGCGCGGCCTCTCGCCCAAGCAGCGCGCCAAGGTCATCATCGAGCGCTGCGCGCACCCCGACTTCCGCCCGATGCTGCAGGACTATGTGGACCGTGCGATGCAGCAGTCGGCCGGCCTGCATACGCCGCACATCCTGACCGAGGCGCTGTCCTGGCACCAGCGCTACCTGGATACCGGCTCGATGAAGACCGCCTGATCCACCCACCCGATCACCCGGACGCCCCGCCAGCCTGCGCTGCGCGGGGCGTTTTGCATCTGTCTCCGACGCAATTGCGGCAGCGGGCGCTGCAGCGCACAATAGCGGCGACCCGATGGCAGCCGCTATCGAAAAGCCGCACCAGCTTTTGAAATAACTGAACATACAGCTATCAAAAGTGAAGCACCTCTACCGCACGTCCTACCCATAACAGCATCGGAGACCAACATGGACACCCTGGAACAGCGCACCATCTCCAAGATCAGCTGGCGGCTCTTGCCGCTGCTGATGGTCTGCTACTTCATCGCCTACCTCGACCGCGTCAACATCGGCTTTGCCGGGGCCAGCATGTCCAAGGACCTGGGCTTCTCCGCCGCCGTCTTCGGCAGTGCGGCCGGCATCTTCTTTCTCTCGTACTTTCTCTGTGAAGTGCCGAGCAACCTGGCGCTGGAGAAGTTCGGCGCCCGCAAGTGGATCGCCCGCATCATGTTCAGCTGGGGCGTGCTGTCGGCCGGCCAGGCCTGGGTGGACAGCGCCACCAGCTTCAACGTGGTGCGCTTTCTGCTGGGCATTGCCGAGGCGGGCTTCTTCCCCGGCGTCATTTTCTACATCACCTTGTGGTTCCCGGCCGCCTACCGCGCGCGCATCGTCGGCTGGTTCATGTTCGCCATTCCGATCTCCACGGTGATCGGCGCGCCCATCTCCGGCTTCATCCTCGACATGGACGGCATGGGCGGCATGCATGGCTGGCAGTGGCTGTTCATCCTGGAGGCGCTGCCGGCGATCTTCCTGACCTTCGTCGTGCTGTTCTACCTGCCCGATGGCCCACAGGACGCCAAGTGGCTGACCGACGAAGAACGCGCCTGGCTCGCCCAGACCCTGGCGGCCGAACGCCAGAACCGCGAATCCATCCACAAGATCTCCTGGAAGCAGACCCTGCTCAACCCCAAGGTGATCGCGCTGGGCTTTGTCTACATGGGCATCACCGTGCCGCTCTACGGCCTGGGCTTCTTCCTGCCGCAGATCATCAAGGGCTTTGGCGGCCTGTCCAATGTGCAGGTCGGCTTCATCAACGCCTTCCCCTATCTGGTCGGCGCCATCGCGATGATCTTCTGGACACGCGGCTCCGACCGCATGAAGGAGCGCAAATGGTTTGTGCTGATTCCGCTGGCCTGCATCGTTGCCGGCCTGCTGATCGCTGCCAACACCGCCGCACCGGTGCCCAAGATGGCGGCGGTGACCCTGGCTGCGTTTGGCATCTTCAGCGCGCTGCCCACGTTCTGGACCTTGCCCACCGCCTTCCTGAGCGGCACCGCTGCGGCAGCGGGCATCGCCTGGATCAACTCCATCGGCAACCTGGGTGGCTACATCGGCCCCACGATCTTTGGCACGCTCAAGGACAAGATGGGCAACGATGTCTACGCCGTGATGTTCCTGGCATCGCTGGCCGTTGTCGCGTTTGCGCTGGTGTTCTTCATGCGCCATGACACCCGCGCCGAAGGCTTTGATGTGAAGGCTCCGGCCCACTGAAGAGCGGGCCCGCCTTCCCCCAAAAAACAATGCGCCCTCGGGCGCATTGTTGTTGGTGCGATGGTCTTCTAGATCTGAAAATCCACCGTCGCCGCCTCGCCCGCCGCAGGCCGCAGGCGTGCGCTGTCCGCCTCCGCTGCGCCGCCTCCCTTGCCATGCAGCGCAATATCGGCACCGTTGAGCGAGCGTGCACAGCTCGCTGCAAACAGCAGGATCGCGGACGAGAAATAGATCCACATCAGCAGCACCACCAGCGAGCCGGCAGCGCCATAGGCCGATACGACGGCTGCAGTGGACAGATACCAGGCCAGCACCTGCTTGCCGATGGTGAAGAGGAAGGCGCCGATCGCAGCGCCGGCAATCAGAAAGCGCAGCCGGGGCTTGGTGCCGGTGCCGATGCGCATCATGCCGACGAACAAGGTCACGGTGATGAGGAAGGACACCGTCTCATTGATGACGCCCAGCAGCATGCCGGGGGCCTCCACATGCAACACGGCGCCGGCCCAGCGCGTGGTCATGCTCAGCATCGTCGTGATGACCAGCGAGATCAGCATCAAGAAGCCCAGCACCAGGATATAGCCCAGGCCCCGCACACGCTGCACCAGCGAATACCACCACGGGGTATCGCTCTTGTCAACCGCCTCGCCATGGTTCCACAGCCGCTCCAGCGAAGTCTGCAGTTCCACGAACACCCCGGTGGCCCCGGACAGCAGCATCACAAAACCAATGGCCGAGGCAATCAGGCCCTGTGATTTGGTTTGCGCGCTCGACAGCGCGCCACGCACCACATCGGCCACCTGCGCGCCCATGATGTCCTCGACCTGGTGGATCAGGTTGCTCTCGATGTAGGAGCGGTCCAGCCACCAGCCCAGCACGCCCACCAGGAGCAGCAGCAACGGTGCCAGGCTCAGCATGCCGTAGAAGGACATGGCCGCACTCATGCGCAGACCGTCGGCCGCCAGCCATTGCTGGGCGGCATCGTAGAAAGGGCGGAAAGGGTTGAGCTTGTGCTGCACCCGCTGGGCGAGCGTGGAGTCTTGGTTCACCATCGCCTGATTCTGGCATTGAAGGGCGGCAGGCCGGTGTCAGCCATCGGCCATAGCTGGCCGCCCTGTGCAATGTTGACATTCCGCAGCGGCGCGCTGGCCCTGCGCTGCGCTCAATGCCGGTGGTGCACCTGCTGCAGGCCGTAGACCGGGGTAGGCAGCCCCTCTTGCCGCGCCTTGAGCTGCAGCGCCAGGTACAGCGAATAGTGGCGCGACTGGTGCAGATTGCCCCCGTGGAACCACAGCTGCGGCTGCTGGGTGGGCTTCCACATATTGCGCTGCTCGCCCTCCCAGGGGCCTGGGTCCTTGGTGGTGTCCGATCCCAGGCCCCAGACCTTGCCCACCCTGTCGGCCACCTCCTGGCTGATGAGGTCGGCCACCCAGCCGTTCATCGAGCCATAGCCGGTGGCATAGACCACCAGGTCGGCCGGCAGCTCGGTGCCATCGCTCAGCACTACGGCGTTTTCAGTGAGGTGGCTGATGCCCTTGTTCTTGCCCGCCTGCAACTTGATGCTGCCGTCGATCACCAGGTCGCAGGCCCCCACATCGATGTAGTAGCCCGAGGCGCGGCGCAGGTACTTCATGAACAGGCCCGATCCGTCATCGCCGAAATCGAGCATGAAGCCCGCCGCTTCCAGCTTGCGGTAGAACTCCGCATCGCGCTCGCGGATGCGGTCGTACAGCGGCACCTGGAAGTCGGCCATGATGCGGTAGGGCAGTGACGCAAAGACCAGGTCTGCCTTCTTCGTGGTCATGCCGCTGGCCACGGCGCGCTCGGA
Organism: Comamonas sp. SY3; assembly: GCF_041730275.1. Lineage (NCBI taxonomy): Bacteria > Pseudomonadati > Pseudomonadota > Betaproteobacteria > Burkholderiales > Comamonadaceae > Comamonas > Comamonas sp. SY3. The sequence continues at coordinate 69,176 of NZ_JBGTYN010000004.1, read as the reverse complement.
GTACAGATCGCCCAGGCCAATGTCCATCAGCGAATCGGAGCGCACGATGTGCGTGGACGAGCGCTGCACCATCGTCACATCGGCGCCATGCTCCCAGAGTGCGGCGCAGATGTCGTGGGCCGAGTTGTTGGCCCCGATCACCACCACCTTCTTGCCGGCATAGGCCTCGGGCCCCGAATGCTGCGACGAGTGCTGCTGCTCGCCCCGGAAGCGCTCCTGGCCTTCGATGCGGGGGATGTTGGCCTTGCCCGACATACCGGTGGCAAACACCAGCTGCTTAGGGCGCAATACCATCGTGCGGCCCTCGCGCTCCACCGTCACTTCCCACTCCTGGGCAGCCTCGTCGTAGCGCGCGCCCAGGCATTGGGTGGACGACCAGTAGTTCACCTCCATCACCCGGGTGTACATCTCCAGCCAATCGCCAATCTTGTCCTTGGGCGCAAACACCGGCCAGTGCTCGGGAAACGGAATGTAGGGCAGGTGGTCATACCAGACCGGATCGTGCAGGCACAGCGATTTGTAGCGGTTGCGCCATTGGTCCCCCGGGCGCGGTTGCCGGTCGATGACGATGTGCGATACGCCCAGCTGGCGCAACCGCGCACCCAGCGCAATACCGCCCTGGCCGCCGCCAATCACCAGCACATAAGGCTGGCGGCTCTCGCCCAGGGTCTCGGCCTCTTCCTGCTGGCGGTCCAGCCAGGTCTTGCGGCCCCGGCGTATGCCATGCTCGGCGCCCATCGGGCGGCGCATCCCCTGCGCTTCTTCAAAGCCCTTGAGCTCCTGGATGGTGGTCAGCAAGGTCCAGATGCGGCCATCGCGGATGCGCAGATGGCCCAGGCCCCGTGCATGGCGCGCATCCACCACCAGCCAGGCGCTCAGCACGCCATCGGCCTCCGTCACCTCTTCGTTCGGGTCCAGCTGCAGCAGCAACGGCGCGGCGGCGTCCAGCTGCGCGGCCAGCATGTCGGCCACCTGTGCCGGGCCTTCGCAGGTCTTGAGGTTCCAGGTCAGCAGCACCAGGTCGCGCCAGAAGCAGTCTTGGGCAAACAACTGGCTGGCCGCCGCAAAATCGCGGGCGGCCAGCGCCTGGTTGAGCTGGTCCAGCAGGGCCTGGGCGCGGGCGGCAGGTGCGTCTGCAGCCGTGGGGGTGGCATCCGGGGTGGCCGGGGTAGCGGTTGTCATGGCTTGTCTCCTTTTTTGGGCAATATCGCAGCGGCTCTGCGGCCGCAGCGTCAGCGTTTTTGCAAGCCCCATGCCAGGCGGCCATGCTGCACTGCAACCTCCTTGGGCCAGGGCGGCACGCTGCGGGTTTGCCTGCAGCGCGCTGGCGCAGGCACTGCGGCAGCCGATGCAACACCTGTTGCAAGCGCCCTTTTGCACTGCAGCATCTGTTGCGGGTAAGCCTGATTGGCAGCGCCAGGGTACAGGCACAGAATCAGCCCGGTGATTGCAGGAGACCCGCCATGCCCATCCACAGCTATACCGCCCATGTCCAGGAGCTCGAAGCCTTTGGCATGGGCTACCCGCTGCACGGAGAGGCGCGCGACCGGGCTGTGCTGGGCAGCTGGCGCCGCTGCATTGACCAGCACCGGCTCGACCCGAGCCGCACCAGCGAAGCCCATATCGTGCCCGCCGGCCAGCTGCGCGCCCACCGCGAAGAGTCCGAACCGCTGATCCGCATTGCCCGCAGCGGGCTGGAGCGCCTATACCAGCAGCTCAAGGGCCTGGACTATGTATTGCTGCTGGCCGACCGCCATGGCGTGGCGGTGGATTTTCTCGGCCATGACAGCGATGCCAGCGACCTGCGCAGCGCCGGCCTCTACCTGGGCGCGCAGTGGCGCGAGGATGTTGCCGGCACCTCGGCCGTGGGCACGTGCCTGGCCACCGGCGAAGCGCTGACGGTGCACCAGAGCGACCATTTCGACTTCACCCATACGCGCCTGTCGTGCACCGCCGCGCCCATCTACGATCTGCAAGGCCAGCTCGCTGCGGTGCTGGACCTGTCGCTGCTGCGCTCGCCCGCCGCCCGCGCCAGCCAGCAGATGGCGCTGCACCTGGTCACCGCCGCCGTGCGCCGGGTAGAGCTGGCCAATTTGATGGCCCAATCGGGCAGCGACTGGGTGCTGCGCCTGGCGCAGTCGCCGGATTTTCTCGATGTCGATGCCGATGCGGCGCTCAGCGTCGATGCGCGCGGCCGCATCCGCGCCATGACCCATGCCGCCAGCCGCATGCTGGCCTCCATCGCCGGGCTGAACTGGCGCCAGCAACCGCTGCTGACCGGCCAGCCGCTGGGCCGCTTTTTTGACACCGACCTGCAGGCCCTGCCGCAGCTGATGCGCAACCGCCCGGCGCAAGAGCGCATTCTGCGCGCCCGTGATGGCAGCATCTGGTTTGCCCATGCGCTGCCACCCCAGCCGCGCAGCAGCGCGCAGGCCAGCCCGCGCCCCAGCCTGCCCGCGCCGCTGCAGGCGCTCAACACCGGCGACGCTGCGATGGGCCAGGTGCTGCACAAGGCCGCCCGGCTGGCGCCGCAAGACCTGCCGGTGCTGCTGCAGGGCGAGACCGGCAGCGGCAAGGAATTTCTGGCCCGCGCGCTGCATGCCGCCAGCGGCCGCAGCGGTGCCTTTGTCGCCATCAACTGCGCTGCCATCCCCGAGGCGCTGCTGGAGAGCGAGCTGTTTGGCTACCTGCCCGGCACCTGGACGGGGGGCGCGCACAAAGGACGCGCCGGCCTGGTCGAGGCCGCGCACCAGGGCAGCCTCTTCCTCGATGAAATCGGCGACATGCCGCTGGCGCTGCAGGCCAAGCTGCTGCGTGTGCTGTCCGAGTCGGAGATCACGCCCTTGGGCGCGCGTGCGCCGCAAAAGGTGGATATCCGGGTCATCTCCGCATCGCACCGGCCGCTGGCCGAGCTGGTGCGCAGTGGCCAGTTCCGCGCCGACCTGCTCTACCGCCTGAACGCCGCCGAGCTGCAGCTGCCCGCCTTGCGCGAGCGCAGCGACCTGCTGGCCCTGGCCGAGCACATGCTCGCCGCCATAGGCTGCAGCCTGCGCCTGAGCGCGCCCGCACAGGCCGCCCTGCGCGCCCACCGCTGGCCCGGCAATCTGCGCGAGCTGCACAATGCGCTGCGCTACGCCGCCGCGCTGGCCGAGCAGCAGATCGACCTGGAGCACCTGCCCGATGCGCTGCAGTGCAGCCCGGCAGTGGCGCAGGGGCAGGACGCGCTCAGCGAAGCAAGCTTGGCAGGCGCCGCATGCGGCGGCCATGCCCTGCATGCCCCCACGCTGGAACAGGTGCTCGCCCAGTGCCAAGGCAATGTCTCCGAAGCCGCCCGCCTGCTGAGCGTGAACCGCTCGACCATCCACCGCCGCATCCAGCGGCAACAGCTCAGCCGGGTGTTTGCCAGGCAGGACGGCGAGCGACCCTAAGAGTTCTTGTCGCGTGATGTGGCACCCGGGCCTGGGCAGCAAGACCCCCCGTAGTGACCAGCGCCTGCGCGTCCTCGGTTAGGCTGGTGCCACCACCACCCTATCGCGTTGCTTGCCCATGCCCCGACACCGCTTTAACGTCTTTGGCCGCATCCTCGATCTGGAGCCCTGCCCCAGCGGCTGGCGCTGCTATGCCGTCGGCCAGGATGGCAAACGCGCTCCGGTCCAACTGGCGGTGCCCGCCGATCTGCCCGCGAGCGATCTGGGGCAGTACCTCTACGATATCTACCATGAGCTGGCGGCGGGCAGCCGGGGGGATGTGGTGGAGATTTCTGTTCCAGGTTCCAAAGGGGTCTAGCGCGGTACATAGGCGGCTGCCTGATGGGCCTCAGCCCTTTTTCTGGCGTTGTTTGAGTTTGCTCATCAAAGCTTGGAGATCGGCCTCATCCTGCTGGTCGGCCTGAATTGCTTCACGCATTCTGCGGTCTTGGTCGAACTGCTGGTATAGCGCATCGGTGCGCGCTTCCATCTGGTCGTGGGTGATCGTGCCAGCGTGGTTGAGCAAGGGAAAGCCATTGGAGGTAATGATCTGATCGACGTTCTGCTTCCAGAAAGCCATCGGCGTCTCACGCTTGCTCTTGGCCCGAAGTTCAGCGGTTTCCAGGAAGATGACCACCAACCGGTTCAAGGTGTCAACTTCATCTTCGCTCAGGTAGTTCTTGGCCACAACAATGTCTGCTTTGCGGACTTTGTCGCCCTTCCAAGTCAACAGGCCGAAATGCGGATCCGCCGAATCTGCCCGAGCCATGATCAGCTCGGCAGCGGTCTTGTCGGTCACAGCAAAGATCAACAGGTTCTGCACTGTCGCAAAAAACACCTGCGTTGCCTTGTCCGTTTTGTCGTAGTCGCTGGACAGCGCGAAGAGATCTCTCACCTTTTGGTAGAAGCGCTTTTCCGAGGCCCGAATGTCGCGGATACGGGCCAGCATTTCGTCAAAGTAATCTGGGCGACCATCCGGGTTCTTCAGCCGCTCGTCATCCATCACAAAGCCCTTGGTCAGATACTCCTTCAGAATGGTGGACGCCCAGCGGCGAAACTGCACCCCGCGTGGCGAGCGCACGCGGTAGCCGACCGCCAGAATGGCTTCGAGGTTATAGAGCTTGGTAAGGTAGTTTTTGCCGTCGGAGGCAGTTACCGAGGATTCCTCGGTAACTGAAGACGCCTCGATTTCCTCGTCAGCAAAGATGTTCTTGAGATGCAGCCCAATATTGTCGGTACTCACGTCAAATAGCTGGGCCATTTCACGCTGTGTGAGCCAGACCGTTTGGCCTTTGGTCCGCAGCTTGATCTGGCTGCGACCGTCTTCTGTAGTGTAGAGAATGAAGTCGCTCATGCTGCCTCCTTCTGGGATGGAAATAGCCGCCAACTACGCATGCAGTCAAGGCTGTCTTCATAGGTCAGCCTGCCCATACAGCTGTATTCGATGTGCTTTTTTTCGACGACCAGACTTAGGATTGCACAAGGCATATCGTGGAAGGAGAAAGATGAAGGCATGGACGCAAATCAACGAAGCGGGCGAATCCGCTAGATTGTGACAGGCCACTCCAGTCCGCAAGTTGGCTACTAGCCACGGTTCTGGAATGATACGTTCTGTCCGGGTAACTTTGCATCCTGCGCTGAAACATACGCAGCGCCCTAGCAACAAAAAAGCCGCGCAACCCAAAGGCTGCGCGGCGCTTGGCCGCCGTCCAAAAGACGGCTTAGTCGATGCGCGCAATCACTGCGCCAGCGGCCTGGTAGCTGCCCGCTTCCACCTTCAGGCTGATGCGGCCAGCGCGGGGGGCGTTGATCTGCATTTCCATCTTCATGGCTTCCATCACGGCGATCAGCTCACCCTCTTGCACGGTGGCGCCGTCAGCGACCTTCCAGGTGGTGAGGGTGCCGGCGGAGGCGGCCGTGACGGCCTTCTCGTCCACGGCTGCTTCCGCAGGCGCTGGGGCAGCGCCAGGGGCCGACAGGCCGGACAGCAGGGAGGCGGGCAGGCCCAGCATCACGCGGCGGCCGTCGAGCTCGATGGCCACGCGCTGCAGGCCAGCGGTGGCGGCAGGCTGGGGACGGGTTTCGGGCTGGGCATCCCACTGGGGCATCAGCTCGGTTTCGATCCAGCGGGTGTGCACACCAAAGTGCTGGCCGTTGATGAAGTCGGCATGCGCCATCACCGCTTCATGGAACGGCAGCACGGTCGGCACGCCTTCGATCTTGAACTCCTTGAGCGCGCGGCGTGCGCGTTGCACGGCCACCTCGCGGCTGGGGCCCCAGACGATCAGCTTGGCCAGCATCGAATCGAACTGGCCCGCCACCTGCGAGCCCGATTCGACACCGCTGTCGACGCGCACGCCGGGGCCCGATGGGGCCTCGAAGCGGGTCACCAGACCGGGGGCGGGCAGGAAGCCACGGCCCACGTCTTCGGCGTTGATGCGGAACTCAAACGCATGGCCGTGGGGGGCAGGCACCGTGGTGTCGGCCAGCACTTCGCCTTCGGCCACGCGGAACTGCAGGCGCACCAGGTCGGTACCGGTGGTCTCCTCGGTCACAGGGTGCTCCACCTGCAAGCGGGTGTTGACCTCCAGGAACGAGATCGCGCCGCCCTGGCTCAGCAGGTATTCCACCGTGCCAGCGCCCACATAGCCAGCGGCCTGGCAGATCTCGCGGGCCGATTGGTGGATGCGTTCGCGCTGCGCGTCGGTCAGGAAAGGCGCTGGTGCTTCTTCGACCAGCTTCTGGTTGCGGCGCTGCAAGGAGCAGTCACGCGTGCCCAGCACCCGCACATTGCCGTGCTGGTCGGCCATCACCTGGGCTTCGATGTGGCGCGGCTTGTCCAGGAACTGCTCGACAAAGCACTCGCCGCGGCCAAAGGCGGTCACGGCCTCGCGCACCGCCGCGCCATACAGCTCGTCGATGTCCTCGGCCTTCCAGATCACCTTGATGCCACGGCCACCACCGCCGAACGCGGCCTTGACCGCAATCGGCAGGCCATGGTCACGCGCAAAGGCATGCACCTCGGAGACATCCTTGACCGGCTCGGGCGTGCCTGCCACCAGCGGCGCACCCACGCTCAGCGCCAGCTTGCGCGCCTGCACCTTGTCGCCCAATTGCTCGATGGCCGAAGGCGGTGGGCCCACCCAGGTCAGGCCGGCACCGATCACGGCGCGGGCAAAGGCGGCGTTTTCGGACAGGAAACCGTAGCCTGGGTGCACCGCATCTGCGCCGCTCTTTTGCGCCACTGCAATCAGCTTGGCGATGTCCAGATAGGTCTCTGCCGGGCGTTGGCCTTCAAGCGCATAGGCCTCATCGGCCATGCGCACATGCAGCGCGTCGATATCGGCATCGGCATACACCGCCACGCTCTTGAGGCCGTGGTCCGTGCAGGCACGGATGATTCGGACGGCGATCTCGCCTCTATTAGCAATCAGAACTTTTTTCATAGCTATATCCATTCAAGAACGGGCGCGCACGCCCTGTTCAACACTCAGCCCACCAGGTCCGCGAAGGGCGCCAGGGGGCGGAATTGCAGCCAGCCACCGACGGGCACTTGCGCGGCCAGGTCCAGGTGGTAGGAGGCAATGCAGGCGATGACCGGGTAACCACCGGTCAAGGGGTGGTCAGCCAGGAACAGCACGGGCTGGCCACTGGCGGGCACCTGGATGGCGCCCAGGGCCGTGCCCTCGCTGGGCAGCTCCTGGGTTTGGCTGCGCACCAGTGCCTCTTCACCGCCCAGGCGCAAGCCCACGCGGTTGGACTGGGGGGTGACCTGCCAGCGCTGCGCGGCAAACAGGGCCACTGCCTCGGGGGTGAACCAATCGGTACGCGGGCCCATGACGACATCGAGCACCACCGTCTCACCGGCCTTGGGCAGTGCAGGCGGGTTCAGATCAGGGTCTTGAACCGCAGCGGCATCGCGTGCATCGCCGACGGCCAGCGTTTGGCCGGTGGTCAAGGCGGCAGGGCCGATGCGGGCCAGGGTGTCGGTGCTGGTGCTGCCCAGCACGGGCTCCACCAGCCAGCCGCCGCGTACCGCCACATAGCTGCGCACGCCGCTGTCGGGCTCGCCCAGCTGGATCACATCGCCATCATTCAAGGCAATGGCCGCATTGCGTTCGGCCTGCCAGGCAGCGCCGCTGGCGCTGCGCACGGTCAGGGGGCCGGTGGCGCCAGTAACGGCTACCACGGTGGCCCCCAGGCTTTGCAGTTGCAGGCCTGCGGCGACGGACTCCAGCACCGATTGGCGCGCATCGTTGCCCACCAGGCGGTTGGCACGGCGCATCGCGCCCTGGTCCAGCGCACCGGCGGCCGATACGCCCTGGCCCGCCTGGCCGGCGCGGCCGGCGTCCTGCACCAGGGTCTGCAAGCCGGTGGCACGCACACGCATGCCGGCGCCGGTATGCTCGGCCGCTGCGGGGGCCTGGGCCTGCGCCGCAGATTGCTGCTGGAGCAGCGCCTGGCCAGCCGCGGTGCTGGCATCGACAAAACGCACCAGCATGCCCGGCTGCAGCAAGGCAGGCGGGTTGCGCAGCAGGTCCCACATGGGCACCTCGGTGCGGCCCAGCAGCTGCCAGCCGCCGGGGGTGTCATTCGGATAGACGGCACTGAAGGTGCCGGCAATCGCCACCGAGCCCGCAGGCACCTTGGTGCGCGGCGTGCTGCGGCGCGGCACGTTCAGGCTTGGGTCGCCACCGGTCAGGTAGGCAAAGCCGGGCGCAAAGCCGCAAAAGGCCACGCTGTAATCGCTACCACTGTGGCGGCGAATCAGCTCGGGCACATCAATGCCCAGGATCTGCGCCACATCGGCCAGGTCCTCGCCGTCGTAGTGCACGGCAATCTCGACACGCTGGCCAGCGCTGCGGGCCTGGCGGCCCAGGTGCAACGCAGCCATATGGCGCTGCAGGTCGGCAGCACTGGTCTGCCAGCGGTCGAACGAGACCAGGATGGTGCGCGCAGCGGGCACCAGCTCCTGCACGCCAGCGGGCAGCTCGGCCTGCAGTGCGGCCAGCAGGTCCAAGGTGTGCTCCAGGTCCTGCAGCTCCACCAGCATGCTCTGGTCGCTCACGGGCAGAAAGCGCATCGTGCGGTCGTCGCTCATGCGCCCGCCTTGTCCATGAAGGAGCGGATCTGCACACCTGCGGCCTGCAGGTGCTCGCGCACCGCCTTGGCCATGGCCACCGCGCCGGGGCTGTCGCCATGCACGCAGATGGAATCGGCCTGCACCTCGACCACGGAGCCATCATTGGCCTGCACCGTGCCTTGCTGCACCAGCTGCAGCATACGCTGGGCGACCATCTCCGGGTCGTGCAGCACAGCGCCTGGCTCGCGGCGCGATACCAAGGTGCCTTGCGGGGTGTAGCCCCGGTCGGCAAAGGCCTCGGCAATCACCGTAAGGCCCGCTTCACGCGCCCATTGCATCAGTGGCGAGCCGGCCAGCACCACCAGTGCCAGCTGGCCGCCAACGGCCTGCATGGCCTCGATCACGGCAGCGGCCTGGCGGCGGTCCTGGGCGATGGTGTTGTACAGCGCGCCATGGGGTTTGACATAGCGCACCGTGGTGCCAGCCGCAGCGGCCAGGCCTTGCAGTGCGCCAATCTGGTAGATCACATCGCTCACCAGGTCGGCATGGGCCACATCCATGTTGCGGCGGCCAAAACCGACCAGGTCGCGGTAGGCCACATGGGCACCGACCACGACGTTGTTGGCCTTGGCTTTTTTCAAGGTATCGAGAATGCCAGCCGGATCGCCTGCATGAAAACCGCAGGCCACGTTGGCGCTGCTGACGATGGACAGCATGGACGCATCGTCGCCCATGGTCCATGCACCCAGGCTCTCGCCCAGGTCGCTGTTCAAATCCATGGTGAGGGACATGGTGCTACCTTTCTTATGAATTTCAGTGGAGTTGGCCTGCGCTCAGCTGCAGATCCTGCTGCTGGGGATCATGCCGCAGCACGGCCGCAATCAGCGCTTCAATACCCTTGCACTGCGTCTCCACCGCCATGCTGGGGGCGCCCGGCAGCGCCGCTGCCATCTCGGGCAGGTAGGGCACATGCACAAAGCCGCCGCGCGTCTGTGCCCAGGCAGGCACCGTGTTCAGGCGGTGCATCAGGCCGTAGAAGACATGGTTGCAGACAAAAGTGCCGGCGGTGTTGCTCACCTCGGCGGGCACACCGGCTGCGCGCATGGCAGTCACGGCCTGCTTGATGGGCAGGCGCGCAAAATAGGCCGCAGGGCCATCGGGGGTGACGGCCACATCGATGGGCTGCTGGCCGGCGTTGTCGGCAATGCGGGCATCGTCGACATTGATGGCCACGCGCTCGATCGACAGGGCCGTGCGGCCGCCGGCCAGGCCCAGCGCAATCACCAGGCTGGGCTGGTGCTGCTGCAGGGCTGCGTCCAGCGCATCCAGCGCCTTGCCAAACACACAGGGCAGCTGCACGCCAGCCACGCGCGCACCGTCAATGGTCTTGCCATCGAGCCTGCGGGCCACTTCCCACGCGGGGTTGAGGGGGGCTTTGTCAAAGGGCTCAAAGCCCAGCACCAGTACGGTTGTGTCAGTCATGCAGAGGTCCTGTGGGTGGCGGCGGTCAGTGGTTCATCAAAAAGTACAGCAAAAACACGTTGCAGACCAGGATGCCCAGCGCCGTAGGCACCTGCGCCTTGATAACGGCATTGCGGTCCGGCAGCTCCAGCAGCGCCGCCGGCACGATGTTGAAGTTGGCCGCCATCGGTGTCAGCAAGGTGCCGCAGTAGCCCGAGAGCATGCCCACCGCGGCCATGATCGCTGGATCACCGTGGTACACATTGATCAGCACGGGCACGCCGACGCCGCCGGTCATCACCGGGAAGGCCGCAAAGCCATTGCCCATGATGACGGTGAACAGCGCCATACCGACCACATAGACCACCACCGCCACAAAGCGCAGGTCCATGTTGATGTAGGTGGTGGTCACATGGGCCACGGCCTTGCCAACACCCGCATCGGAGAACACCAGACCGAGCATGCCCAGCATCTGCGGCAGCACCATGGCCCAGCCCATCGCATCGACCAGGCGGCGCGATTCGCGCAGCGATTGCACTGGCGATTCGCGGGTCATCTTGCAGGCCATGGCCGCACCAATGATGCAGCCCAGTGCCAGGCTCACCAGGGTGGCGTTCTTGGGGTCGATCAGGAAGTTGCCGCCGATCTTGAAGTCCTTGAGCAGCACGCTGCCGATCACGGTGACCACCGGGATCGCCAGCGCCGGCACAAACAGCTTGTTCTTCAGGCGCAGTGCGCTTTCCTTGTTCTCGGCATCGCTGCGCACTTGCGGCTTGCCACCGCCCACGCCCTTGACGAGCACGATCAGCGCCAGCACGACCACGCCGGCACCCACCACTTCAGGCGGCATCTTGTCGCCCAGCAGGAACATGACCGCATACAGGCCCCAGAACAGGCCGGTGGTCCAGCGCTTGGGGTTGCTGGCATCGAGCAGGTTGAAGACGGCCACGGCCGCCATGACCAGGCCGGCCAGCCAATAGACTTGGGTGATGCTGAAAATCATGCTGCACCTCCTTCACGGGTGGTCGATGCTGGGGCAGGCGCGTTGGCCATTTCCTTGGCGATGTACTGGTCCAGACGGCGCAGGCGGTAGGCATGGATCAGGAACGCGCAGATGGCAGTGGGGATACCCCACACAGCCACATGGATCGGCTCGACGTCAATACCCGCCTCATGCAGGAAGGTGGTCATCAGCACGATCGCGCCAAAGGCCACAAAAATATCTTCGCCAAAGAACAGGCCGACGTTGTCGGTCGCGGCGCTGAAGGCACGCAAGCGGTTGCGCAGTGCTTCGGGCAGCTTGCCGTAGCGGGTTTCGGTCGCGCCTTCAGCCATGGGGGCCAGCAGCGGACGCACCATCTGGGGGTGGCCACCCAGGCTCGTCAGGCCGATGGCAGCGGTCAGCTGGCGCGCGGCCAGGTAGACGATCAGCAGGCGGCCGGTGGTGGCCGACTTGATCTGGCCAATCCAGTTTTGCGCATGCTGACGCAGACCATGGCGCTCCAGCAGGCCGATCACGGCCAGCGGCAGCACCAGGATGAGCGGCAGATTGCGGGTTTTGACAAAGCCCGTGCCCAGTTCGGCCAGTACCTTTTGGACCGGGAAGCCCGCCAGTGCAGCGGTGACGATCGCCGTCACCACCACCACCACAAAGGGATTGAAACGCAGGACGAATCCCACGATGATTACAGCCACCCCGAGGAGGGGCCAGAGGTTGACGATTGAGCTGTCCATGACAATACAAGGTTTGTTATAGGCACGGCCCCCAGGGACTGGGCACCGCATAGTTTTTGTTCAACAACCTATGTGTTTCACCAATGGTGAATGACAGTTTGTTGAACAATACAAAAGTTTAGCCAAACAAAATCAGCTTTCTCACCGGGAAAACCCGTACACATCTGCTTTCAAATAGCGATGTAGGCGAAATACCCGTCTTTATGGCGAAGCAAATCGCCACAATGGCCGTTTCACCGGCGCGGGGCAATGCGCTGGGCCGGGCGGCAGGCCACCGCTATCATGTGTATCAATCTCTGACTACCTGCGATCGCCATGAATGTTGCACTGCCTACCCTCTCGCTCAATGACCGCGTGGCCGAGCAGATTCGCGAGCGCATCGTGCGTGGGGAATTCCAGCCCGGATCACGCCTGTCCGAAGTAGCACTGAGCGAAAGCCTGGAGATCTCGCGCAACACCTTGCGCGAGGTGTTCCGGCTGCTGACCAAGGAAGGGCTGCTGCGCCATCTGCCCAACCGGGGCGTGTTTGTCGCGATCCCGTCGATGGCTTCCATCATGGATATCTACCGCGTGCGCCGCATGATTGAGTGCCAGGCGCTGCAGCAGGCCATACCGCAGCACCCGGCGCGCAAGGAGATGCGCGAAGCCGTCGCTGCGCAGAAGCAGCTGCGCGAGGCCGGCCGCTGGGTGGAGGTGGGCACCGGCAATATGCGGTTCCACAAGGGCGTGGTGGCACTGGCCGACAGCGAGCGGCTCAACACCCTGTTCTCGCACCTGCTGGTGGAGCTGCGCCTGGCGTTTGGCATGCTGGGCGATGCCGAGTTCATGCATGCGCCCTACATCGACCTGAATGCCAACATCCTGGAACGCTTCGAGGCCGGGGACATGGAGCAGGCCGCCAAGCTGATGCATGACTACCTGACCCATTCCGAGCGCGTCCTGCTCAGCGTCTATGCCCGCCGCATGAGCGATGCGGGCATGGTGCTGTGATACCGGCCTTGTGCAGCCAGACGCTGGGGGCATCAGCGGGCTGACGTTGAAGTCCTGGCGGCCATGAGCAGCTTCTCAGCACTGGATCGCCGCAGTTCTGCGCTGCTCGAACCGCCGAGGGCTGCAGCGCACGCCGGCACACCCGCATTGCCTGCGCGTTGCAGCAACTGCGTGTGATCGATAGCATCAACAGCCTTGACGCCCCCCCCTCCCCTTGGACCGGCAGGCATTCATCAGCCCCTTGCCGGTGCGCAGGGATTGCCAGCCTGGTGGAGGATGTGCGCCTGACAGTGGATGAACGGCAGCGAACAGGAGACCCTGCAATGATTGAACAAAAAATGCTGATTGGTGGCGAGCCTTGCAACGCGGGCAATGCGGCGACGGTAGAACGAAAGAACCCGCTCGATGGCACCGTCGCATCCCGCGCCCCTGCCGCCACCGTGGCCGATGCCGTGCGGGCCTGCGAGGCCGCAGCAGCGGCCTTCCCGGCCTGGGCACAGCTGGGGCCCGGCGCGCGGCGCGCGCTGCTGATCAAGGCTTCTGAGACCCTGCACGCCAAGGGCGATGCCATTGCCGCAGCGATGGCATCCGAGACGGGGGCTTCGGGCCACTGGGCGGGCTTCAACGTCCATCTGGCCAGCAACATGCTGCTGGAGGCGGCATCCCTGACCACGCAGATCAGCGGCGAAGTCATCCCCTCCGATGTGCCAGGCAGCCTGGCCATGGCGGTGCGCCAGCCCGCCGGGGTCGTGCTCGGTATCGCGCCGTGGAATGCGCCGGTGATCCTGGCCGTGCGCGCCATCGCCACCGCACTGGCCTGCGGCAATACGGTCATCCTCAAAGGGTCGGAATGGTGTCCGGCCACACACGGTCTGGTCATGGAGGCGCTGCAGGATGCCGGCTTGCCGCCCGGTGTGGTGAACTTCGTGACCAATGCGCCAGAGGACGCGGCCAGCATCGTCGAGGCCATCGTTGCCCACCCGGCGGTGCGCCGCGTCAGCTTCACCGGCTCAACGCGCGTGGGCCGCCTCATTGCGCAAACCTGCGCCCGCCACCTCAAGCCCGCGCTGCTGGAGCTCGGTGGCAAGGCGCCCTTCATCGTGCTGGACGATGCCGACCTGGAAGCAGCCGCCCGCGCCGCCAGCTTCAGCTCTTTTGCCAACTCGGGGCAGATCTGCATGTCAACAGAGCGTTTGGTGGTCGACCAGCGCGTGGCCGACGCCTTTGTCGCCAAGCTGGCGGCCAGGGCTGCGGCGCTGCCCTTGGGCGATCCGCGCCAGGGGCCGGTGGTGCTGGGTTCGGTGGTGGGCATGGCGACCGTGGAGCGTTGCAACGCCCTGATCGACGATGCCGTCGCACAAGGCGCCACCATCATCTGCGGCGGCAAGGCCGACAGCACGCTGATGCCTGCAACTCTGCTGGACGGCGTGACGCCAGCGATGCGCATCTACCACGAAGAGAGTTTTGGCCCGGTCAAGGGCATCGTGCGCGTGAACGGCGAAGACGAGGCCATTGCCTGCGCCAACGACAACGCGTTCGGCCTGTCATCGGCTGTGTTCACCCGCGACACCGCACGCGGCTGGCGCGTGGCAGCCCGCATCGAGGCGGGCATCTGCCACATCAACGGCCCCACCGTGCACGATGAAGCGCAGATGCCGTTTGGGGGCGTCAAGGATTCAGGCTATGGCCATTTTGGCGGGCGCCAGGGTATCGATGCCTTCACCGACACCCGCTGGATCACCATGCAAACCACCGAGCGCCAGTACCCGTTCTAAACCCGATGGCCAGAACGGGCCGTGGCTGGCAAGGCGTCTTAGGCCGCAGCGGGGTAAAACAGCTTGCGCGCCGTCGCGCCCTGCACTGCCTGGGCAATCGCGCCAATGTGGTCGGGCGTGGTGCCGCAGCAGCCGCCCACGATGTTGACCAGGCCTTCGTCGGCAAACTCATGCACCAGGCGGCTGGTGATGTCGGGCGTCTCGTCAAAGCCGGTATCGCTCATCGGGTTGGGCAGGCCGGCATTGGGGTAGCAGCTGATGAAGGTATCGGGCGCGGCCTTGGCCAGCTCCTGCACATAGGGGCGCATCAAGGTGGCACCCAGCGCGCAGTTCAGCCCGATCGACAGCGGGTTGGCATGGCGCACGCTGTGCCAGAAGGCCGTCACCGTCTGGCCCGACAGAATGCGGCCCGAGGCATCGGTGACGGTGCCGCTGATCATGATCGGCAGCACCTCGCCGGTCTGCTCAAAAGCCTCATCGACCGCAAACAGCGCTGCCTTGGCGTTCAGCGTGTCAAAAATCGTCTCGACCAGGATCACATCGGCGCCGCCTTCGATCAAGGCCAAGGTCTGCTCCAGGTAGGCCTGGCGCAGTGCCTCAAACGTCACGTTGCGCGCGCCCGGGTCGTTCACATCGGGGCTGATGGAGGCGGTCTTGGGCGTGGGGCCCAAGGCGCCGGCCACATAGCGCTTGTGCTCGGGCGTGCTGTACTTGTCGCAGGCCGCACGCGCCAGCTGGGCGCTCTTGAGGTTCATCTCATAGGCCAGGTCGGCCATGTGGTAGTCCTCCTGGGCAATCGTGGTCGCGCCAAAGGTATTGGTCTCGATCAGATCGGCGCCAGCGGCCAGGTATTTTTCGTGGATGTCGCGGATCACATCGGGGCGGGTGAGCGAGAGCAGCTCGTTGTTGCCCTTGACGTCGTAGCCAAAGTCCTTGAAGCGCTCGCCCACGCTGCCCGGGCCACTGTAGCCTTCGCCCCGGTACTGGGCCTCGCCCAGCTTGAAGCGTTGGATCATGGTGCCCATTGCGCCGTCGAGGATGACGAGGCGCTTGGCCAGGGTGGCGGGCAGTTCTTGGGCTCGGGTGTAGCGGGGCAGTGACATGGCGGCCATTGTAGGGCGGCGCCCACCGGCGCGTGGCGGCCGGGCGTTATTTGCCATACCGGCGCTGGTTGTATCGCGCCGGGGTGGCCGCCATGCACCTGCACCACAAAACAGCCCGTTACCGCCCCACAAACCCCGCGCTGCCGTTGCAGCGCCCCAAAACGCGCACAATAGCGCTTTGCGCCTGCGCCCCGGCTCCGTGTCAGGGCGGCCCTTCTGGCCTGTTGACGATACCCCGCTTGCGCGGCCCTTTCAGGGGGCTGGCACAGCTGCCTTCTCTAGCAATTTGTGACTTCCCTCGCCCACACCGTTTTGCAGGATGCCTTTGGCTATGCGCATTTTCGCGGCTCGCAGCAAGCCATTGTTGACCATGTGATTGGCGGCGGCGATGCGCTGGTGCTGATGCCCACCGGCGGCGGCAAAAGCCTGTGCTACCAGATCCCGGCCATCGTGCGCCAGCAGCAGGGCCACGGCACCACCATCGTCATCTCGCCGCTGATCGCACTGATGCACGACCAGGTCAGCGCCATGCACGAGATCGGTGTGGAAGCCGCCTTCCTCAACTCCACCCTCGACTACGACCAGACCCGCGATGTGGAGCTGCAGCTGCTGTCGGGCGGCATCACCTTGCTGTATGTGGCGCCCGAGCGGCTCAACACCCCGCGTTTTCTGGGCCTGCTCGATGAGCTGCATGCGATGGGCAAGCTGGCCTTGTTCGCCATCGACGAGGCCCATTGCGTCAGCCAGTGGGGGCACGACTTTCGGCCTGAGTACCGCGAGCTGACCGTGTTGCACCAGCGCTATGCCGGTGTGCCGCGCATTGCGCTTACCGCCACAGCCGATGCGCTGACCCGCGCCGACATCGTCGAGCGCATGCAGCTGGAATCGGCGCGCGTCTTCATCAGCAGCTTTGACCGCGCCAACATCCGCTACACCATCGTCGAGAAAAAAGACGCCACCGCCCAGCTGCTGCGCTTTATCGAGCGCGAGCACGATGGCGACGCGGGCGTGGTCTACTGCCTCTCGCGCAAAAAGGTGGAAGAGGTCGCGCAATCGCTGTGCGATGCCGGCATCAACGCCCTGCCCTACCACGCCGGCCTGGGTGCCGAAATTCGCCAGCAGAACCAAAGCCGCTTTCTGCGCGAAGAAGGCATTGTGATGGTTGCCACCATCGCATTCGGCATGGGCATCAACAAGCCCGATGTGCGCTTTGTCGCCCATGTGGACATGCCCAAGAACATCGAGAGCTACTACCAGGAAACCGGCCGGGGCGGGCGCGACGGCCTGCCTGCCGATGCCTGGATGGCCTATGGCTACCGCGACGTGGTCAGCCAGCGCAGCATGATCGACGAGAGCCCGGCGGGCGACGCCTTCAAGCAGGTGATGCGCGGCAAGCTCGATGCGCTGCTGGGCCTGGCCGAGGCCACCGACTGCCGGCGCGTTCGCCTGCTGGCGTATTTTGACGAGGTCTATGGCCAGGGCGGCGACTACGACTCGGCCCACCCCGAGGCCTCCGCCGCATCGGCCGAGAAGGCGCCGCGCTACCGCTGCGGCAACTGCGACAACTGCCTGAGCCCACCCAAAACCTGGGACGGCACCGATGCCGCGCGCAAGCTGCTGTCCACCATCTACCGCGCCCATTCGGCCAGCCAGATCACCTTTGGCGCCAGCCATATCCTCGACATCGTGCGCGGCAAGGAAACCGACAAGGTGCGCCAGTTTGGCCACCAGCAGTTGAGCACCTTTGGCCTGTGCCAGGACTACACCGAACCCCAGCTGCGCGGCGTGCTGCGCCAGCTGCTGGCCATTGGCGCCCTGGCCACCCACAAGGTGCAGACCGAGGCCGGCTACAGCTTCGAGACCCTCACCCTCTGCGACGGCTCACGCGCCGTGCTGCGCGGCGAGCAAACCGTGGAGCTGCGCGAAAGCACCGCCGAGCGCAGCCCCAGCAAGCGCCAGCGCAGCACCAAACCCGCCGTCGCCGCCCAAAACCTGGGCCCCGACGAGCAGGTCCGCTTCATCAACCTCAAGGCCTGGCGCACCGAAGTGGCCAAGGAGCACAACGTGCCCGCCTACGTCGTCTTCGCCGACGCGACCTTAGCGGCCATCGCCCAGCGCAACCCGCAGAGCCTGGATGAGCTGCAGGGCGTGAGCGGGATTGGTGTGAAGAAGCTGGAGGCTTATGGGGAGGCGGTGTTGAAGGTGTGTAGCGCCGACTAGTCCCACATATTGTTGTTGCAATGCAAACAAAGTAGAACCGGTGCTTCTATTTTGTAAAGCTATGATCTAATGCCGTTTTGATTGTTGAAAACTATTAACGGAAGGATGGACATATGCTGAAAAAATGGATTGCAATCGGCGCTCTGCTGGGCAGCAGCATGGCCCAGGCTTACATGCCCCAGTCGGGCACCTGGGTGGTTACCAGCGAACTCAATGGCAAGCCCGGTCGCGGCTTGGCTATTGATGTGCAGGGCCAGACACTGGTCATGCAGATGTATGCCTACGACGCCTCCGGCAACGCCACCTTCTATCTGACGTCCGGTGCTTACAAGAACAACCAGTATTCCGGCACCTTGAACAAGTACCGTGGCGGCCGCTACCTGGGCAGCAGCGAACGCATTGGGCAGGAGAACGGCAACGATGGTGTCGTGTCGATGCGTTTCGAATCCGGCACCAAGGGCTACATCAGGTTCCCCGGCGAAGCAGAAAAGGAGATCTCCCGCTTCAGCTTCGGCTATGACAAGAGCCCGCAAAGCCTGTATGGCATGTGGTTGTTCACCCCGTTGGGGACCAGCACTCCCCGGTCGGATGTGGTCAAACTGCAAAAGCTGGTCGCGGGAAGCGGGTATGGCACCGGCTTTGTGACGACGGCAGACAATCGTTTCGCTTGCGAAAATGTGACCAGCGGCCCGAATGCAGGCTTGGTGGTCTGCATCAAGTTCAACATTGCCGATCGCGTGGAACAGGTCTACTACTTCGACTACAAGGTCAATGATGGCGAAGGCTATACAGGCACCTCGGCAGCTACCGCCACCAACCTGCTGATTGTTCGCCGCCTGACCACCAGCACTGATGACGGTACCGGAATCACGTTCAAGAGCGACGAAAACGCCCCACCCGCCGATCTCGATGCGCTGCGCCAGGCTTTTGAAGCTGTTGTGGCAGAGCCTATCGAGCAATAATCCCTCACGGCACCGCTCTCCAAGAAGCCAGCAGCCACCCAGGCTTGGGTGCTGCTGGCTTTTCTGCTGGTGAGCAAAACGCTCATCCATCGCGTACGGTGGACCCGACTCCGCAAGCCCAGCGCTACACTCAGCCACCATGCCAGCCTCTCAGCCCAGCCGCCTGTCCATCCGCGCTCTGCAAAGCCCCATCAGCGGGCCCTGCTCGCTGGAGTTGGGCGCAGGCGAATGCATCGCCGTCATGGGGGCATCGGGGGCGGGTAAATCGGTGTTGTTGCGGCTGATTGCCGACCTGGATCCGGGCAGTGGCGAGGTGCTGCTCAACGGCCAGCCGCGCAGCACCTTCAGTGGGCCTGCGTGGCGCCAGCAGGTGATGTACCTGGCAGCTGAGCCGGCCTGGTGGGGGCCATCGGTGATGGAGCATTTCCCGCAGGGTTCGCAATCGGCGCTGCTGGAGATGGCCAGCGAACTGGGGCTGCGCCAGGGGTTCTTCGATATTCCGCTGGCCCAGCTATCCACGGGCGAGCGCCAGCGCCTGGCCTTGCTGCGCGGGCTATTGCGCCAGCCCCAGGTGCTGCTGCTCGATGAGCCCACGGCTGCGCTCGATGACACGTCGGTCGCTGCGGTGGAGCAATTGCTGCAGCGCTGCCAGCAGCAGGGCTTGAGCCTGCTGTGGGTGACCCATTCGCAGGCCCAGGCGGCCCGCATCGGCCAGCGCTGCATGCAACTGGTAGACCACCAGCTGCTGCCGATGGAGGCTGCGCAATGAACCCGGCCATCCATCTGCAGCCCAGCGATCTGCTGGTGGGCGCGGCGCTGGTGCTGGCCGCTGCTGCCGCATCCTGGGCGATGCGCCTGCAGCTGCAGCGCCAGGTGCTGTGGGCATCGCTGCGCATGGGGGTGCAGCTGCTGCTGGTGGGCTATGTGCTGCGGCTGGTGTTCCAGCAGGCGCACCCGGGCACCACCTTGGTCGTGGTGCTGGTGATGGTGGCCGCTGCCGCGCGCGAGGTCGCGGTGCGGCCGCACCAGCGCCTGTCCGGCGGGGGCAACTACCGCATTGCGGGCCTGGTGGTCGCGCTGTCGAGCCTGTCGACCGTGGTGCTGGCGCTGATGACCGCCGTGCGGCCCGACCCCTGGTTTGATGCGCGCTATGCGATTCCACTGATGGGCATTGTGCTGGGCAGCGTGCTCAATGCCGCCAGCCTGGGGCTGGACAGTTTCTTTGACGGCGTGCGCACCGGCCGCGCCGCCATCGAGGCCCAGCTGGCGCTGGGTACTCCCTTGCGCCGGGCGATGGCGCCGCACACCCGTGCGGCCATCCGCCGGGGGCTGATCCCCATCATCAACCAAATGTCGGCCGCCGGGCTGATCACTCTGCCGGGCATCATGACCGGCCAGATCCTGGGCGGCATGGACCCGCTGGAAGCCGCCAAATACCAGATTCTGCTATTGCTGCTGCTGACCTTTGCCGGCGCGCTGGCCGCTGCCGGCAGCGTGCTGCTGGCCGCCCGGGCGCTGGGCGACGAGCGCCAGCGCCTGCGGCTGGACCGGCTGAACGCCACACGCTGACCGGCTTTTGCGTTGCAGCTGCGCCGTTCCTAGAATGGAGGAACACATCTGGGAGAGCAGCCATGGCAGAGCGCGACAAGGACAACCTGGTGGATGAGCTGGTCGGCTACGACCCGCTGGGCAGCGATCCGGCCTTGCAGGCCGCGCTGGCGCGTGCGCAGGCCCACCGCTGGCTGCCGGGCTTGCAGCAGCATGCGCGCACCGTGGGCAGCGGGGCCTTTGCGCAATTAGCCGACCAGGCCAACCGCCACCCGCCGCAGTTGCAGCCCTGGGATGCACGGGGCCGGCGCATCGACCAGGTGGAGTTCCATCCCGCATGGCACCAGGTGCTGGCCCATTACCGCGCGCAGCAGCTGATCGACATGCCGTTTGCCGATGCACCGGAAGATGCAGCAAGCGGCCGCTGGACGGCCTGGGCCGCCGGCTTTTACCTGCATGGCCAGGCGGAGGCGGGCAGCCTCTGCCCCGCAACGATGACGACGGCAGCCATCCCGGTGCTGCGCAAGGAGCCCGCGTTGTGGGCACATATCGCGCGCGGCATCAGCAGCGCCGAGCATGACGCGCGTGATGCACCGGTGGCAGACAAAACAGCTTTGTGGGTGGGCATGGGCATGACCGAAAAGCAAGGCGGATCGGATGTGCGCAGCAACACCACCGTGGCCTACCCGCTGGATGCCGCAGGCGGCGGGCGCGGCGCCGCCTACCGGTTGCAGGGCCATAAATGGTTTTATTCGGTGCCGACGGCCGATGCGCACCTGGTGGTGGCGCGCATGGCCAGCAGCGCGCACGACGCCCATGCGCTGCAGGCACCGCTGGCCTGCTTCTGGGTGCCGCGCTGGCGGCCCGATGGCAGGCGCAACAGCGTGCTGGTGCAGCGCCTCAAGGACAAGGTGGGCAACCGCAGCAATGCCAGCAGCGAGGTGCTGTTTGACGACGCCTATGGCGTACTCGTAGGTGAGGAAGGCCGGGGCATTGCCACCATCATGGAGATGGCCACCATCACGCGGCTGTGCTGCGTGCTGGGCAGCAGCGCGCTGCTGCGCCAGGCCACCGTGCAGGCCCTGTGGTCTGCCCGGCACCGCCAGGCCTTTGGTGCGGCCTTGGCGGCGCAGCCGCTGATGCAATCGGTGCTGGCCGATCTGGCCCTGGAGAGCGAAGCCGCGCTGCTGCTGGCCATGCGACTGGCACAGGCCTTTGAAGACAGCAGCGCCCCAGGCCAGACCACGGCGCTGGCCTGGCAGCGCATCATGACACCGGCGGCCAAGTTCTGGGTCTGCAAACGTGCCATTGCCTGCAGCGCCGAGGCGATGGAAGTGCTGGGCGGCAATGGCTATACCGAGAGCTCGGCGCTCGCCCGTATTTACCGCGAAGCACCGGTCAATTCGATCTGGGAGGGCTCGGGCAATGTGATGTGCCTGGATGTGCTCAAGGCGCTGCAGCGCGAGCCCGCGTTGCGTGATGGACTGTGGCAGGACCTGCAGCGCATGGCATCGGATGACCTGGCAATGGCGCAAGCGCTGCAGCGCCTGCACACCCAGTGGCAGGCGATGGCGCAGGATGCCTGGGCGCAGCAGGCGCAGGCGCGCCAATGGGTGCGGCAGCTGGTGCTGGTGGCGCAGGCGAGCCTGATGCGGCAGCACGCCGCGCCCGCGCATGCCGATGCCTTTGTGGCCAGCCGCCTGGGGCCACAGGCCAACCTGGGCGTGATGGGTGCTTTTCCCCTTGCCAAGGCCCAAATCAGCGCTATCCTCGGCGCCAGTCTGCAGTTGCAACATTGACCGGAAAATAGCCATGGCCGTCAGCGTGTTTGATTTGTTCAAGATCGGTATCGGGCCCAGCAGCTCGCACACCGTCGGCCCGATGCGCGCCGCGCACGCCTTTGTGCAGCGCCTGCAGCGCCAGGGGGCGCTGGCACAGGTGGCCCGCCTGCGCTGCCAGCTGTTTGGCTCGCTGGGCGCTACCGGTATCGGCCACGCCAGCGACCGCGCCGTGATCCTCGGGCTGGCCGGCCATGCGCCCGATACGGTGGATGTGA
Source organism: Comamonas sp. SY3 (assembly GCF_041730275.1). Classification (NCBI taxonomy): domain Bacteria; kingdom Pseudomonadati; phylum Pseudomonadota; class Betaproteobacteria; order Burkholderiales; family Comamonadaceae; genus Comamonas; species Comamonas sp. SY3. The sequence goes on along the minus strand of NZ_JBGTYN010000004.1, from coordinate 46,777 downwards.
ACGCCGTCGATGCCATCATTGCCGACGTCAACAATAGCCAGCAGCTGCTGCTCAACGGTGAGCAGCGCATCGTGTTCGACCCCGCCACCGATCTGCTCCTGATTGGCGCGGTGAGCCTGCCCTTCCACCCCAACGGCATGCGCTTTGAGGCCTGGGATGCCCAGCATGAACTGGTCGATGCGCAAGCCTACTACTCGGTGGGCGGCGGCTTTATCGTCAGCGAAGAAGCGGCCCACGATGCCGAGCGCCAGCAAGCGATTGCACCTGATACCGATGTGCTGCCCCTGCCCTTTCACAGCGCCGCGCAGCTGCTGCAACTGGCGCATAACCACCAGCAGCCCATTGCGCAGATCATGCGCACCAATGAGCGCCACTGGCGCAGCGATGCCGACATCGACAGCGGCCTGCGCAAGATCTGGCAGGCGATGCAGGACTGCGTGCAACGCGGCTGCAGCACGCAAGGCCGCCTGCCTGGTGGACTGAACGTGAAGCGCCGCGCCGCAGGCTTTTACGAAGGCCTGACCCAGCATGCGAACACCGATCCGCTGGAGGTGATTGACTGGGTGAACCTGTTTGCGCTGGCCGTGAACGAGGAAAACGCTGCCGGTGGCCGCGTGGTGACCGCACCCACCAATGGCGCCGCCGGCATCGTGCCGGCCGTGCTGCACTATTACTGGCGCTTTGTTCCCGGCGCCACCGAGGCCGGGGTGGTGGACTTTTTGCTGACTGCCGGTGCGATCGGCATTCTGTACAAGGAGAACGCCTCGATCTCCGGCGCCGAAGTGGGTTGCCAGGGCGAAGTGGGCGTGGCCTGCTCAATGGCGGCCGCCGGCCTGTGCGCCGTGCTGGGCGGCACACCCGCGCAGGTGGAGAATGCAGCCGAGATCGGCATGGAGCACCACCTGGGCCTCACCTGCGATCCGGTCGCCGGGCTAGTGCAGGTGCCCTGCATCGAGCGCAATGCACTGGCGGCCGTCAAGGCCATCAATGCAGCACGCATGGCGCTGCGCGGCGACGGCTCGCACATCGTCAGCCTGGACAAGGTGATTGCCACGATGCGCGCCACCGGCGCCGACATGATGAGCAAGTACAAGGAAACCTCGCTCGGCGGCCTGGCGGTGCACATCGTCGAATGCTGAGGGCGCTGGACGCAAGCCCAACCTGGGTGACAGGCGGGGCGGCTTGCGGCGGCCAGAGGGTCCCTGGGTTAAAACGCAAGGCCTACAATCGCGCCATGGCTATGCATTTTGACTTGGTGGATCTGCGCCTGATGGTGCATGTGGCAGACGCGAACAGCATGACGCGGGGGGCCGAGCTGTCGTTCATCTCGCTGCCGGCGGCCAGCACCCGCATCAAGAACCTCGAAGAGAGCATGGGTGTCAAGCTGCTGTACCGCACCAGCCAGGGCGTCACCTTGACCTTGCCGGGCCAGGCCTTTGTGCAGCATGCCCGCACGGTGCTGGGCCAGATCGAGCACCTGCGCGGCGACATGCAGGAGTACGCACGCGGCATCAAGGGCCATGTGCGGGTGTTTGCCAACACCACGGCGCTGGGCGAGTTTCTGCCTCCGGTGCTGCGCGCCTATCTGCGCAAGCACCCGGATGTGGACATCGACCTGCGCGAGCGCCTGTCCAACGACATCATCCGCGCCGTCGGCGAAGGCCAGACCGATATCGGCATCGTCGCCGGCCAGGTGCGCACCGAAAGCCTGGTCGCAATGCCCTACCGCAGCGACCGCCTGGTGCTCGTCGTCTATGCCGACCATGCGCTCGCCCGCCGCAAGTCCGTGGCCTTTGGCGATACCTTGGAATACGACTACATCGGCCTGCACGAATCCAGCGCCATCCATGCGTTCCTGCGCCAGCACAGTGACCTGCTGCACCGCCCGATCAAGCAGCGCATCCAGGTGGGCAATTTTGAAGCCGCCTGCCGCATGATCGAAGCGGGCGTAGGCATCGGCATCCTGCCCGAATCCGCTGCCCGCCGCCATGCGCGCAGCATGGACATCCGCATCATCAGCATCTCGGACGAATGGTCCAACCGCGAGATGCAGATCGTCGTGCGCAACCTCGAATCCCTGCCCTCCTTCGCCCGCGAGCTGGTGGAGCTGCTGGTCGAAGACGGCGCCAGCGGCGACGACGACCTGGGTGAGGCGGACGGCGATGGCGAGCAGGTGCCGACGAGTAATTGAGCGGACGCTTACAAAATCGCCGTCTGCCTGTTCCTGGTACGCAACGGCAAACCGGTGAATCCATGAGCGGGCTTGCTACATTGGGGAGATGAAAAATCTACCTGAAGGCAACCCGGCTGCAGTCGAGAGTTCCAATGATTCACATGAGTGGCACACCAATCCATCCATAAGTCTTGGGGGTGCAGGCGCAGCACTTGCAGTACTGCTGGTTGCCCTCCAAATAAACGCTGGCATTTCAAATGATGATCGGATTTGCTCCGTTGGCTTATCGGCATCAGCATTCGTACTTTGGCTTTGCTCTTTTTGCATCAACTTCACCAGCCACTCCACAGCCAATAAAAACCTTCAGTTCGCCGCAATCCCCCTCTGGAAAAACACTAGTCTTTCCGTTCTCTGCCTCGCTATTAGTCTCCTAGGGACAGCCATTTTTTTTCTGGTTTGGGACGCGAACCAAGCAGCTGCAGTCATCGCTTTTGCTCTCACAGTAATATGCACTTTTTTGGTACTCGCATTCCAGAGGGCTCTCAAGCGCTATATGCCGCCTGCTGATTCTGCAGGGGATTCGTCTCCACCATCCGACAGCGAATAGAAACCGCTTGGCAACCAGCCACCGCCACAGATAAACACTCGGCTTGACAGTGGCTCGGACGTGTTTTATCGTCGGCCCCCAATAGCTCGAACCGCCCACCACTTCGGTGTTGGACCGATGGGAGGGCAGCGGTATTGCTGTACCGTGAAGCAACAGCACAGTGAAGTAAACAGCTGTTCTCCGCCGCGCAAGCGGTCCCCCTCAGGGGTTAAAGCGAACTTCGCGATCTTTTGGAAGGGGCCTAGTGGCCCCTTCACCTTCTCTGGCTTATTACGCATCAGCCCAACTCTTGCGGTGCTTTCGAACGATGGCATCAAGTTCCAAACAAGTATAGATTTGGCGCAAGCTTCCTTCCGCCAAGCCCGCTATTTTTTCGCCTGCTCACATGCCCCCACCAAAGCTGCCACAAAGCTCACCCCAGCGCCCCGCTTCAACCGGCGCGTCATGCAGGCGGTAGGCAGCCGGCTTGCGCAGCGCTATGCTGTGGCATCCCTGTTGTTGAGCCTGGACACCCCATGACTGCTATCTGGAAAAAGCCCATCTCGCTGGACGCGCTGCGTGACAAAGCGCGCCATACGGCGATTGAACACCTGGGCATCGAATACCTGGAAATTGGCGATGACTACCTGGTGGGCCGTGTGCCGGTGGACCACCGCACGCACCAGCCCTTTGGCCTGCTGCATGGCGGCATCAGCGTGGTGCTGGCAGAGACCCTGGGCTCCGTCGGTGCGCTGTTCTCATCGCCGGCAGGCTGGCACTGTGTCGGCCTCGATATCAATGCCAACCATATCCGGGGCGTGAAGAGCGGCTGGGTCACCGGCACGGCCAAGCCGGTGCATATCGGCCGCATGACCCAGGTCTGGCAGATCGAGATGGTCAACGACGAGGGCAAGCTGACTTGCGTTTCGCGCATCACAATGGCGATGCTCGAAAACGCGGAATGATTCAGTCACCGTAGGCCACGCGCGCCAATGCCTTGGCCAGCTCCCAGGCCGGGTCAATCAGCGGCAGGCCTTGCACGCTGCCGGCCCCGGGCAGGGCCAGCGGTATTTCGGTGCAGCCCATGATCAGGGGCACATCGCCATGGCGGGCGCGCATGGCCTGGGCCACGGCGGCAAAATCGGCGCGCGCCTGGTCCATGCGGTCGGCCTTCACACCCTGGTAGATGCCGCGCATCAGCTGCTCGCGCTCGGCCTCTTGCGGCAGGTGCACGGTGATGCCGCAGGCGGCCAGCGCCTGGTCATACAGGCCAATGCGGTAGGTGCCTTGCGTGGCCAGCAGCATGCAGGACGGCTGGCCTTGCTGCTGCAGCCCCTCGGCCACGACGCGCGCGATATGCAGCAACTGCAGCTGCGGGTAGGTCTGCTGCAGGCGCCCATGCCAGGCATGGGCGGTATTGCAGGCCACGGCCACCGCCTGGGCACCGACGGACTGGAGCTTGTCCAGGCCCTGGCACATCATCGCGAAGGGGTCTTCTGCGCTCTCGGGCGCCAACAGCGCTGCGCTGCGGTCTGGTATGGGCAACTGGGCCAGCCAGTGCTCGGGGTAGCCCTGGTCGGTAACGGGTGCGCCGCTTGCGCGCATATGGTCTGCGCAGGCCTGTACAAACAGGCGCACAAAATCAGCGCCTGCTGCCGGGCCCATGCCGCCCAGAATGCCTACGGTGTGAAGCTTCATACCGAACTCCAAAGAAAATGAAAAATGGCCCGTTGCCGGGCCATTGCAGTGCGTGCCTTGCACGACACGGGATTGTCCATCAGATCGCAGGCTTGTCGCTTTGCGCGGTCAGATTGTCCTGCAGTTCCTTGTTCATTGGCAGGCCCAGCGCCTGGTTCTTCGGAGGGATGGGCTGCAGGAACCACTTGTCGTACAGCTTGGTGAACTCGCCCGACTTCATCATGCCGCCGATGACGCCATCGACGATCTTCTTGAACGGTGCATCGCCCTTGGGCAGCATGCAGGCATAGGGCTCGACTTGCAGTGCGTCGGCCACCACTTCGTAGGCCGCCGGGTCCTTGGAGTTGGCCTTGAGGCCGAACAGCAGGATGTCGTCCATCGCAAAGCCGGCTGCGCGGTCGTTTTCCATCAGCAGGAAGCCGTCAGCATGGTCCTTGGCCAGGGTGATGTTGATGTCCAGCTTCTGGTCGGCGCTGTACTTGCGCACCACAGGCAGGTTGGTGGTGCCGGTGGTGATCGCCAGGGTCTTGCCCTTCAGATCAGCCCAGTTCTTGATGCCCGCGCTCTTCTTCACGGCTACGCGGGTGCCGGTGTAGAAGTAGTTGATCGCGAAATCCACGTCCTTGTTGCGGGCGCTGTTGTTGGTGGTGGAGCCGCATTCGAGCACCACGGTGCCGTTCTGGATCAGCGGAATGCGGTTGGCCGAGGTGACGGGTTGCCACTTGACCTTCAGGTCGGGCTTGCCGATTTCCTTGCGCACGGCGTCTGCCACGGCGTTGGAGATGTCCACCGAGAAGCCGATGGCGTTCTGGCCACCGGAGAGGTAGCTGAACGGCACCGAGGATTCACGGTAGGCGAACGTGATTTCGCCCGAATCCTTGGCCTTGGCCAGCACATCGGCAAAGGCCGAGGGCAGGCAGGCGATGGCGGCAGCAGCACAGACCAGCGACTTAACAAACTTCATTGGGAACCTCCTTGAATCAAACAATAGGAACAGTGTAGAAACCAGCACTTTGTTTCAACAATGCCTTTTTGGGAAAGGCCCATAACGCTTGGTTATGGTGCAGGGCATACCGCACAGAGGCGGAACCGCTGTACCTATAAGCAAATGGCATGCCTGTTGCCCATTTTGCTATGCGACAGGCGGATTTCAAGCGCCTATATTTAAGGGTTTTCAGGGGGTGTTCCATGCAGGTTTGCATTCTGGGTGCGGGGATTGTGGGTTTGGCTGCCGCCTATGAGCTGACCCAGGCCGGGCACCAGGTGACGGTGGTTGACAAGGCCTCCCATGCGGGCAATGGCACCAGCAAGGGCAATGGTGCGCAGCTGAGCTACAGCTATGTGCAGCCGCTGGCCGACCCTGCGATCTGGAAGCAGCTGCCCAAGCTGCTGTTCAGCAGCGATTCGCCGCTCAAGTTCCGCCTGCAGGCCGATCCCCAGCAGTGGAAATGGGGCCTGGCCTTTCTGGGCGCCTGCAATGCCGACCGCTCCGCCGCCAGCACCCGCGCCTTGCTGCAACTGGCTGCCGTCAGCCGCCAGCGTTTTGAGGACATGCAGACCCAGGTCGGGGGCGACTGGGACTACAGCACCACCGGCAAGCTGGTGCTCTACCCCAGCGATGCAGCAGTGCAATCGGCGCGCCACCAGGTCGATGTGCAAAGCCAGCTGGGCAGCGCGCCGCAGCGCATCGTCGGCCCCGACGAAGCGGTGGCGCTCGAGCCCGCGCTGGCCGCCTACCGCAGCCAGTTTGCCGGCGCCGTGCACACGCCCAGCGAGTGCGCCGCCGATTGCTACCAGGTCTGCCGCCAGCTCGAAGACTGGCTGCGCCAAAAGGGCGTGAAGTTCATCATGGACACCACCATCGAGCGCCTGCGCCGCGAAGGGGGCAAGATCGTCGCGCTGCAGACCGCGCACGGCGAGATCGAGGCCGACCACTTCATGGTCGCGCTGGGCGTGGACAGCGTGGCGCTGTGCAAGCCGCTGGGCGTGGATCTGCCGGTCTACCCGCTCAAGGGCTACAGCATCACGTTGGACGTGGCCGCAGCAGGCCGCAAGGCACCGGCGGTGAGCATCACCGACAGCGCCCGCAAGGTGGTGTTTGCGCGCATTGGCCAGCGCCTGCGCGTGGCCGGCATGGTGGAGCTGGTGGGCCACGACCTGCGCATTCCGCAGGACAAGATCCGCAGCCTCTGCGCGTCCACCGAAGCGGTGTTTCCCGGTTGCAGCGATTACGTCAACGTCCAGCCCTGGGCCGGCCTGCGCCCGGCCACGCCGACGGCCGTGCCGATTGCCAAGTCGGCCGGTGCCAGCAACCTCTGGATCAATACCGGCCATGGCGCGCTGGGCTTTACGTTGGCGTTTGGCACCGCTGCACAGCTGGCCTACGACATCGGCCAGACCGCCTAAGCCGCAAATCCGCCTACAGCTGCGCCGCCAGCACCTTCTGCATCTCGCGCGTGATGGCCTTGACCAGCAAGGACTGCGGCTGCGAGACCGCGCGGATCGCATTGACCGGCACCTGCAGGCCCGGCGCCAAAGGCAGCACATCGACCTTGCTGTGGTCCGCCGACAAGGCGGTGCAGCCATCGACCATCGCGACGCCCAAACCATGGTGGGCCATCGCCAGCGCCGTGTGGTAGGTCTGCACCGTCACAAAGTGGTCCAGCCCGGCGCTCGATTCGCGGGCCAGCTGGCTCAGCAGCATGCCGACAGGGTCCTGCGCATCCAGGCTGATGGTGGGCACGCCGGTCAGGTCCTCGAGCGAGAGGCTGCCCGCGCGCAGCTTGAAGGGCGGCAGCATGCCCTTGGGCACCACGCAGACCATGGGCACGCGCGCCAGGCTCTCCTGCTGCAGGCTGGCCTGCTGCACATTGCTGAGCACAAAGCCGACATCGGCCTCCTGCATCATCAGCGCCGAGACGATCTGCGGCGAATGCAGCGACTGCAGGCTGACGCTGACATGCGGGTGCTTCTGCTTGAACTGCGCCAGCGCCCGGGGCAGTACCTCATGGCTCAGCGCCAGCACGCTGGCAATGCGCAGCTCATCGCCGTCGCGGCCCTTGCGCAGGCTGTCGGCCAGGCGCTGCACCTCTTCGAGCTGGGCAAACAGCTTTTCCATATGCGGCAGCAAGGCCAGCGCCTCGCTGGTCGGCGCCAAGCGGCCCTTGCTGCGCTGGAACAGCGCAAAGCCCAGCTGCAGCTCGGCATGCTGCAAGGTGCGGCTGACGGCCGGCTGCGAGATGTTGATGAGGCGCGCCGCAGCGCTGACGCTGCCGGTGTGCATCACGGCGTTGAAGACTTCGATATGGCGCAGGCGCATGGGTGGGGCCTCGCGGGTCAGCGGCCAGCGCCGATGTTGCTGCCGCCAGGGCCATCTTCTGCCTGCATGCGCGCCAGCCGCGCGCTCTTCCAGTACACATCGTCACCGCCATCGACACGGTTGAGCACACGGGCCAGCACAAACAGCAGGTCGGACAGCCGGTTGAGGTACTGGCGCGGCGCGGGGCGCATGGCCTCGCCCTGCTCCAGCGCCACCACCATGCGCTCGGCGCGGCGCGCCACGGTGCGGCAGACATGGGATTGGGCCGCAGCGCGCGTGCCTGCGGGCAGGATGAATTCGGCCAGGCGCGGCAGCTGTGCGTTGTAGTGCGCCAGTGCGGTATCGAGCTGCAGCAGTGCATCGTCCTTGAGCAGTTCGTAGCCGGGCATGGACAGCTCACCGCCCAGGTTGAACAGCTGGTGCTGGATGTCGATCAGCAGCTCACGCACATCGGCGGGCAGGGGCTCGCACAGCAGCAGCCCGATGTGGGAGTTGAGCTCGTCGACATCGCCCATGGCCTGGGGGCGGCCGCTGGCTTTGGAGACACGGCTGTTGTCGCCCAGGCCGGTGCTGCCATCGTCACCGGTTCTGGTCGCAATTTGGGAGAGACGGTTGCCCATGGGTAATCCTTGTAAAGCGGCTGTGAATCTCCGCCTATTTTCTGTTACCGGCGCGGTAAATATGTAGCCGAGGCAACACTAAGCAAAAATGATAGCAAACAGCGCCGATTCCGGGTTCAATAGAGCCATGTCTGAATGACGAAAGGATCTACAGATGTCTGGCAAGTTTTTCGCCCACCCGTTTGACGCCCGCAGCGTGATGCTGTTTGCATCGATTGCGGTCACATCGGCGATGGCCAGTGCCCAACCGCTGAGCAGCAGCCAGCAGCGCATCGGCCAGGCTGCCAGCGGCAGCCGCATTATCCAGGTCGAGCGCCAACTGGGCACCCATGACCCGCGCCGCCACCAGGCGCGCCAGCCGGTCAAAAAATCTCTCTGACCAGCGTCTCTCGCTGGTTCTCCCGAACTCTCCCTCTCCCCGCTACGGCGGGGTTTTTTCATGGCCGGCTGCAGCGCAGCGGACAGCGCTGAAAGGCGGGCGGTGCTATTCTTGGCTTCCGCCCCGGAGAACCCCATGAACGCGCCCACCTCCTCCCACATCCTGGCTGCTGCGCAGCGCCCTATTCCCGATGCCTTCATGGCAGCGCTCAGTGCCCGTTTTGGCAGCCAGTGCGTGACCTCGCAGGCCGTGCGCGAGCAGCATGGCCGCGACGAAGGCTCGATCACCGCGCCGCCACCGGCCGCCGTGGTCTATGCCGAATCCACGCAGGACGTGCAGGATGCCGTGACCCTGTGCCACCAGTACGAGGTGCCCGTCATTGCCTACGGCGCCGGCTCCTCGCTGGAAGGCCATCTGCTGGCCGTGCAAGGCGGCATCAGCATCGATGTGGGCCGCATGAACCGGGTGCTGTCGATCGACACCGAGGACCTGACCATCACCGTGCAGCCGGGCATCACCCGCAAGCAGCTCAACGAGGCGATCAAGGACACGGGCTTCTTCTTCCCGATCGACCCGGGCGCTGACGCCTCCATTGGCGGCATGGCATCGACCCGCGCCAGCGGCACCAATGCCGTGCGCTACGGCACCATGCGTGAGAACGTGCTGGCGCTGGAGGTGGTGACCGCCAACGGCCAGGTGATCCGCACCGGCAACCGCGCCAAGAAAAGCGCGGCCGGCTACGACCTGACACGGCTGATGGTGGGCAGCGAAGGCACCTTGGGCATCTTTACCGAGATCAGCCTGCGCATCTACCCGCTGCCCGAGGCGGTGAGCGCCGCCATCTGCTCGTTCCCGACCATTGAAGCGGCCGTGCGCACCGTCATCGAGACCATCCAGATGGGCATTCCGATTGCGCGCGTGGAGCTGATCGATGTGAATGCGGTGCGCATGGTCAATGCCTACAGCAAACTCGATCTGCGCGAGGAACCGATGCTGCTGATGGAGTTCCATGGCTCGCCGACCGGCGTCAAGGAACAGGCCGAGATGGTGCAGGAGCTGGCCAGCGAACATGGCGGCAATGCCTTTGAATGGGCCGAGCGCCCGGAAGACCGCACGCGCCTCTTCACCGCCCGCCACAATGCCTACTTTGCGGCCGTCTCCAGCGTGCCGGGCTGCCGCTGCATCACCACCGATACCTGCGTGCCCATCAGCCGCCTGGCCGATGCGCTGCTGCAGTGCGTAACCGAGGCCGATGCCAGCGGCATCCCCTACTTTCTGGTCGGCCACGTCGGTGACGGCAACTTCCATTTCGGCTACCTGATCGACCCGGACAACGATGCCCAGCGCACCCAGGCCGAGCAGCTCAACCACCAGCTGGTGCAGCGCGCCATTGCGCTGGGGGGAACCTGCACCGGCGAGCACGGCATTGGCGTACACAAGCAGGGCTTTTTGCTGGAAGAAGCCGGCGAAGGCGCCGTCGCGATGATGCGCGCCATCAAGCAGGCGCTGGACCCAAAGAACATCCTGAACCCGGGCAAGATCTTCCAGCTGGGCTGATCGCCGGGATCCACCAAGCCAAAGGCCCGCGCCACCAAGCGGTTGCGCGGGCCTTTTAACGCCTTCTGGCGGGTTTCCTGCTGCCACCTAGGGGTGGGCAGCGTCGTGCTTATGCAGGCACCACAGCAGCCTTCTGCTTGCGCGCGGCGACCCCGGCGCCGACAAAGCCGGCGGAGACCACGCTAAGCACCATGCCCACGGCTGCGCCAAAGAACACACCGGCATTCATCTGGTGGTCCAGCATGTAGCCAAACACCGGGGCGGCCAGGCAAAAGCCCAGGTCCAGGCCGGAGTACACGGTGCCATAGACCCGGCCGGTGGCGCCCGGTGGCGCAGCGCGCTTGACCAGCATGTCACGCGAAGGGCCGGCCAGGCCGGTGCCGATACCGGCCAGCGCCGCCACGCCCAGGGCCACATAGCCGGGCAGCCAGCCGGTGCCCACCAGCGCCAGCAAGATGCCGGAGAACAGCAGGCAGGCAGAGATGACTTTCTCCAGCCGCTCCACCCGGCCCACCAGAAAACCGCCCAGCACCATGCCGGCGGCGCCAAACAGCATATAGCCCGTCACCACATAGGCGGTGATGCTAGCGGGCAGCCCATAGAGCTGCTGCAATGCGGGGCTGGAGAAGGACTGGATGGCGCTCATCGCGCAGGTGGTCCAGAAAAAGAAGGAGAAGCACAGCCAGACCGATGGCAGCTTCAGGAAGGCCATCGGGTGCTCCTGCGGGGCGGCGGCCGCACCGGCGGCCTTGGGCGCAGCGCCAGCCAGGCTGACGCGGTCATCGAGCGCATCGCGGTTGATGACCATGATGGCCAGGATGATGGCCGCCAGTGCAGCGCCGCAGAGGCAGGCCATGCGCCAGGAGCCGGTGGCCGAGGTGATGCCGGCCATGAACACCGGTGCAGCCGCCCAACCCAGGTTGCCCGAGAGCCCATGCACCGAAAAGCCATGGCCCAGGCGCTGCGGCGAGAGGCGCTTGTTGAGGATGGTGAAATCCACCGGGTGGAAGGGCGCATTGCCCAGGCCGGCAAAAATGGCGGCCAGCATCAGTTGCGCATAGCTGTTGGCGGTGCCTGCAATGACACCGGCCACCGCAAAGCTGCTGAGCGCGGCAAACATGATGGGGCGGGCGCCAAAGCGGTCGACCACAAAGCCGGCCAGCGCCTGGCCCACGCCCGAGACGATGAAAAAGGCCGACACCAGCACGCTGAGCTCGGAGTAGCTGAAGCCGAAGTCCGCAATCAGCCAGGGAAACAGCGGCGGCAGCAGCAGGTGGAAGAAGTGCGAGGAGCCATGGGCCAGGCCCACCAGGCCGATGGTGCGTGAATCCTGCCGCAGGCTGCCCAAGGCGCTCGGGTCGGGTGCGCCGGGGTCCGGTGCGGCGGTCGATGTTGTTGTGCTGGTTGTCATGGCAGCGATGTTAGCCAAAGCCCTGTCGGCATGTATGCGACAGAAGGACGATTACTATCGCCAATGTGCCAAGCTGCTGCGCCTGACACGTTTGCCCTTGCCCACCGCGAACCGCCTTGCGCCCTGCCGCCATGACTTCTGCCGTGACTGCCACCCCGCCCCCACCGGCACGCATTGCCGCCGGAGGCGACGCTGCCAGCGCCCGCCGTGCCTGGCTGTATGTGGACTCGCTCACCCCGCATCTGTTTGTGCCCACCGCCGAGCGGCCGGTGCGCGCCAAGCTGCGTGAGCTCAGCGGCGATACCCGGGTGCTGCCCCACCAGCATGCCTGGGCGCAGCTGGCCATCTCGGTCACCGGCACCGTGCACCTGCGCGTGCCGTCGGCCACCTTTGTGGTGCCGCCCCGGCGCGCGCTGTGGATTCCGCCTGGCGTCGAGCATGCGGTGACCCTGGTGGAGACGGCCGAGCTGCGCACCCTCTACATCTACCAGGCCGAGGGCCAGTGCGGCCCGGGCCCGGGCGACAGCGCCTCCAATCTGTGGCGGCGCTGCCGCGTGCTGGAAGTCTCGGAGCTGATGCGCGCCCTGGTCTGCGACCTGCCCACCGAACCGGATGGCGGGCCTGCGCCCAGCGCCGCGCAACTGGCGCGCGAACGCCATGTGAGCGCGCTGCTGCTCGATGAGCTGCGCCAGGCCACCCAGCTCGATCTGCGGGTGGACATGCCGCGCGACAAGCGCCTGCACAGCCTGTGCCAGGCGGTGCTGGACGACCCGCTGGCGCATGACAGCCTGCAGGCCTTTGCGCACAACAGCGGCGCCAGCCCCCGCACCATTGCGCGCCTGTTCCGCCAGGAGCTGGGCTGCACCTACCTGCAGTGGCGCCAGCAGGTCATTCTGGCCAAGGCGGTGGAGCTGGGTGCCAGCGGCCTGGCCATTGGCCAGATTGCCGCCGAGCTGGGCTACACCCCCAGTGCCTTCAGTGCGATGGTGCAGCGCGCCTGCGGCCTGTCGCCGGTCCGTTTTCTGGGAATGCAAACCCGCTAGGAATCTGTTCTCCCCCGTCTCGTCTCCAACCTCTGTCATTGCCCCACCATGCCCCTGCACAGCTACGAACCCCGCCAAGGCCACCGCCTGCCCCATGACCCGTTCAACGCCATCGTCGGCCCGCGCCCGATCGGCTGGATCTCCAGCATCAGCAGCAGCGGAGTGCTGAACCTGGCGCCCTACAGCTTCTTCAATGCCTTCAACTACGTGCCGCCCATCGTGGGCTTTGCCAGTGTGGGCCGCAAGGACAGCCTGAACAACATCGAGGCCACCGGCGAATTTGTGTGGAACCTGGCGAGCGAACCGCTGGCCGAGGCGATGAACCAGAGCTGCGCAGCCGTCGGCCCCGAGGTCAATGAGTTCGAACTGGCGGGCCTGGCCACCGAACCCTCGCACCTGGTGCGCCCACCGCGCGTGCAAGCCAGCCTGGTGACGATGGAATGCCGCTGTACCCAGATCGTGCAGCTGCAGACCGCGCAAGGCACGCAGGTGCCTACCTGGCTGGTGCTGGGCGAGGTGGTCAAGGTGCACATCGACGAGCAGCTGTTGCAGGACGGCATCTACCAGACGGCAGCGGGCAAGCCGCTGCTGCGCGGCGGCGGGCCGGGTGACTATTTCACGATCAGCGAGGCCGGCAAGTTCGTGATGCGCCGGCCCACGTGATGCGGCAGGCCGGCCTCAGTCGCAGCGCATGCCAGTCGCTGCCGCAAAGCTGCCCAGTGACCAGCCCTGGCCGAGCAGAAACATGCGGGTGCTGAGCGGATCGAGCCGCTCGGGTGCAATGCGGTCGCCCAGGTACTGCATCTTCTTGTTGGTGATATCGACATAGCCCAGGCGGTGGCTGGCCGAGAGCTTGTGCCACAGCGCATGCGCACCGGGCGACTGGCGCGCGCCGGTGACCAGGCACAGGCCTGCATCGAGCGCCCAGCGGTAAATGCAGGAGGCCAGGCCCTTGCGCTGGTAGGCGGGGTCAAAGCGGCTGTGCGGGCCGCGTATGTAGCGGTCGGCGCGCCTGTCCAGCTCGATCAGGCGGTTGAAGACGGTAAAGCCCGCAATGCGGTGCTCCAGCTGGTCTTCGACATAGACGTAGAACTCGCCATCGGCGCTGCGGTAGCGGATCGCGAAACGGGGGTCGGACAAAGGGATTTCGGGCAGGCCATGGAGCCTGTCACCGGGGGTGTGGATGCGATCGTGGATGGAGGCGCATTCGCCTTCGAGTTGCTGGGGTGGAATCGGGCTCACATCGATGCGCAACTCCACCGGCCGGTACAGCCAGGATGCCCAGAAGGGCGGTATTGCGAGGTTCATCAAAAACTCCTGCAGTGGAAAACCCGGCAGGTTAGCCCCGCCACCATTTCGCACGCAAAGGGTGCGATATGCGGCTGCCTCCGACGCGCGCAAAAAAGCCCGCCTGGTTTCCCAGGCGGGCTGTCAAAGTGCAAGGCCTTGCGGCTTATTGCACACCCAATGTCATCGACGAGGTGGCACGGTTGCCAATCGCCACCGCAGACGAGCGGTTGCCCGATACATTGATGCCGCTGGTGCTTGGCACACCCGAGGCGCTGTAGCTGCCGCTCACCACCGCACTCACGTTGCCGCTGTTGACCTGCGTGGAGGTCAGCACCGCACTGGCCATCTGCTGGCCGGGCAGCGCCGAGACGTTCACCACGTTGTCCGCGTTGTTGCCTACGGCTGTGGCGCTGGCGGTGTTGCCGCTCAGGTTGAGCGAGCTGCCACGGGTGAAGGCATCGGCGTTCAGGCTTGCGGTGGCGACCACATTGCCGCTGTTGGTCTGCGCATTGAGCAGGCCCACGGCCGATCCGCTGTTGAGCGCCGTGCCTGCACCTACTTGCACGCTGTTGAGCGAGGTGTTGCCTGCAGCCACTGCCAGCGCCTGGTTGCCAGTGGTGGTGATGTTGCCATCGAGGCGGTTGGCCGCAGTGCCTTGCATCTGCAGGCTGGCGGTAGAAGCCACGGCACCGGAATTACCCTGCACATTGCCCAGCAAGACGGCCTGGTCGCTCGCAAGCGTGCCGGCTGTCACGGTCAGCTGGTTGTTGGCCACGTTGGCACGGGCCAGGCTGCTGGCCTGGTTGCCAGTGATGGTGGTGTTGCCGCTGGGATCGGTGACCACGCTGCGGCCACTGAGGATCTGCATCTCGGTGGTGGCCGTGGTGTCACCTGCCGACAATTGCAGGTTGCCCAACAGGTTGGGCTGGGTGCCGGCCGCACTCAAGGTGCTGGTGGCCTGGATGTCCAGCGCATTGGTTGCCTGGTTCTGGCTGGCATTGGCGCTGAACTGGTTGCCGCTCACCACCAGTTCATGGCCGCCTGCGCGCGTGGTGACAGGTGTCAGGTTGCTCGTACCCTCAACGCCCAGGTTGACCTTGGTCAGTGCGCTTGCATTGCCCGATTGCACGGCCTGCACATTGAACAGGTAGGCTGCCGAGTTGCCATCGATGCGGCTGCCAGAGAGCGCGACCTGGTTGTCCGCCTGGTTGATGATCGCGTCCGAGCCGCCCACATTACCGCTGACCGTGAGGCTGGAACCCGAGGCCGTATTGGCGCGCAGACCGATCAGCATGGGGACCGGATCGGGAGAAGGGCTCAGGCTGGTGAGCCCGGCGACCGTGGCGCTGACATCGCCTGAGCCATGGCCCTGCTGGTTGATGACCGCAGCGGCAGAGTCTGTCACGCCGTTGGTGGCATTGACACGGGCCAGGTTACTGGCCTTCTGGCTGGCAGCGTTGGCGTTGAACTGGTTGCCGCTGACCACCAAGGTGGCATTGCTGGCGCTGGTGGTAGTTGCGCCCACCAGGTTGGATCCGGTGCTAGCCTGGACCTCGCCCGTCGCATGGCCCTGCGTGTTGGTCACCAGCGCGGACGATTGCGTCACCGCATTATCGGCACCGAGCTGGGCGTCGTTGGTGGCGGAGGCTGCCGTCGCTTCGGAACTGAGCTGGTTGCCGCTCACCGTCAGGCTGGTGCCAGACAGACTGGTGGAGCTGCTGCCGATGCGCGCAACGCTGGCACTGGCCGAAACGGCACCACCCATGTTCAGCTGGGTGTTGGACGTGGTGGCCTGGCTGTCAGCGATGTTGCTGGCGCCGGCACGGGTCTGGTTGCTGGCGCTGGAGCCCTGGGCCTGGGCCTGTACCAGGTTGCCGCTGACGCTCAGGGTGTCATTGGTGCTGTCCAGGGTCTGCACGCCCAGCGATCCCACATTGGCACCAGCTGTGACAACGGGTGAGCTCAGGGTTTGGGAATTCGTCGTCTCCAACATCGCACCGCTGATGGAGCCTGCAGCCGCCACGGCCGTGCGGTTGCTGCCGCTATTGCCATCGGCTTGGGCGCTGACGCTGTTGCCGGCGACGCTGTAGCTGTTGTTGGCCGATCCAGGCTTCTGGTTGTCGATGCCCAGCGTGGTTGCCGAGCCTGAGGCGATGACAACACCGCTATTGGCCTGGGTCACCGTGGTGCCCAAAACCGTATTGGGCGCCTGCACCACGTCACCGGATGACGTGATCTGCAGGGTACTGGTCTGCTGGTTGCCGCCAGCGGAGGCTTGCACCTGGTTGCCGCTCACGCTCAGCGTGCTGTCCGTCATGGGCTGGTTGGGGGTGCCCTGAACCCGGATACCCAGCAAATTACCGACCGAGCTGATGCCGAAAACGTTGCCCTGGGCCACTTGGTCAACGCTACTGCTGGCATCGGCCCCCACATTGATGCTGCTGCCCTGCACCTGGATACCTGCCTGGGTGGTATTGGCCTGCGCGCTGGCATCGATCTTGTTGCCCGAGACGCTCAGCCTCAGGTTGTCCATGGCATTGGCGGGGTTGGCACCACCGGTCTGGTTCAGGCGGATACCCACCTGGTTCAGCGTAGTGATGGCTGTCACCGCGCCGGTTGCCGCCTGGCCCTGGGTGACGGTAGCCGTCGCCGGGGTGTTCATGTCAACCGCCGTGCCGGTGATCTGCATGGTGCCCACTGCCGTGCTGCCGATCGCCGCTGCGCTGGCTTCGTTGTTACTCACGCTGGCGGTATCACCATCGTGGTTGCCGACCACATTGGCGGCATTGACGCCCACCATGCCCGTGGTCGTGCTGCTGACGTTTCCGCTGACCTGCTGGGCAATGTCCACCGTGGGCTGCATCAGCGGCTGGTTATTGATCGTCAGGGCTGCGGCAGCGCCGGTGTCCAGCCGGTGCTGGTTGCCGATCGCCAGCGCATCCACGCCATTGCCGTTGACCACACCATTGCCGGGAAAGCTGATGGACTGCGCGCTGCTGATGTTCTGCGCTGTCACCAGGCCACTGCTGGTCTGGTCGGCCGTTGGCAGCACGCTGACAGAGCCGCTTTGGTTGCTCTGTGCCAGCGCCACGCCCGAGGTGGCAGCGATCAATGCGGCCGCAGCGGCCAGTGGAGCCAGGCGTGCCCGGCGAAGAGAGGTTGGGTGCTTGTGGGACATGACTGTCTCCTAGTCGTACAGGGAGGAACACTAGACGTGATTTGGGTGTTTTATGCTCTTAGTGCCCGTCTATAAAGCGCTATAAGCTATTGAATGAGTAGCTGCAGGAACGATGCAGCTCAAGGCTTGATCTGCAGGCGGGCCAGCAGACGGTAGCCCGCGCCGTAGCGGTGCACCGTGGTGTCACCGGGCGCAGGCCGCCACTGCAGCTGCACCTGGCTGGGGGGAATGCCGTGCTGGGCCAGTTCGGCACGCAAGGACTGCAGGCGTTCGTCGGTCAGTGCATCGCGGCGAGCGGGGTTCTGGTCGTTCTCGTTCTCCCGCGCCAGCAGCGCCATCCGCACACCCTGGCCGGCGCGCAGGCGGGTCGCCACGGTCTCTGCGGCGGTGGCCGATTGCTGGGCAATGCGGGTGTTGTTCTCTTCAAAGACCACATCCAGCGAGGTCATCGCAGCAGCCGTCTTCTCGGGCATGGCCGGCGTGGCCGCAGCAGCAGGCGCAGCAGCCGCGGCAGGCGCAGGGGCAGCTGCCGCGGTGTCGGCAGGCATCGGTGCTGGGGGTACTGCGGCGGGCTCGCCAGCCGCCGTCCTGGCGCTTTCCATGCAAGGGCCTGCCGGGGTTTGCGTCACGGTGCTGATCAGCTCCAGCACGCCCTGCTCCAACGTGGTGCGCACGCCCAGTTGCACGGGCTCCAGGTCCTTGCTGCCGGCGTTGATGTCGAACAGGTTGCTGCCGAAGAAGCGGAAGATGCCCGCACCGATCTCGCGGCCCACGATCTGCTTTTGCAGGCTGACGGCCCGCACCACGCGCAAGGTCTTGGTCTCGACGATGCGCAGGTCGGCCCCGACATTCATCGTGAAGACACGGAAGCGCGGTCCGATCTGGTTGACCTGGGCTTCGATGCCGCCGGACTGGATGTTGTAGTTCACCTCGGTCAGGCCACCGATGATGTAGTAGTCGGAACGGAGGATGGAGCCGCCGTAGTACGGCAGCCAGGGCACCGCGCGCTGGCCCTTCTCATCGGCCAACGCGTGCTGGTTGCCATCGCCCAGTTGGCGCCGGTCGGTGTAGGCCAGCTCCAGCTCGGCCACGCGGGTGTCGAAGCGCTCGCGCACATCGATGGCACCGCCGAGCTTGCCGAGCGCCGAATAGACCATCAACGACCCGCCTTGGGTGACGACATTGCCATCGCCCTGCGAGTACTTGCCGGTGTAGTCCTTGATGTCACCGACGGCAATGGACAGCGGTGCGCGGCCACTGCGCTGCTCGACGATGCGGTGCGACAGGCAGGCAAAGCTGCTGTCCAGCGGGGTGCCGTTGTGGCGTGGGCCGGGGCCTTGCATCACGGGCGCTTCGTCATCCGCCATGCGCACCTGGTGGTAGGTGGGCAGCGCGCAGCCGCTCAGCAGCAAGGTTGCGGCCAGGGCCGAGGCGGTCAGCGTGCGGCGGCGCAACGGGCTGATCGTGGACAGGGGGGAAAGGTTCAATGCGTGCATGGGGTCCTCCGTCCGCGCTTAGTTGATGGCGCCACTGGCACCGAACTGGCAGGCCGAGCTGCCGCTCACGTTGGTGCTTTGGTTGCCGCTGTTGTTCTGCGCGACCTGCATGTCCTGCTGGCCATGGGCGTTTTCGCTGTTGATCGGCGCCATCGTCGTCGTCGATGGGCTGCCTTGCACGCCGCTGCTGATGGCGCCGGTGTTGCTCTGGTTGTTGTTGGCCACACCGCCCCGGCCCAGGTTGTCACTGCTTTGGCTGGCGCTGCCGGTGCTCGATGCGCTGTTGCCGGCCGATGCATTGGTCTGCGGCGATGCAACCTGGTTGGCCTGGTCGGCCGAGCTGCTGTTACCAGCGGCGGTGGGCTGGAAATTGCAGTTCACCTGGCGCTCGATATTGGTGATGTAGGTGCTCTTGAAGGCGTCGTAGTAGCCGCCCTTTTTCTTCTCAACCAGGTCATTGACGAGGGCCCGGTTGGCCCGGTCGGCGCTGGTCTGGAACTGCCAGGGCACGGATTCGCCGAGCCAGCCCTGGGCATGGCTGGAAGCGGCTGCCGCCAGCAGGGCGGCGGCAAGGTAGATGGCGCTGTGTTTCATGTCGTCCTCACAGTTGGGTGTGTGCTGTTCATGGGCAAAACAGATGGAGCGACGACAGGCATCCCATGGCGGCCAGCCATCGCATGGGAAGGATGTTCGGCTGACCGTAAGTAATTGTAAATAGACCAGATGTACTAGCTCACGGGCTGAAAAATGACCAAAATCAGCGCCGGAAATCAGGTCATATTTAGAATTTAATTTATTAAAATCATTAAGATGCAGCCTATCCATGTTGCCGCAGCAGTCGGCATCACGGCTTCGGTCGAGGCACTAGTGCATTTGGACTATTGGTCGCTTTAGTAAATAGATGTAAGGTACGGTCCATGACGACCTGCCTCGCCGATGCCGCAAGAAGGAGACTGCGGATATGACACTTCCTCTCCCATCACTGATGCTGGTGGACGACCATCCCCTCTTCCGCCAGGGCCTGCGCATGATGCTGTCGAGCAGCAACATGCTGCAGGCCGACATCCATGAGGCCGGTTCGGTCACCGATGCCGTGGCGCAGGCGCACTGGGTCAACCTGGTGATGCTGGACATCAGCATGCCGGGCTGCGATGGTCTCGAAGGCATTGGCCAGATCCGCAAACGCTGGCCCGGTGCCTATGTGGTGATGCTCTCCGGCCATGACCACCCCGAGCTGATGCGCGATGCGGTGCGCCAGGGCGCCTCCGGCTTCATCTCCAAGGCGCTGGAGCCCGAGGCCATCTGCGCCCAGGTGCAGCAATGGCTGCTGCGCAGCCTGGGCATGGAGCACAACATCCACAAGGCCAGCGGCCGCAGCCTGGAGCCGGTCTCCAAACCCAGCGCCGAGGTGCTGCCGCTGCGCCAGTACGAAGTGCTCAAGATGCTGGCCAAGGGTTTCAGCAACAAGGCCATTGCCAAGCATTTCGGTTTGAGCGAACACACGATCCGCAACCAGGTGGCGTCCATCCTCAAGCACCTGGGGGCCGATACGCGGACCCAGGCGGTGCTGGTGGCGCAGCGCAACGGCATCCTGCCCGCCACGGCCATCAAATAAAGCCGCTGCCGGCGCCGCCCAAGCGCCAGCGCGATGCCATCTGCCAGCCCCAAGCCCGGCAGGTGCACAACCAGGAAGTGATGATGGACCCAGGCTCTCTCTACAAGCCCCAGTGGATACGCTGGGCGCTGGCCGTGTTGCTGCTCTTCGGGCTGGTGGGGCTGGCGCCGGCCAAGGCGGCGGCTGATCGATTGCGCATCGGCATTCCGCTGGAGCCCGCCTCCTTCGATATCACCAGCACCTCGGCAGCCACCGCCAGCGAGATCGCCTATGCCAATGTGTTTGAAGGCCTGACGATCATCGACGGGCAAGGCCAGATCAAGCCGCGCCTGGCCCTGAGCTGGACGGTGAGCCCGGACGGCAAGCAGGTCGATGTGCTGCTGCGCCGCAACGTGCGTTACCACGATGGCACGCCCTTCAACGCCGCGACCGCCGCCTTCAGCCTGCAGCGGCTGCTGCAGATGAGGAACACCAATGCCTACCTCGAGTGGTTCGACAAGCTGGTGTCGGCCGAGGCCAGGGACGAGTACCTGCTGCGCATCCGCCTGAGCGAGCCCGACGCACTGCTCAGCTATGCACTGGCGATGCCCGGTGCGGTGATGGTGCACCCCGACAGCGCAGCCAGCAATGCCAGCACGCCGGTGGGCACCGGCCCCTACCGGGTCGAGAAATGGACCAAGGGCAAGTCGGTCACCTTGCTGCGCAATGAGCAGTGGTGGGACAGCCGCAAGCCGGCCATCCGCATGGCCGATTTCCTCTTCATGTCCAGCGCGGCCGAGACCGAAAACATGCTGGCCGAAGGCCGCATCGATGCGCTCAGCTCGGTGACCCGGCTGACGGCTTCGTTCATGGCGCGCACCGACTATGTGATGGGGCAGCGCGGTGTCGAAGGCAAGCTGCTGATCGCGATGAACAATGCCCGCGCTCCGCTTGACGATATCCGGGTGCGGCGTGCCATCAACCATGCGCTGGACCGCAGCCGCTACCAGGGCATCTATGGCAGCTCGATCGAGGTGCTGCCCATTGGCAGCCACTTCTCACCGCACCACCCGGCCTATGTCGATCTGGTGCAGCGCTACCCTTACGACCTGACCCAGGCCAAGGCCTTGCTCGCCCAGGCGGGGGCCGCTCCCGGTACCAGTCTGCGGCTGGCCGTGCCGCCCACCGACTACGGACGCTATGGCAGCCTGATCGTGGCGGCGCAGCTGGAAGCCATCGGCCTGCAGGTCGAGATCATCCGCATGGACTGGCCCACCTGGCTGGACCAGGTGATGAAGCGCAAGGACTATGACCTGAGCCTGATCATGCATGTGGAGCCGATGGACATCGGCATCTATGCGCGCGATGACTACTACTTCAACTACCACAACCGGGTGTTCAAGAAGATCTGGGAAAAGCTGCGCGCTTCGGCGTCGCCCCAGGAGCTGGATGAATGGCTGGGCCAGGCGCAAAGGCAGCTGGCCGAAGACGCCGTCAATGCGTTCATCGTCGTGCGGCCGGAGCGCAACTTCATGCGCAAGGGCCTGGTGGGCATGTGGTCGCGGTGCCCGATCCCAACCTTTGCGCTCGAAGACCTGCGCTGGCAGAACTGATGCCTATGCCAGACCGCCTCCATTCCCCTGCTGCTGCACAGACTGCACAGACCGCCACGGACCAACGCAGTTTTCCAATGTCGGTGACCTCGCGCATCCTGCTGATGCTGGTGATTCTGGCAGTGGGCATTGCCGTGGTGTTTGCGCTGACCCTGCAGGGCCTGCGCCGCACCAACCAGGCCTTGCAGCAGCTGTCGAGTGTGGAGATGGAACAGCTCATCGCCAGCACCCGGGTGATGCAGCAAAGCGAGATGATCGGCAGCTATGCGCGCCTGGTGGCCATCACCAGCGACATCGGCGAGCGGCGCCTGAACATGGTGGAGCTGACCGACCGCATGGGCTGGCTCGACAAGCTGCTCGGCGAGATGACGCAGACCCGGCTCGATGGCGAGATCGATCCGCTGATGCAGTCCAAGCGCAATGCGCTCAATGCCAACGTGCAGCAGCTCAGCCAGGCCATCTTCCAACCCGCGCAGCATGGCCAGGACGAGCGCAGCATCTTCCAGCTGGTGGCCGACAACCAGATGCTGGCCACCGACATGTCCTTGTTGGCCAGCCGCGCAGCGGCCGACCTGCGGCGCCAGCTCAATGAACGCAGCGTGCAGCTGTCGCGCGATGTGGCCGCCCAGCAGACCAACCTGAACTGGCTGGTGGCCGTGCTGATCCTCTGTGTGGTGATGGCGGGCATCTACATGCATGCGTCTGTGTCGCGCCGCCTGGTGGCGCTGCGCCGCGAGGTGAGCAATGACGAGTTTGGTGGCATCTACGCGGTGCCCCAGCAGTGGGGCGACGAGATCGACCAGCTGGGCCGGGCCATTGCATCCTACAAGAAGCACCTGAGCGACCATGCCCGCTCGGCACAGAATGCGGTGCGCGCGAAGAACCGCTTTCTGGCCGGCGCCAGCCATGACCTGCGCCAGCCGGTTCAGGCACTCAACCTGTTTCTGGAGACCTTGCGCGGCTCGGGCCTCAACAGCCAGCAGGCGGTGGTGCTGGAGCATGCGCGCGCCGCATTGTCGGCCAGCCGCGAGATGCTCGACACCTTGATGGACTACTCGCGCATCGAGGCCGGGGTGCTCGATCCCAAGTTCCAGCCGGTGGCCATTGCCGGCTTTCTGCGCAGGCTGGAGAAAGAGTTCGGTCCGCAGGCCGATGCCAAGAACCTGGTCTTCCGCGTGCGCGACAGCGAGGACTGGATCTACACCGACCAGTCGCTGCTGTTCATGCTGCTGCGCAATCTGGTGTCCAACGCGCTGCGCTATACCGAACAGGGGGGCGTGCTGCTGGGCGTGCGCAAACGCGGGCTGCAAAGGGTCATCGAGGTCTGGGACACCGGCGTGGGCATCGATGACGAACACCACGACCTGATCTTCCAGAAGTTCCGCCAGGTGGGCGAGGACCACCAGATGGGCACCAAGGGCCTGGGACTGGGCCTGGCGATCGTGCGCGAGCTGGCCGATATCCTGAACGTGCAGGTCACGCTGTCATCGGTTCCCGGGCGCGGCAGCGTGTTCCGGGTCAGCCTGATGGCCGAGGCCGTGCCTGCGGGCGGCTATGGGCTGGTCGCCGGCCTGTGGGAGCAGCCCGACGAGGGCGACTATTCGTCGCTGCATGGCCTCAAGGTGCTGGTGGTGGACGATGAGCCGCTGGTGCGCGTGGGACTGGCCAGCATGCTGGAGCAATGGCATTGCCAGGTGATGAGCGCCGCCACGGTGGACCAGGTGCGGCGCCTCATCGGCCACATGCAGGAGAGCAGCAGCAAGCCCTTTGATGTGGTGCTGACCGACCTGCGCCTGTCGGCGACCGAAGACGGCAGCATGGTCGTGATGGCGGTGCGCGATGCCACGGCCGAGCATGCGCCTTGGCAGCAGACGCTCCCCCATTACGTGATTCTGACCGGCGACACGGCTCCCAAACGGCTGCAGATGGCCAGCAGCCTGGGAGCGACGTTGATGCACAAGCCCATGGACCCACGCCAGCTGCACAAGCTGCTGGCCCGGGAGCTGCGGCTGCGCTGCGATATCGAGGAGTTCATGGAAACCCAGCCCCCTGCCGATATCGACGAGGCCACCGACAAGGCATGAAAAAGCCCGCCGGGGCGAGCGGCGGGCGGGTAGCCGGGCGAGGCTGCAGTCTGCGCGGAAGGCTTATTCCGACAGCTGGCGCATCGTCGCCTGGTCCAGGCGGCCGGTCACCGACAGGCCCTGGTCTTGCTGGAAGGAGCGCAGGGCGTTCTGCGTGCGGGGGCCGGAGGCACCATCAGGCGTGCCCACGTCATAGCCCAGCTCGTTGAGGCGCTGCTGCGCTTGCTTCATCGTCAGGCGCACATTGGTCTTGGCGCCCGGTGCCGAGGTCTGGCTGGGCGCTGCGGCGCCGTCCACACCGAGGCGGCCGCCACCGCCCAGGCCCTGGCCCTTGACGGATTGCGCGCTGTAATTGCGCAGCGCCTGCACCATCTGGTTGTAGGCATCGACGAAAGCGGCCGACACGACCTTGCCTTGCGAGGTGTTGGAGTAGCCCCCGATGCCAGCGCCTGCTGCACCGCCGAACAAGGTGCCAAAGCCACCCCAGTCGGTGTTGCTGGCGTTGCCGGTCGACGAGGACACCTGCACGCCCGAGCGGTTGTCCACCAGGGTCAGCATGGCCGAGGCCTCGCGGGTCTTGCTGCTGGCCGCCACACCTGCCAGCGCGCCGCCGCCACGGCCGCCCAGGATGCCGCCCAGCGCCGCACCAAAGCCGCCGGCATTGTCTTCGCTGAAGGTCACTTCAGGCGTCAGACCGTAATCCGATGCGACCACCTGGCCCTTGCCGAAATTGCTGCCCTTGCGCATCTCGCCGTTGTCCATCATCGCGCGCTCGCGGTTCATCGCGTTCATACCGGCAGCGCTGCGCTCCACCACGACAAAGCAGTTCGACTGCTGGATCAGCACGCGCAGCAGGTTGGCAGTCGGTGGCAGGCGGTATTCGTTGCGCAGAATGGTGTACCAACCGGCTTGCTGGTTCTCGACCAGGGAGACCGTACCCACCGGCGAATCGCATTTTTCGAGTTGGCTGTTTTCACCCTGGCTGCTGCCCCCTGCAGCGCCACCGGTCACCATGTTGTTGGTGCCGCCGCCCAGCTTCATACCGGTGCTTTCGCAGCCTGCCAATGCCAAGACGGCCAGTGCCGCCAATGCTGCCTTTTTCATGTCGCTCTCCCGCAAGTAAATCAGTTGTGCATTCAAAGCGAGCCCGGAATGGCTTCCAGGCTCGATGGCTTCGATTTCGTATTTTTGCTTTGCGCTGCGGACACGGATTACCTGATTCCAGAACCCACCTCGGAGCGTTATCCACTCTTAAGCGAACTTGTTAGCGAATGTCACCAAAATAACGGCGTGCAGCACATGGCCGGTGCATTATCCACGTAATTTATCAATCAATCCATTCAGAGCATCCAGAGAACCAAACTGGATTACCAGTTCACCCATCTCTTCGAGTTTGCCGGCACGCTTGACGCGTTTTTTAACCCGTACCTCTACCTCCGCCATCAACAGGTCGGACAGCTCTTCTTCCACCCGCTTCAAATCGCGGGATTTGGCCGCCTTGGCCTTGACCGGGGTTTCTCCGGAAAACTCGGCACTGACCCTTTTGACCAGGCTCTCGGCCTCGCGCACGCTCAGTTTGCGCGCATTGATCTGGTTGGCAGCGGTGATCTGTGCAGCGCGGTCCAGCGCCAGCAGGGCACGCGCGTGGCCCATGTCCAGATCCCCTGCCATCAGCATGGTCTGCACCGGCTCGGCCAGGTTCAGCAGACGCAACAGGTTGGAGGCGGCCGAGCGCGAACGGCCCACTGCCTGCGCAGCCTGCTCGTGCGTCATCTGGAACTCGCCCACCAGACGCGAGAGGCCTTGTGCCTCTTCCAGCGGGTTGAGGTCTTCGCGCTGGATGTTCTCGATCAGCGCCATCGCGGCGGCGGCCTCGTCGGGCACCTCGCGCACCAGCACCGGTACCTCGGCCAGCCCAGCGATGCGCGCGGCGCGGAAACGCCGCTCGCCGGCGATGATTTCGTACTTGCCGGCATTGTCCCCGGCAGCGAGCTTGCGCACCAGGATGGGCTGCATGATGCCCTGGGCCTTGATGCTCTCGGCCAGCTCATACAGCGCGCCCTCGTCCATGCGCGTGCGCGGCTGGTAGACGCCAGGCACCATGTCATCGAGCAGCAACTGGTGCGGCAGCTGGCCCTTGTCGTCGCTGGCAGGCGCCGCGTCTTCGACCTTGGGGCCCAGCAGTGCTTCGAGGCCGCGTCCCAGGCCCTTGGGTTTTTTGGTTGCCATGGTTTTCAGTTCACCTTTGTTGGTTCGGCCATCAGCTCGGCCAGCAGCGCCTGGCCCAGCGGCCAGTCGCCCAGGCCGGACTCGGCATTGATATGGCCGCAGGCGCCCTGGTCCACCCAGCGGGCACCCCAGTTGCTGGCCAGCCACTGCGCGCGCTCGGCGCTGCAATAGGGATCGTTTTGGCTGCCCACCAGAATGGCGGGAAAGGGCAGTTTCTGCAGCGCAATCGGCGACCAGCCGGGGATGTGTTCGGCCAGGTCGGGGCGCTCCACATCGCCCGGTGCCACCAGCAGCGCGCCACGCACCTTGCTGGCTGCCTGGGGCGAATGGGCGGCCCACCAGGCCGTCAGGATGCAGCCCAGGCTGTGGGCGACCAGCACCACGGGCTGCGGCGCATCCAGCACCACATCCTGCAGGCGTGCCGTCCAGTCACCGCGCTTGGGGTGCAGCCAGTCGTGCTGCTGCACGCGCTCATAGCCCCATTGCTGCTCCCACACCGTTTGCCAATGGCCTGGCCCGCTGTTTTGCCATCCCGGCAGCAGCTTGATGGACGAGGATTCAATGCTCATTTTTTAATAGCAAAAAAAGCGCCACCGTACTGCGCTGTTTCAAAGAAATGCAAACCCTTATTGTGCCCGAATGTCTCTCGCACGCAATGCGGGCGCCAGCGGCATCACTGCGGCCATGAAAAAGACCTCCGCATGCCAGGCACCGGAGGTCTGTCGGGCAGCGGCCAAGGCAAGCTGTCACTTCATGCGCTTGATGCGCTTGACCATCTCCTTGGCAAACTCAACAAAGGCCTTGCTGCCCTTGGCGGCCGGATCGAACACGACGCCCGGCAGGCCATAGCTGGGGGCTTCGGCCAGGCGCACATTGCGGGGGATCACGGTGTCGAACACCTTGTCGCCGAAATGCTCGCGCAGCTGGTCGCTCACCTGCTGCTGCAAGGTGATGCGCGGATCGAACATCACGCGCAGCAGCCCGATGATCTCCAGGTCGCGGTTCAGGTTGGCATGCACCTGCTTGATGGTGTTGACCAGGTCGGTCAGCCCTTCGAGCGCAAAGTACTCGCATTGCATCGGCACGATCACGCCATGGGCCGAGCACAGGCCGTTCAACGTGAGCATGGACAGGCTGGGCGGGCAGTCGATGAGCACGAAGTCAAAGTCGGCGTCGCTCGCCTCCAGCGCGGCCTTGAGGCGCTTTTCACGGCGCTCCAGCTCGACCAGCTCCACCTCGGCGCCGGACAGCTCGCGGTTGGCGCCCAGCACCCAGTAACCGCAGCGCTCGGAATGGACGGCTGCTTCCTTGATGGTGCTCGATTCGAGCAACACGTCGTAGACCGAGGTTTCCAGCGCGCGTTTGTCGATGCCCGAGCCCATGGTCGCATTGCCCTGCGGGTCCAAATCGACCAGCAGCACACGCTGCTTGATCCGGGCCAGACCCGCCGCCAGATTGACTGCCGTGGTGGTCTTGCCAACGCCGCCTTTTTGGTTGGCGATACAGAAGATTTTTGCCATGAGAACTCGCTTCGTCCACTAACTTATTTGGTCAGGGCCAGCTTGAGGCCAAAACCGATCAAAAACACGCCCGCTGTTTTTTCCATCCACTTGACCAGCGCGGGGTTGGCACGCAGGCGCTCGGCCAGCATCTTGGTGATCAGCACCACCACCGTGCAGTACGCCAGGCTGATCACGGCCACCGTGGCCGCCATCACGGCAAAGGTGGGGATGCCGCGGTGGGTAGCCGGATCGACGAACAGCGGAAAGAACGCCATGTAGAAAACGATGGCCTTGGGGTTCATCAGGGTGATGACAAAGCCCTGCTTGAAATAATGCCTGGGCGCAATCTGGATGACCGGCTGGTCCCCCGGCTTGGCCGTGAGCAGCTTGTAGCCAATCCAGCCCAGGTAGGCCGCGCCCAGCCATTGCACCGCGTGGAAGGCCGCCGGGTAGGCTGTGAGCACCGCTGCGACGCCGGCTACCGCCAGCCACATCAGCACCTGGTCAGCCGCCATGCAGCCGGCACAGACCGCCAGGCCAGCCTTGATGCCGCCCTTGCCCGTAGAGGTGATCAGCGCCAGGTTGCCAGGCCCCGGGATCATCAAGAACAGGAGCACGGCGAAGACAAATGCACCATAGTCAGAAATGCCAAACATGTGCCGCCCCTGCAATGGAAACTTTGAGTGTAAACGACGGCCCCGCTTGCTTGCCAGCAAAATGCGCGTTGTTACCGGCCCAAGCGTCAACAAAAAGCCCCGAAAAATCGGGGCTCTGCAGGGATGGGATTCAGCGCCGCAGCTGAGCCGCAGCACGCCTGCATCAGGAGGCTTGGTGGCGCATCCAGACAATGCAGCGCTCGGCATCGAGACCGGGCACCTGCAGCGGCTCGATGTTCAGCAGCTGTACCGTGGCGGGCAACAAAGCCAGCTCATCGTCGGGGCGCTTGGCCTTCATCGCCAGCCAGATGCCATCGGCCTTCAGGGTCTGGGCCGACCAGGCGGTAAAGTCCTGCAACGCGGCAAAGGCGCGGCAGCTGACCACGTCGTACTGCTGGCTCAGCTGCTCCACCCGCGACTGGATGCCGTGCAGGTTGCGCAGGCGCAGCGCCGCAGCCGCCTGCTGGATGAAGGCGATCTTCTTGCCAACGGTATCGACGCAGCTCACATCCAGCTGGGGCAGACAGATCGCAAATACCACGGCAGGCAGACCACCACCCGATCCGACATCGAGCAGCCTGGGGGCCGGCAGACCCGTGCCCTGCAAATGGCGTACCAGCGGCGGCACCGCCGCCAGGCTGTCGAGCAGATGGTGGGTCAGCATCTCTTGCGGGTCGCGCACCGAGGTCAGGTTGTAGACCTTGTTCCACTTCTGCAGCAGATCCAAAAACGCCATCAGCTGTGCAATCTGCTGGTCGTCCAGCGACAGACCCAGTTGCTGTACGCCGTCACGCAGGGGGGCTTCCAACAGAGCGCTCATGCAGTCGTTACCTCTTGTGCAGTGCTGAAGCCTTTGAAGCCGCCTTTTTTCAGGTGCACCATCAGCAGCGAAATGGCAGCAGGTGTGACACCGGAAATACGCGATGCCTGGCCCAGGGTTTCAGGGCGGTGGGTTTGCAGCTTCTGGCGCACCTCAAACGACAGGGCCGTCACCTGCATGTAGTCCAGCTCGGCGGGCAGGCGCAGCTTTTCATAATGGGCCGCACGCTCCACTTCATCCTTCTGACGGTCGATATAGCCCGAGTACTTGGCGCCAATCTCGACCTGCTCCATCACGGACTCGCTCAAACCACCCAGTGTTTCACGTGAAACGTCGCTGGTTTGGTAAGCGCCTTCGTTCAGGCTCATCAACGTCGCGTAGTCCACACCAGGGCGGCGCAGCAGGTCGAACAGGTTGTACTCCCGCTCCATCGCCTTGCCCAACACACGTTCGGCCTCTTGGGCAGTCACGATGCGTGGGTTCACCCAGGTGGCCTTGAGGCGTTCTGTTTCACGTGAAACAGCGTCGCGCTTGCGGCTGAAAGCATCCCAGCGCGCATCGTCGACCAGGCCCATCTTGCGGCCCTCTTCCGTCAGGCGCATATCGGCATTGTCTTCACGCAGCTGCAGGCGGAACTCCGCACGGCTGGTAAACATGCGGTAGGGCTCGGTCACCCCCTTGGTGATCAGGTCGTCCACCAGCACGCCAAGGTAGGCTTCATCGCGGCGCGGCGTCCAGGGGCCTTCGCCCCGGCATTGCAGTGCGGCGTTCAGGCCGGCAAACAGGCCTTGGGCTGCCGCCTCTTCATAGCCGGTCGTGCCATTGATCTGGCCGGCAAAGAACAGGCCCTGGATCTGCTTGGTCTCAAAGCTGTTCTTCAACGAGCGCGGGTCGAAGTAATCGTACTCGATCGCATAGCCCGGGCGCAGGATGTGGGCGTTCTCCAGGCCCTTCATGCTGCGCACCAACTCGTACTGCACATCGAACGGCAGGCTGGTCGAGATGCCATTGGGGTAGTACTCGTGGGTGGTCAGGCCTTCAGGCTCCAGAAAGATCTGGTGGCTTTCCTTGTCGGCAAAGCGGTTGATCTTGTCTTCCACACTGGGGCAGTAGCGCGGCCCTACCCCCTCGATCTTGCCGGTGAACATCGGGCTGCGGTCAAAGCCGCTGCGGATGATCTCGTGCGTGCGCGCATTGGTGTGGGTGATGTAGCAAGGCATCTGCGCCGGGTGCATCGCCGCATCGCCCATGAAGCTGAACACTGGCAACTGGCCCTCGTTCACGCCACCGGGCATGCCATCGCCAGGCTGGGTTTCACACTGGCTGAAGTCGATCGAGCGGCCATCGATGCGTGGCGGGGTGCCGGTCTTGAGGCGCCCCTGGGGCAGCTTCAGCTCCTTCAGCCGCGCCGACAGGCTGACCGCTGGCGGATCGCCGGCACGGCCAGCAGCATAGTGGTTCAGGCCCACGTGGATCTTGCCATCCAGGAAGGTGCCGGCCGTCAGCACTACGGTGCGGCTGCGAAAGCGGATCCCTACCTGGGTCACGGCGCCGACCACGCGGTCGCCCTCCACCATCAGGTCATCCACCGCTTGCTGGAACAGCCAGAGGTTGGGCTGGTTCTCCAGCATCTCGCGGATCGCCGCCTTGTACAGGATGCGGTCGGCCTGGGCACGGGTGGCGCGCACGGCCGGGCCCTTGGAGCTGTTGAGAATGCGGAACTGGATGCCGCCCTTGTCGGTGGCCAGCGCCATCGCGCCGCCGAGCGCGTCCACTTCCTTGACGAGATGGCCTTTGCCGATGCCGCCAATGCTGGGGTTGCAGCTCATCTGGCCCAGGGTTTCAATATTGTGGGTCAGCAGCAGCGTCTTGCTGCCCATGCGGGCAGCGGCCAGCGCTGCCTCGGTGCCGGCATGGCCGCCACCGACAACGATGACATCGAATTCTTGCGGGTAGGTATAGGGGGTTTGGCTCATGGGGCCTCGTTCCAGGGCTCGCAAGGCATGCGCCTCGCAGTCAGTCAGCCCTTCTGCCGAAATGGCAAATAGTCGGTTTTGCCCGCTATTTTAATGACTGGGGTGTTTACACGCCGGCAGCCGTGTTATTGCGCCGCATCCACCGCTGCTGCAGAGCCTTGTCAAAAGCGATAGCATGGTTCGGCTTTAACCTTTACTGGAGATTTGTCGATGAAGCTGTATTTCTCTCCTGGCGCCTGTTCGCTGTCGCCCCATATTGCCCTGCTGGAAGCCGGCCTGCCCTTCACCCTGGAGATGGCCAGCACCAAGACCCACCAGCTCAAGGACGGCACCGACTTCTACACCATCAACCCGCTGGGCTATGTGCCGGTGCTGGAGCTGGACAATGGCCAGCGCCTGCGCGAAGGCCCGGCCATCGTGCAGTACATCGCCGACCAGGCGCCAGCCTCCAAGCTGGCACCTGCCAACGGCACCTTTGAGCGCTACCAGCTGCAGGAATGGCTGGGCTTCATCGGCACCGAGATCCACAAGGGCTTCTCGCCGCTGTTCAACCCCAACCTGCCCGACACCGTCAAGGACATGTCCCGCGTGCATGTGCTCAAGCGTCTGACCTGGGTGGATTCGCAGCTGGAAGGCAAGGAGTTCCTGATGGGCACGGATTTCACCGTGGCCGATGCCTACCTGTTCACCGTGTGCGGCTGGAGCAAGTTTGTCGGTGTCGACACCAGCGGCCTGCAAAACCTGGCCAGCTTCATGCAACGCGTGGGTGCCCGGCCTGCGGTACAACAGGCCATTGCAGAAGAAAAGCAGTAATCGCTCTGCCGGCCAGGGGATGCTGTTTCACGTGAAACACATCCCGGCCGATGCGATGGTGATGCGGTGCCGATGTCCCGATCCTTGTACGGGTGCATCGCGTAAAGACCCTGCTCTTGACCTTCACACCGTGTCAGCTTTCAAGATCAGGCCATCAACCACTGAAAGGAAACCCCATGCAAAACACCTTCCAAGTCCAAGGCATGACCTGCGGCCACTGCGAGCGCGCCGTCACCCAGGCTGTGCAGCAGCTCGACGCCCAGGCCAAGGTAGCGATTGACCGCGCCCAAGGCAAGGTCGTCGTTGACTCCAGCCAGCCGGCAGACAAGATCGCGGCGGCCATCGCGGCCGAAGGCTACCAGGTCCAGTAATCATGGCCCGCCCGTCACGCAAGCCTGCGGCTGAGCGGTCCATCGCCTGGCCGGTGTCCATCAGCAAAGCGGCCCAGCTGGCGGGTATTTCTGCACGCATGGCCCGCCACTACGAGTCGCTGAACCTGCTGCCGCATGTGAACCGCACCGACAGCGGCTACCGCCTGTATACCGAGTCGGATGTGCACACCCTCTCCTTCATCCGCCGCAGCCGCGATCTGGGCTTCTCGATGGAGGAGATCGAGAACCTGCTCAACCTGTGGCACGACAAGCAGCGCGCCAGCAGTTCGGTCAAGGAGATTGCGCAAAAGCATATCGAGACCTTGCGCGAGCGCATTGCCGCGATGAAAGCGATGGAGCGCTCGTTGCAGACGCTGGTGCACAGCTGCCATGGCGACCAGCGTCCGGACTGCCCTATTCTCGACAGTCTGTCGGACCCTGCGGCGGCGCCAGATGCGGCCAGCTGCTGCAAGCATTGAACGCTTGGACAGACAACCGCCTCAGCCATAAAAAACGCGCTCCTGGGAGCGCGTTGCTGTTTCTGTGGGGTAGCCGTCAGAAGGGGCTGGAATCCGGATCCTGGTCCACCGGCGCCGATTTGGGACCGGTCTGCATGCCGCCAGGCTTGCCAGACGCATCGAAAGGCTTGCCCACGCCCGCACCCAGGCTGATCGGTTTGACGGGCGCTGCAGCCCCTTCCAGGGCCGCTGCAGCGGGTTTATTGCCCCGGTCAGGCAACTGGCCCAGCTCGGTGCGGCCTTCACCGCCCAACGCCTGGATCAGATCCGGAATCAGCTGGCTGAACTCACCAGTGGCAATGGCCACGTCGGCGTCGAAGCCGCCATCCTCACTGGCGCCTTCCATCACCACATCGAGCAAGGCCACTTTCTTGAGCTGCAGGTCCTCGGTCAGCACGAAGCTGACCCGGTCGTCCCAGGTCAGCGCCAGCTTGGTGGGCAGCTTGCCCTGGTCGATATGCTCGCGGATCTCGTCGATGCCCAGCGGGTGGCGGGCATAGCGCACAACGGCCTTGGATTCGTCGGCGCTCTTGAGCTCGCACTCCTGGTCGATGCTGAAACCTGCCGGCGCATCGTAGCTGTGCAGCCAGGCGGACATCGCGCCCTGGGGGCTGTTCTGGGTATCGATCAGCGCCACGGCAAAACCGGGCGAGGCCTCGACCAGCATCGTGATCACCTCATCGGCCCGGCCCTGGCTACTGGTGTCCAGCACCAAAAGCCGCGCCTGCGGATCGATCCAGATCCACAGCCCGCCTTGCTTGGTGAAGGCCATCGGCAGCAGATCCAGCTTGCACTCGTCCTTGAGCTCCTGCTTTTCCTTCTTGCCGGGCTTGCGGCCTTCCTGGGCTTCGATATGGGCGAGCTTCTCATCGAGCTTGCGGTTGAGCACGCTCGCGGGCAGCATCTTGCTCTCGCTCATCAGCCGCAAGATCCATTGGCCGCCCACCGATTCGACCATGGCCCCGTGCTCTTCGCCGCGCGGGGGCACCCATCCGGTGGACTTTTCCTGGGTGGCACCGCACTGCTCAAACTGCTGCTTGGCCAAGGCGGTATCCAGCGCCACCAAATCCGGCTGCCAGGCTTCGGAGATGCGGTAAAAAATCATGTTCTTGAACATGCCATTCCTTTGTTCTGGAAGGCTGCCAACCTGCTGGGCAGCCCTTTAAAAAACACAAGCGGCCCTGGTGTGCCGCACTGATCTGCCGTCCATTGTGCCGCGAATCGGGCCTGCCCCAGAGCGATGAACCGGGCAAAAAAGCCGGGGTTTGGATGGGTTGACCGGCTGCCAGCAGCGCATTTCCACGAAGCCGAACAACCAAAATTGGTAATTCTTTACACAGTCATACCGGGCGGTGACGGGGCTCTTACATGGCAGGCGGACACTGCATACATCGCATCAGACATCACAACCCGGAAAGGAAACACCATGTCTCTCTTGCAACGTAGCGCCATCGTGACCGCCATGCTGGCCAGCCTGTCAGTTTCCAGCTTTGCCCAGACCCCCAGCACGCCAGCAGCAGCCCC
Source organism: Comamonas sp. SY3 (assembly GCF_041730275.1). Lineage (NCBI taxonomy): Bacteria > Pseudomonadati > Pseudomonadota > Betaproteobacteria > Burkholderiales > Comamonadaceae > Comamonas > Comamonas sp. SY3. The sequence goes on along the minus strand of NZ_JBGTYN010000004.1, from coordinate 12,327 downwards.
TACCGTGCAAAGCGCCCCCGCCCCCGCCAAAAAGGGCCATGGTCCTGAAGCACGCGAGGCCCGTATGGCCCAGCGCATGCAGGCCCTCAAGGCCTCGCTCAAGCTCAATGCCAGCCAGGAAGCAGCCTGGACCAGCTATGTGGCGGCCATCAAGCCCCAGCGCCCTGCCCCGGGTGAGCGCCCTGAGCGTGCTGATCTGGCCAAGTTGACCACCCCAGAGCGCATTGACGCAATGCAGGCCATGCATGCCAAGCACCAGGCGGCCATGGACCAACGCAACCAGGCGACCAAGGCTTTCTATGCGACGCTGACGCCTGAGCAGCAAAAGACCTTCGATGCGGAGACCTTGAAGATGCATGAACGCCGTGGACACGGGCCGGAGGGCAAGGGGCCCCATGGCCAGCGCCATCAAGGCCCAAATGCGAAACAGACTGTTCCACCTATCGACAGTAAATAAGGCGGACACCCCCTCCCCCCTCCCCCCTCGGATCGCTCTCCATCCCCTCTTGCGCAGCTGTCATCAGCTGCGCCTTTTTTGCTGGTGGTCTCGTCAGCGGTTGCATACAGACAACAACCTGCTTTTGCTGACAGAAGCAAGAGTTGACCAGGTGTAACATTATTTGATGCAATACCGCCCTCTCCTCTCCGCTGTCGGCTTGTGCGCGCTGACTGTCTGGAGTGCTTCTGCCCATGCGCAATTCGCCGATAAGCGCAACACCGCTACCTTGTACCTACAAGCCGGTGTTGCCGAGCGTGACGCACGTGCGCTCACCATTGGCTCGACCATTCCTATGGACTGGAAGACCTTCTGGTGGGGCCATCCCGTCACCGCCCATTGGGACATGAGCCTGTCGGCCTGGAACTCGGACCGCATGGAACGCGAAGGCAGCCGCACCATCGCCGTCGTCGGTCTGGTACCCACCTTGCGCTTCCATAGCAAGAGCCAGTACCCCTGGTTCGTCGAAGCCGGTCTGGGCGGTTACGTCTCCAGCAAGCTGTACGAAAGCCGTGAAAAGCGCTTTTCGACCGCGTTCAATTTCGGCACCCATATCGGCGTGGGCTACTTCACCGGCATGCGCCGTGAGAACGAATGGTCCGTGCGCCTGGAGCATCTCTCCAACGCGTCGATCAAGCGCCCCAACCCGGGCGAGAACTTTGTGCAACTGCGCTACGCACGGCACTTCTGATCCCCTCAATCCCCCTCTTCCCCTTGCTACCGCCTTCTGGCGGTATTTTTTTGCCTGGCGCAGGGGATGGTGATCAGGGAGGCGTCTAACGCTGAGTGGAGCTGCCGGGGCAGCCTGGAGAGCCTGTATGACGTAGCGGCCAGCTCAACACGGCCAGAGCAAGTACCCAGTCAGCAACTGTATAAACATACAGCATCAGAGAAATAGCGCAGTGTCCTGTGCTACAGGGCGGCCGCCCATAGCCAATGGATGTTCGCCAGCGAGTGCGTTTGAACGGCAGCAGGGCCCGCAGGAGGTGCGCTGCACGCTTTACCAACCCCTTGCCCTACCCACCAACCTCCCAGGCGCCCACAGGCTCCTTGTGCGCGGTAGACGGCATTCTTGGAGCGGAGCCCGGTAACCGATGGAGATTTGCGCCGCCGACCAGCGAATCCCCTGCTACCCGCAGCACGACAGCAAGCGCGATACCCGGTCAACAACTCTCTTCCATTCCCTGCTAAGCGGCATCACCGTTAGCGACACGCATCCAAAAGTATAGCTAACACCTATGTTGGGCTGTGCATTTGCGCACAGTGCATCTACCGGGCAAGAACTAGCGAACATAGCGACAGGATCTCGCTGACGAAGCCACGGACTGGCGAAGCCCTTCTTTCCTCTGCGTTCTGGATGTGGCGGGAAGCCTGAGGCACTTTTTGGAAGCGCTCAGCGCGATGTCTCTTACCCCCTGGCCGTCTGAATTTTCACAGTCTGAAAAATTTCAAGATATGAAACCTTGCCGAGCTTGCCTTTGGTTTTTCTTTTATTTTCTTTAAAAGAATAGTAGGTAGTAGTAGGAGGGCCCTCACTTCTGTGGATAAGTTCAATAAAGCAAAAATTTTCAAAAGCTTGAAATTTTCCCAACCATGTTGATGGTACCCGTCTACGCTTGTCACTGCAAAGTGGATAAGTAGAGGGTATGGGTTATTTCTGTGGATAAGTTGGTTTGGGCGCATGCATTATCCACACACATTCTGTCGCGTCGAAATTTCGACAAGTGTTTGATAAATAATAACTTATCCACATATGTTCTGCTGTCCCCACAGATGGCGTGCGTACTGGCGTCTGCTGTGCGTATGAATGCGTGAGTGCTAAAAATTACCCACAACGTCCAGGGCAGCATTGGAGGTTTTTGGCGCTGAACGATGTGGCTGAGAAATCTGTGGATAAGTTTTTTTTAATGATAAATCAGTCCTCTAGCACGCCGTCGGTCTGTGTGCACCAGGCCTTATTGCCGGTGCATGAGAGCGGAGCAAGTTCCTGGACGGGGGCATGTTTGTGGGTAACCCATGGGTTGTTGTTGCTTTATCCCAAAAGTTATCCACAGTTCTTTTGGGGCCCTGGGTCTGCAGGTCCGATGACATCGCCTGTGGGTAAGGCTGTGAATCTGAAAATAACCAGGAAAAACAATGGATTGCTGTCATTACGCCGAGATGGATGGTGTGTGCACCCAAGCCTCTTGTGCTGTCTTGTGGGCGGCAATGCGCCTTTTGAGTGAAAAAATCGGCGTGTGCAGAACGCGGGTCTCTGCGCCTTCTGTGCGGTCACGGCTGCGAGTGGAGATCGATGACTCGGACCCGCTGACGGATGGGTGCGTGCCGCCTGTGGACATCTCGCTTCCACGGAGCCGTACCCAGGCTCCGGATCTGCGCACAGAGGCCCTGTTTTTTGTGGCTCGCCGCTCGCCGGGCGCAGTCGATGCCCATCACGGGCCGTGCTGGTCTTTTTTGCTTCCCTTCCGTCACTCCAGACGATCAGACCAAGCCGCTGGCGCTACAGGCTTGGCTGTAAACGCTGGAAGTAGCCGTTGAGCCCCTGCGCGATGGGGCGGCGCATACCAATTCCCGGCTCCAAAGTCCAATTTTTGGATCGCACCAGCATGTTTGGAACGCCCTCCGCATCACAGCCAACACCGCAGGGCGGACCCCCGTGCGCCAGCACTCATCAGCCGATGCAACTCGGCTGATTTTTTTTGCCACATGGCCTGTGCGCGGCATACGGCATCAAGAACGCGGTCGAGCCCCCCTTCAAACCAGACGGCGCCGCCCCCAGCCTCCCCGCGTCAAATCCAAAATTTCAATTTGAATGATTCAAATAAACTGAAATGAAAAGCCATTCATTTCATATCTGCTATCCCAATGCTATCAATAGATGAATCGATAAATGCTGTTTTTTTATGCAAAGTGGACCGCGACATGGCGCAATTTGTCAACAAGTTATCCTGGTCACACTTGTGAATAATCTTTCACATCGCGATAAATTCCACACTGTGAAAATGGAAGAGAAAGAGTTATGCACATTTCTCCGACCGGCATCCCGCTATACGATGGCCCAGATTTGTGGATAAGTAAAGCACTTATGCGTTAAAACGACAGCCACCTGTTCGGATCTTACTTATCCACAAATTGACTTGCTGGCATGTTCTCGGTGCATCCTGTGGATAAATTGACCTTTTTTTAGATAAGTTATGCACAGAACATAGTGATTTTCGGTTAGAAAATAGCTGCTTGTGGTTTTATCCACAATTGGATATGGATAAATTGCTTTAAGAAGATTGCCTAAAAAATCAGCAAAACAAGTCAAAAACTGTGGAAAAAGTTGTGTATTGTTTGTACCTGTTGCCGATGGCTGTTGGACACACATTCGGAGTGAGATATAGAAAATAACGGTATGTTGCGAAGAAATGTGCAAAAAATAGATAGTTTCAGGTATTTTTGTGGCAAAGTGCGTGCTTTCAAAAAGTGGTATGAGTCTGTGGATATCTTTTATGAAAGCAACAAGAGCCATGGATTTTTGTCACATGTGTATAACTTGTGCATGGATCTATCCATTGAACACATGAAGATATCCACCGGTTTTTCAGCGTCCCAAGACACCACTGGCACGGTGCATTCAGTCAATTCGAATGACCGCTATCGAGCGTTGGTAGGTGCGTACCCAGGGCTGTTTGCGCCTGGGGAGGTGATGGCGCAGCTGAGCAGGGTGGGAAGAGAGGCCACGAAGATGCCGCGAACATGCTGTGAGGCGGACGCCAGGGTAGCCAGCAGCTACTCCTGACCCACTTCCTTCCGCTCTAGGCGCTGGTGAGCGGCAGATAGGCACGCTGCAAAGCGATGCGCTTTCCGCCCCCCGGTGTCTGGGTGCGGGTGCGCGATAAATGCGGGCGCGGGGTGCGGGTGCGGCCGGCCCATCACCCAAAAACCATCGCTGCAGCGCTCGTTCGTGCAAAGGGATCTTGCATGCGGGCCGCGCTGCAGAGCGCCACAGCGCATCAGCGCCACAGCGGGCCGGGAGCCAACCTCCAAGCTCCAGGCGCATGGCCAGCAAAACGCATCAGCAGACGCAAAAAAGCACCGCCAGGCGGTGCTTTGTTCAGGAGAAGGGCCTTTTCAGGCCCGTTTCAGCCCTCAGGCTTCGGCGTCTTCGTCGGTGGCAGTGCGGATGGTTTCGCGGTTGCTCTTGTCGCGCATCTTGGCGACGTCGGTGTCCAGCGCGCGGTGCAGCTTTTCCAGCGCCGCATTGAAGGCCTCGGCAACCTTCTCGGCCTCGGCGTTGACCGCCAGGGGTTGGCGCCCGTTGGCCCGTGTCTCCATGACGCAGCGCTTGCCCTTGCCGCCGTTTTTCAGCGCGTCCACATCGGTGAGGTAAACCTCCACGCGGGTCACATATTCGCGAAAGCGCGAAAGCTTGTTTTGTACCTCGGTCTGTGCCCATTGGGAGAGAGATTCTCCGCCTTGGACATTGTCACCAGCGTGCACTTGAACTTGCATGGATGTGCTCCTTTCTCGAACTTGCTGGGCGGGCGGCCCAGCTTTGACAACCGGATGCCGCGAAGGCCATCGCCTTGCGGCATTGAGTTAGATACATCCTAACGCGCAAAACTGCAGCTCAGACCGCGACATGGTCAATATGCGTAAAAGCCCTGAGAAAGATCAAGCGTCCTACAGCCCCAAGGGGAGGCGTTCGGACGGCCGGGCGGGGCAGCGATGGGCTTGAAACGCGGCGGGCCGTCCCCAGCAGACGGCCCTGGCTGCAGGGCGCTGCGCGTTTTAGCTTGCTGCAAATGTTGAAGCGGGCAGGCGATACAGCACATGGGTGCGCAACGGGTGGCCTTCGGGCAGGGCAGGGTGTTCAAAGTCTCCCGCCTGGTCGCGCTCCATGCCCAGGCGCTGCATCAGCGCCTGCGATGGCAGGTTGCTGGTGGTGGTGAAGGCCACGATTTCAGCCAGCTGCAACGGGCCAAAGCCCACGGCCAGTGCTGCTTGCGCCGCCTCGGTGGCCAAGCCCTGGTGCCAGGCATGGCGCGCCAGGCGCCACATGATTTCGACGCAGGGAGAAAAAGGCAGGTCGGCCTGCGGCACATGCAGGCCAACGATGCCAATGAATTGCTGGTATTCCAGCCGTTCCACCGCCCAGACGCCCCAACCACGCTCTGCCACCAGCGCCTCGCAGCGGTCCGCCATCGCATCGCTTTGCGCCCGGGTCAGCGGCGCGGGAAAGTAGCGCATCACCTCGGGGTCGGCCGTCATCGCGGCAAAGGCTTCCCGGTCTTGCGGCTGCCATTGGCGCAGCTGCAGTCGGGCGGTGCGGGGCTCGATCAGGGGGGCGGTCATGGGTGGCTTTCATGAATGAAAAAGCGGCTGGCACGCAAGGCATCTGCGTGAGCCGCTGGGATGATCAACAATGCCAAGCGCAGCGGGCTCTAAAGCGCCCTGCTGCACCACTGTATCAATGGTGGTGGCCGTGCGCGCCATGCACATGGCGGTGGGCAATTTCTTCTTCGCTGGCCGCGCGCACATCGATTACCTTGCCGCTAAAGCGCAGCGCCAGGCCGGCCAGCGGGTGGTTGCCATCCAGGTGCACTTCCGGGCCCTTGATCTTCTTGACGTAGAAGGCCTGGGGCTCGCCACGGTCATTGGCGCCGCGCAGCTGGCCGCCCACCTTCACGCCCGGTGGGAACTCGCTCTTGGGGATGACACGCACCAGGCTCTCGTCACGTTCGCCAAAGGCATCTTCCACCGCCAGATCCACGCTGGTGCTGAAACCCACGGCCTGGCCTTCAAAAGCGGCCTCCACCTTGGGGAAGATGTTTTCATAGCCGCCATGCAGGTAGGCGAGGTTGCCGCTGTCCAGCGGCTTGCCTTGCGCATCGGTCACCTTGTATTGGATGGTGACGGCGCAGTCTTTGGTGATGTTCATGGTCTTGTTCGAAGAGTCTGGCAAAACCGCAAGTGTAGGGCTTGCCGCCGCTGCGCTCCATCGCGGGGCCGGATGGCAGGGGCCGCGCCAAGGGTTTGGCGCTTGTCATGCAAACGGCTTGCTCTCCTACGGATGCATGCTGCAGTGCAGCGCGAGACTTGGGATTTGTGACCGCTTTTCCGGTCGAAAGGAAGAAGAAATGGTTCAGCAACTCGCAGGCAAGGTGGCCTATGTGACGGGCGCCGCCAGTGGCATTGGCAAGGCCATCGCCGATCTGTATGCGCAGCAGGGCGCCAAGGTGGTGATCGCCGATCTGAAGCAGGAAGCTGCCGAGGCGGCGGCCAAGGATATTGCAGGCAAGGGCGGTACCGCCCTGGGGCTGGCGGTCGATGTGACGCAGGAAGACCAGGTGGACGCCTCGGTCGAAGCCGCGGTGAAGGCCTATGGCGGCATCGATATCCTGGTGAGCAATGCCGGCATCCAGATCGTCAAGCCGGTGCAGGAATTCAGCCTGCAGGAGTGGCAAAAAATGCTGGCCATCCAGCTCGATGGCGCCTTCCTTACTACCCGCGCCTGCATCAAGCACATGTATGCGCAGGGCCGGGGCGGCAGCATCATCTACACCGGCTCGGTGCACTCCAAAGAGGCCTCCAAGCTCAAGGCCCCTTATGTGACCGCCAAGCATGGCCTGGAAGGCCTGGCCAAGGTGGTCGCCAAGGAGGGTGGCCCGCAAGGCGTGCGCGCCAATGTGATCTGCCCGGGCTATGTGCGCACGCCCCTGGTGGACAAGCAGATCCCCGAGCAGGCCAAGGAACTGGGCATCAGCGAAGCCGATGTGATCAAGAACGTGATGCTCAAGGACACCGTCGATGGCGAGTTCACCACCGTGGACGATGTGGCGCGCGTCGCGCTGTTCTTTGCGGCCTTCCCCACCAATGCGCTGACAGGGCAGTCCCTGATTGTCAGCCACGGCTGGTTCATGGAGTGATGCCGGTCTGCGGCCACACGCCGTCACAAAGCATCGGGGACGCGGGCTGCCAGGCGTTATCCGCCGTTAATCTGATGATTAAATCAGCTAAAACCGCTGAAAGTGCGCTGTAGGCGCCGCGTCTGCCGTTGGCAGAAGCCCACATTTGTTACATGGTTTGCAGTCTGCTTTGCACAGCCGGCAGGCGGGGAAACCCCGCCTGCCCGACAATGGCGGATTGGCCTCAGCAGCGCTGCGCGCAGCGCGATGCCGGCCCAGGTTTTGCAGACTCTTTCCATGGCGATACCCCTTATTTCCGCTTTGACAACGACCGTGCGCCGCGCAGCGAGCGCCCTGCCCGTGCTGGCGCGGCGCCTGCGCCAGTGGCTGGCCGCGCGCCGCAAAAAGCAATGGCTGCTGGCGGTGGCGGCCTTGCCGGTGCTGCTGCTGCTCTATGTGCTGCTGCTGATTCCACTGACGCCGTCGATCGGCGATATCCAAAAAAACAAGGTCGAGGCGCCCACCCAGCTGCTATCAGCCGACGGCAAGGTGCTGGCGCAGTACAAGCGCTCCAACCGCGAATGGGTGGCCCTCAAGGACATCTCGCCCAATGTCATCAACGCGCTGATCGCGACCGAAGACCACCGTTTTTATGAGCATGGCGCGCTCGATTGGCGCCGCACCTTTGGCTCGGTGCTGCACACGGCCATGGGCCGGCCCCAGGGCGGCTCCACCATCACCCAGCAGCTGGCGCGCAATATGTTCCCCGAGGAAATCGGCCGCGCCCGCTCGCTCAACCGCAAGCTCAAGGAGGCCGTGACGGCCTACAAGATCGAATCGGCCTACACCAAGGACGAGATCCTGGAGACCTACCTCAACACCGTGCCCTTTCTCTACAACGCGTTTGGCATCGAGATGGCCGCGCGCACCTACTTTGACAAGCCTGCCCAGAAGCTGAGCGTGCTCGAGGCCGCCACCCTGGTGGGCATGCTCAAGGGCACCAGCTACTACAACCCCGTGCAAAACCCTGAGCGGGCCCAGCAACGCCGCAACACGGTGCTGGCGCAGATGAACAAGCACGGCAAGCTCAGCGACCAGGATTTCGAGACCTTCAAAAAACGCGGCATCAAGCTGGATTTTGAGCGCCAGGACGAGGCCGTGGGCATGGCGCCGCATTTTGCGCAGGCGCTGCGCAAGTGGCTGATCGAATGGGCCGATGCCAACGACTACAACATCTATGCCGATGGCCTGGTGGTGCAGACCACCATCGACTCGCGCGTGCAGCAATGGGCCAACCAGGCCGTAGCGCGCCAGGGCCGGCAGTTGCAGGTGACGGCCAATGGCCTGTGGAGCAACCGCAACCAATGGACCGCCAAGAACCCACTGGTGCAAAGCTTTGTGCGCGAAAGCGCCGTCTACCGCCAAGCAGTGGCCGATGGCCAGGACAAGGACGAAGCGCTGCAGCGCCTGTTGGCCGATGCCGACTTCATGGCCAACCTGCGCCAGGACAAGGTGCGCGTGCAGGTGGGCTTTATGGCGATGGACCCGCGCAGTGCCCATGTGCTGGCCTGGGTGGGCAGCCGCGACTTTGCCATCGACCCGTTTGACCATGTCTCGCAAGCGCGCCGCCAGCCCGGCTCCACCTTCAAGCCCTTTGTCTATGGCGCCGCACTGCTGGACGGCGCCTTGCCCAGCGACCAGCTGATGGACGAGGCTGTGCGCATTCCGCTGGGCGGCGGTCAGTTCTGGCGCCCCACCGATGGTGGCCCGCCATCGGACCAACCGATGACCCTGGCTGATGGCCTGGCCTACTCCAAGAACACCATCACCGCCCAGGTGATGGCCAAGGTCGGCCCCGCCAAGGTGGCCAAGCTGGCGCGGGCGCTGGGCGTTCGCGACAGCAAGCTTGAAGATGTGATGTCGCTGGCGCTGGGGACCAGCCCGGTCACCTTGCAGGAGATGGTGACAGCCTATTCCACCCTGGCCAATGGCGGCGGCTACCGCGCGCCGGTCATGGTCACCCGCATCAGCGACCGCGACGGCAAGGTACTGGCCGAGTTTGAGCCACCCGCGACCGAGCTGGCGCTGGACAGCGGCGTCACCTATGGCTTGATCGACATGATGCGTGGCGTCATCACCAAGGGCACCGGCCGGGGGGTGGCGCGCTACGGCGTCAGCGGCGACTGGATCGGCAAGACCGGCACCACGCAGGACAATGCCGACGGCTGGTTCATGCTGGCGCACCCCGACTGGGTGGGCGGCGCCTGGGTCGGCTTCAACGACAGCCGCGTGCAGCTGAACGACTACTGGGGCCAGGGCGCCCACAGTGCGCTGCCAGTCGTCGCCGAAGTGGCCGCCGCATCGCAGCGCGCCAAGCTGGTGCAGGCACAGGCCCGCTTTGAGATGCCGGCCGAGAACAACACCTTTGTGCAGCGCCTGCGCAGCTGGATGCTGGGCTTTGGCGACAACAAGCCACCAGCCGATCCGTTTGAGCAACCGCCTGCAATGCAGCCGCTGCCCGATCGCGGCAACCCCGGGGATGCGCCTGTCATCGACGACCCCGAAGCGCGGCCGATAGGCCAGAGCGGCGCGGGCCCGCGCGGCCCGAGTGGCGAAGGCGACTACCCCGCCTTCCAGAACAACCCACCGCCAGCGCAGCAGCCGCAAATGCCCGCGCAGCGCCCGGCCGATGCGGGCCAGCCGCAACCCGGTGTCGTGGTGCCTGGCCCATCGTCCAACCCCGTGCCATCCAACCCGGCACCGGCGGCACCGGCCTTCCCGGGTAGCGCCAGCGCACCACAGAGCCAGCCGTCGGGCAACCCACCGCCGATTGAGCGCGGCGTGGTCGTCTCGCCGGTGTCATCCGGCAGCGTGGGCCAACCGGTGCCCACGGCCGATGGCGGCATGGTCTGGCGCCGGGCGGCGCCGTCTGGCGCGGCGGCCCCGCAGTCCGGCAATGCAGGTATTGCGGCCAGCGAGATCAACTGATCCCATTGCCCATTTTTTAAGCAGTTCTAAGGAGTAAACCATGGTCTTCAACCACCGCCGCCAGACCCGCTGGCAATGGATGCGCGCCGCATGCCTGGGCGCTGCCATGTTGGCATCGACCGCTGCGATGGCCGTGGACAACCCCGATGCCCCCGACCGCCTGGCCGCCTTTGAGCAGCGCATACAGCCGCTGGAGGCCGCCGTCGCCAACCAGAACACGACGGCAGACATGCTGCGCGCGAGCAGCGCCTATGCCAAGCAACTTGATGTGGAACTGAACCAGACCTACCGCGAGCTGATGGCCAAGGTCGGCGCCACCGGCGCGCAAAAGCTGCGCGCCTCGCAGCGCAACTGGCTGGCCTTCATGACCACCGAGGCCGCCTTTATCGACGGCACCTGGAACGCCAAGGACTTCGGCAGCACCTCAGCGCTGTCGCGCAGCGAGTACCGCAACCGCGTCACCAAGGCGCGTATCGTCCAGCTGCTGGACTATCTGCGCTCCTATCCTTGATGATGGATGTGTGCGGTCACTCTTCAATGACTTCATGCACACCGGAGCTGCCGCGCTTCCAGTAGGCCGCTGCCTTGGTCCATTTGGGGTGGGCGCCATGCTCGGCAATCAGCGCCGCACGCAGCGCTTTGGCGGCCGCCGATTCCAGCGCCACCCAGTTGTAGTAATCGCCGGCTGGCGCATCGATCTGGCGTAAAGCCGCTAGCAGCCGCTGCGCATCGCCGGCCGGCTGACCCTGGCGGTGCACCCAGTGCACCTGCAGGTCGGCAGCGCTGTCCAGCGCTTGCTCGTCGGCCGCGTCATTCACCTCCACGACCACCACCGCCTGGGTGCCGGCAGGCAGCTCGCGCAGGCGGCGCGTGATCGCTGGCAGCGCCGCATCGTCACCAATCAGCAGATGCCCATCAAACGCCGTGGGCACGATGAAGGAGCCACGCGGCCCCGCAATACCCAGTGCATGCCCCGCGGCCGCCTGCAGCGCCCAGGCCGTGGCAGGGCCGGCCTCATGCACCGCAAAGTCAATCGCCAAGGTCTGCGCCTGGGCATCGTAAGAGTGGGGCGTGTAGTCCCGCATCGCCTCGCGCATCGCGGGCGGCAGGCCATCGCTGCCGGGCGGCGGCAACTGCAGCTCGCCATTGGCATCCGGAAACAGCAGCTTCACATGGTCATCAAAGCCCAGACTGGTAAATCCCGCCAGGTCGGCACCCTGCAAACGGATGCGCAGCATATGCGGCGTCAGCTGCTCCACCGATGCAACGGTGGTACGGCGCAGCTTGATCTCATGGCGCGCCCGCTCAGGCGCACGCGCAGCCAGCAGCTCGGGGGAAGGGGACGTGGGAAGGCTCAGTTGCAAGGGCATGGTGTGTTCAATCCGTGTCTAAGATATATCTTTTATCTTAAATGAGAACCATTCCTGTGGCTAGGGCGGGGTGGCAATCCCTGGTTGGGGTGTGGCTATGGCGGGGGTGGGGTTGCGAAAGGCTGGGGGGTGTGCGCAAGGCAGTTCACCTTTACCTTCACCTGCTCCATCTGGATGACCACCTAACGGGCTACTGCCTAGAGAAGCAGCAGATTCGGCGCGAGCGCTTCCCTTTTTCAATTTGTTCTGTGTTGCATTTCCACTGACGTGTCAGTTGTGCGTAAGCATTGCTGCATCAAATGTAAAAACTATCAAATTTGATTAATTGATAGTTTTTAAGTCGCAAGCGATTCCAGCGATGGCGCCTTATGAATGCAAAACCAAAAACAAAGTTGGGAGGGATCTACACATGCCTAGCGCCATGCACTGCGGCCCAGGAACACCGGCCAAGCCGCCCATCAATTCGGCTTCTCGTCCGTGGATACGAGGAAGTCTGTTTGCCTACCTACTCTCCAGCGCATTTTGGGCCTCCGCCCAAGGCATCTCCGGCATCGGCGCCTTCGTCCCCAACACCGAGCTG